>NZ_AMFF02000087.1:47272-58256 GCF_000297215.2 Piscirickettsia salmonis LF-89 = ATCC VR-1361
TTTAAGCTTGTCAGATCATATCTGGAGTTTTACAGCTTAGGCGATTAAAATGTTTATGACATGTGCGTAAGGTGAGTTTTTAAAATTATTTGAAAATTTTTCAATCAGTCCCACTCAGATGAGTTATTTTAAATGGCAAAAAATAAAGGAATCACCAGAAAAATTAGAAAACAAAATACCTCCAACTATATTATATAATGCAGCTGAGACACCTGTTTCAAAACACAATAGTAATCTACCACTCTCGCCACAAAACTAAACTATCAATATATTTACAGCACGACAGGCCAATAACAGGTAATTATTTTACCTTAAACTAACGCGGCATATAAGCGGTTGTAGCGGCAGCAGCACCAGCTTCTTGCTGATTAAAAAATAAATGTTGCGCAGAGGCCCCTTCTTCTTGTACATCGCTAGTAGTTTGAGCTCTTATTTTTTCTAAAATTCTAGGGCAAATCATTACAAACTCTGGATAATTATTTTTTATATTTGAAGAAGATAAAAATTCTGCTTCATATTTAGCAAGCTGACTAATTAACGTTTTTAAATCTGACTTTTCAGACATTAAAAACTCAAAAACCGCTTGCAACGCCTGCGACTGATATTGATTAAATTGAACACCTACACTTGGCTGCCAATTTCCAGCAGTAATATGAGCCTTAATGCCCTCATAAACCTGTTGAATTTCATCATAAATACTACTTAAACATGCGTAACTTCCATAAAATTTCCAAGGATTATCAAGCACTTTATGAATACAAGCTCTCTCTTTAAGCCCAAGATGCCCTAAGTGCTGACAATGTAGATCAAACTGCTGAAGGTTATCAAGCGCAAGTTCTGTACCACAAAGATCTAAACCCAAAGCCCTAATTACTTGATAAGCCTCCAAGTTACCCAGCGCAATTGCAATATAATGATTGCCTAATTGTGCTTGCAAATGTTCCTGAAGAAAAGATGTCAACGTTGGCCGCAATGCAGCAACTTTATTTTGAGCATTCTTAATAAAGCCATAAAATGCCTGCGGCATTTTTACTGCATGACGATGTGCGCAAGCTAACATATAACCAAAAGAATACACATCTTGATTAAAATCAGCCTCAACTACTTTAGTTACTTGATACTTACTTACTTGATAATCAGTTAACCGAGTTCGTTCTGGTGCAAAATATGGACATACCTCAGATGTGGCTGTCGCCTCTCCTGGTGTTTCATAGGCGAAGCCAAAATCAATAAATTTTGCATTAAACACTCCATGTTTTTCTTCGATAATCACATTATCAAACTTAATATCACCATGTTGTAGGCCTAGATTGTGGATCCTTTGTAACTCAAGAGCCACGGCCAAAACAATCTCATGTGCATTCTCTGGATATTTTTTCAAGGTTTCATGGAAATTATCCCCCGGAAAAAGAGGCATAACTAAACGACCATCACAATCTTCTGTTTGCTCAAATAAAGCTTCCTCATTTGGGTAAGCTTTTTTAAAAAAATGTTTTTCCTTCCAAAGAAGCTCTAAGCCATCTATATCAATCTGAAGGGGCCGCTTTACCGCAAATTTTGCCAAGCCCGTTTGTGACTCAAATCGCCTTACACTGCCATGCGTGCCTTTGCCCAAATCTCCCACTGACTGATATGTTTCGATATTGCCATTTTCTAATTTTCTTTCAATAATCGAGCCACTACGTGGTCTTTTATATTCTAATATTGGCATCGGTATGTGACTAACCTCTAAAATAAAATTTAACTTTATATAAAAACTAAAAAAAACAAAAATATAATTTTATATTTACATTAAAAATATAACTTATACAATGAATTATTCACAATAAAAATTAACTATTAAAAATAAAGAATAAACATAATAATTTTTTTATTTTTTTAAGACTGAAAAAATGACATTTTAAGTGTAAATATAAATTTATCAGACTCGCAGTCTACTAACACTCAGTCATTTAGAGTTAGGGGTTAAGAGCTATGCCAAGAATGATCTTTACATTTGACTTAGATGAGACCTTACTTTGTAATAATCAAGGATTACTGTCACTAAACGCTGTTGAAAGAACACCTTCAAACTATGACCCTTATCAAGGTGCTTTTAGCGGATGTCACACGCTGCAAAAAGAAAAAACAAAAAAAATCATGCAGGACATTCTAAAAAATGGTGATGAAATCGCCTTTATCACAGCAGGGAGCATAAAAAAATCAGAAATCAAACAGTTTTTTCAAATTGAATATAGTATTGATTTAGGTAATGATTTTCAACACTACTACAATACTAGAGACAAAACATCTGCGCTTATAGAAATCGCAGGGGAGAACTGCTACACAAATATCGTATTAATCGACAACTATTCCCCACATATTGAATCAGCAGATACCGCGGGTTTTAAAACAATTTATGCAGATAATAATAAAAATGACTTAACAAATGGAACACACTACATTCAACAACTCGAAGAAATAATTGCTGAACGAACAATTAAACCTTATTACAAACAAGCAGAAGAAAATTTAGCTGCAGCGATAAGAAAAAGAGAACTAGAGCATAAAATAGCATTTTTAACAATTATAGAAAAAATTAAAGAGCTAGACCTATTAACATCAAGAAAGTTATCTCTCACATGTTGTTACACCTTAGGTGAGCTATGCAAGATTATATCAGAAAGAGAGCCATATGATTTTAAGGCAATAACACCTGAAGGTGACATGCTTATAAAAATTTTAAATGATTATAAAAATTATCATTTTAAAAGAAAGATATCACCACATGATAAGCCAGTACACATGGGAGATATACGCCGTTATGCTTTATCTCAGGTAAAGGATGAAAATAAACAAACCTTTAGCGCTCAAAATAGTGAAAAAGAAAAAGCAGAGGCTTTTTTAAAAGTTAAAGAAACTCTTAAAACTTTAGATATAGAAGAATCAAAAAAATCAGCAATTGATAAAGCTCAAACATTACCCAACTTATGTGCTGCCGTATTAGAAAAAGTAAAAGATTTAAAAAGTACTGCACCTGAAATCAATCAGCTTGTTGAGCTTTTAAACCATCATAGCCACTATTTACTAAGAATAGAAATTACTAAAATCAATGCAGCTGTTTGTGAAGAAGATTTATGGAAGCATGCTAAATATGAAGAAGAAAGTTCAAGTCAATATTTTTTAATAAGCAGCCAAGACGATAAAAACATAAAAAATCAATCTCAAGAAAAAAGTGATAGTAAAGAGCCATCATCCCTTATGTTTCAACATCACTCAGTAAGCTCTGGTGCTGGTGTGAGTAATTCACCGGCTCACACTCCTAATAACCAATAAAAATATAGGTTTTACACGCGTTACTCTTAACTGCAGAACACTCTACTAATACTTTTAGAGATACTGAAAATTAACTTAAAAAATTTATTTTAAAAAAACAATAAAAAAATATTTTTTTATATTATAGTTCATAAATTTTTTAGAATAACAGTGGAGATAAAAATATGCCAAAAATGATTTTTGCATTTGATATAGATGAAACACTGTTTTATACAAGTAACCGTCAAACAAAAGTAAACTCGGTTAATTACACTCTCTCAAGCTATAATCCCTATGGGCTCTATAAATGCTATACATTACATAAAGAAAGAATGACAGCCATTATTGCAAGGAATTTTAGCCAATGGTGATAGCATTGCCTGTATAACCTCAGGAGGTTTAACAGAAAGAGATGTCAGACAATTTTTTAAAGCTGAGTATAATGTTAATTTAGATCCAGATTATGCATTAGTCCCTGACTTTGAAAACCGCACTGAAATTAAGGATAAATTTTCTGCTACATTTAAGTGGATGGAACAAAATCCAACACCTTTGGAACGTCCTCGATTTGAATACTATAATGAACAAGGTGATAAACTTGCTACACTGAAATGGCTTGCAGGAGATCGCAGCTTAAAAAACAGTAGTACAGACCATTCAAGTATTGTGTTTATTGATAACTCTCTCCCCCAAGTAGAGCAAGCGTGGGAACAAAAATTTACAGCCATTTATACAGATACTAATTCAGATAATCCTACAAATGGAACAGAATATATCAAGTAACTAGAATCCATAGTTACGAGGCGAATAAGAGAAGTACAAGGGGAATCTAGGTTGATGCTTGATGGTCATGCAGGAAAACCGGATGGTTACCCTCCAGCTGCCCCCTCTTGTAGCAAATAACATACATCAAACTTACCTGTGCCTGGCGATATTATTTCATCAGATGCATCAATTTTAAGTTATTTTTTAAATGTTATATTCTCCAAACGCTAGCGCACCATCAACAGTTTGCAAGTTAAACGCTTGCCTTTTTATTACTCTCGCCATACAATCTACCCAACTCTGGGGAGTAGCTTCTTTTGATTTCCAACTATTCCGGTTATCAAAAGGCATGTGTCAACATACTTGAGAATATCTCATGGCACACGCGCCGTAAGGTTAGCAAGACCAGTAGTAAATAACTTCTTTAGCGCCGAGCTTAGAAGTGGTTTGCTATTGGCTTATTGCAAAGCTCGGCAGCTCTGGAGAACTCTAAATGCACTCATTCTTAATTTCTACATTAACCGTTAGCACCGCAGAACTTGGTGATAAAACTCAATTACTCACTTTACTTTTTGCCGCACGCTTTCAAAAACCACTGCCGATTATTTTGGCTATTTTTATCGCAACCTTATTAAATCATGGTATCACCACATGGCTGGGTGTATTTTTCAGCTCCTTTTTCAGCCCCATTATTTTACATAGCCTGCTGATGCTATCTTTTATTATCACAGCCGTATGGGCCTTAATCCCTGATACATTAGATGAAAGTGAACCTAAAAAAACAAAAAATAAAAATATTTTCTGGGTCGTCTTAATTACCTTTTTTATCGCAGAACTCGGCGATAAAACTCAATTGATCACACTGACTTTAAGCATCCAGTATCAAACTATTTTCTGGGTGACCCTGGGTACTACATTGGGTATGATGATCGCTAATATTCCTGCGGTTTTCCTTGGAAAAATCTGGTGTAAAAAACTCCCATTGCAACAAATTCGTATCGCTTCTGCCTTATTATTTATAATCTTGGCTAGCTATGAAGCATACCAATTAGTCCAGTTATTTAATTCATAAATTATAGATAAATAAAAAATAGTAAAGTCACTGTGGGTTTTAGCATTTTGCTATACAGCCACTATACTAAAAACAAATTAAAAAATAAGAAAACAAAGGCTTAAATACTATGGATTCAACCACATCATTCGCTCAACATATAAATCATCCAGCTCTTGCCCATAAAGTCAGCTTGCTGCGCTGTATAAAAACAGAGACACAACTGTTTCGCAGCCTTACCAGTGAGATCGCACACCTACTCGCTTATGAAGCCAGCCGCCACTTTGCTATAAAAACCAAAACCATCACCACCCCAGTACAAACCTGCACAAGCCGGTGCCTTAATCACTCCGCCCCCATGATCATTCCACTATTACGTGCAGGGCTTGGCATGGTTTCAGGAATTACCGCTCTGTTTCCAAATGCAGTTGTCGGTCATATTGGCTTAAAGCGCGATGAAACAACCCTACAAGCTGACTGCTACTATTTTAATCTCCCACCTCAACAGCCTGACCAATACGTTCTCGTTTGTGACCCCATGCTAGCAACTGGGCATTCTGCCGCAACCGCATTAACGCGTATCAAGGAAGTCGGCATCAAGAATATACATTTTTTGAATATTTTAGCTGCACCCGAGGGCATTGCTTATCTCAAACAACACCACCCCGACATCCAGCTTTACACCGCAGCAATCGATGAGCATCTCAATGAACAGGGCTATATTTGTCCAGGACTTGGCGATGCGGGCGACCGCCTCTTCGGCACTATCTAGTGCCGAGGCTCGTCATCATCATCGTCTTCTTCTATATGCAGATCAGGTTCATCATCCAGCATTTCCATATCTTCAAGGTGTTGCTCAAACATGCCAACGATAAAAAATGCATTATCAATACGTTCATCATCTTCGGTCACGGTTTGAACATTATCAAAATTAAAGCTCTCTTCATCTGCTGGAATTTTTCCGCGCTGCTGTTGCTCAAGATACAACCAAGTTGCAAATAAGTAATAGCTAGCCTCTTCTTCTGTTTCTTCTGCCTCTTTCTCACTACTGATGATTGTTTTATTTGATTTAACGAAGTCATAATATAGAGCCTCAACATCTGTCAAACGCTCTACTAAAAATTCACTCTGTTCAACTTCTTCATCGTTTTCTATCATCTCATTGAGATTACTCAGCTCAGCGTGTAAAAATTTTACAAAATCAATCACAGCCATCCCCTAAAATTAGCCATTTCCAAATTAACTGCTTATATAAAAGCGTATAAAATTGCTTTATTATACAGATGACCATACCATTAATCGATGCTATGATGCCAACACCAACATCAAGACACCCAGTAATAAACTAAATTAAAGCAATCATGAGTAATCTAATGCAGTCTACACAGTGGATTTGGCATAACGGCCAAGTCATCGCCTGGGACAAGGCAACCGTCCATGTTCTTACCCACAGTTTACATTATGGCTCAGCGATTTTTGAAGGCATTCGTTGTTATGAAACTCCCGAAGGCCCAGCAATCTTTTGCCTACAAGAACATTTAGAGCGTTTTTTATTCTCCTGCCAAGCCTTAAATATGCAGCTTGACTACGACTTAACTACCTTAGCCGAAGCAACGATTAAAACAGTCAAAACCAATGGGCTGCAATCAGGTTATATTCGCCCTGTCGCTTACTTTGGCTACGGCATGCAAGTGACCCCGACCGCTATCAATGCAGAGTGCGCTATTGCCTGCTGGCCAAATGCAAGCATCGTTCCACAAGGCTTACTCGATGTAAAAACCAGCCCAATCGCACGTATTCATCCAAGCACAACCGTCAGCGCAGCAAAGTTTGCTGGGCACTATTTAAATAGCAATTTAGCCGCTTTATGTATTCGTGGCAGCCACTACCATGAAGCATTAATGCTCGACACCGATGGACATGTTGCCGAAGGCTGTGGCCAAAACATATTTATGATCAAAGAAGGTACGCTTTATACCCCACAAACAGGCCATATTCTTGCCGGCATTACCCGCGCAACGCTACTAGAGCTCGCTCATACTCTAGGCATTCACACTATAGAAACCCAACTCAGTCTTGATGATTTTTATCAAGCAGATGAGGTGTTTTTCTCAGGAACAGCAGCAGAAATTGCCCCGATTCGCTCCCTTGACGATAAAATCATCGCAGATGGCCAAATCGGGCCTATCACTCACACACTCAAAGAAGCATACTTAAATATCGTCCACGGTCATAATGCACATTTTCGTCATTGCCTAACACTCGTCTAAGCTAGGCTTTAAGCTTAACTTATTACAACAGATCTAAGCGCTCGTATAAAATGTTACGAGCGCACTCGCGCAATTCAGTACTTTCATACAGTACATGATGCTTGGCATTTTCTAGACAATAGATACGCGAATATGGAAATTTATCTCGCAAAAAACGTAGGTTATAACGCCACGCCACTGTAGTGTCCTTACGGCCTTGCATAATGATTAACTCCTTATCACAACAGGCATAGTGCTTAAGACCGGCTTCATAATGAAAAGCCGCTTCTAACCATTGCACAGGCATCATGCCATGACGCAACGGATCATTCATTAAAAAGTCAACAAAATCCTTATCCGCACTATTATTAACCTTACCAAGCTTGACTTTTTTAAGCCAGTGCCGTGCTAAATAGTAAGCCAACTTCACTCGATACCAGCTAGCAATGCGTACTAAGGGCGCAATTAAAGCAACTTTCATCGCTAAAACATCAGGTAATTGCTGAGATAATAAGCCTAAAATCAAAGTCGCAGCACCCGTACTATGGGCTATAATCGTATCAGGCAATTGTTGCTCTTGCTGTAAACAGGATAATACTTGGTTTAATACCTCAATATAACGACTAAAATCATCAATCTCAGCATTTGACCCAGTCGATAAACCATGGCCCGGCATATCATATAAAGTCACTTGACAGTTTTTAGTTAAAAGCTCCTTAACTAAGTCACTATGAACTCCGACATGATCTAAATACCCATGCATAATCAACACGTGTCGCAACGGCTGCTGAGATGACTGGCTTGGATTTAGATTTAAGCTTGGCCTAAAGCGATAAACGGCAATTTGATAATCTTTAACTGAAATAGCCTGGGTTTTAATGTCAATATGATCAGCCAAAGGAAAGCCATAATAGTCAAAATACCTTTTTAAATCATCTGTCATTAGCGTCACTTGAGGCCAAAGTGCTAATTTTTGGCTTATTTTATCTTTTATCTCTTTTAATACTAATTCCATGCATAGTTACCTAATCACTTTACTTCTTCTCTTTTTTAATTACGCTTTCTTTTATTATTTAATTTATCTTATCACTTTAACTCACTTTCTTTATCAGCCCATTTTTTAATACCGCTTGCATCAATAGCAGACAATTAAGATAATAAGGCCAAAATCAGCAATATTTGAGAACCAATCATGGTACAACGTGACCCCCTCGAACTTCCTAACGGTGCAGATAAACTCTTGCTCCACTCCTGCTGCGCACCATGCTCAGGTGAGTTGATGGAAGCCTTCTTAGCATCCGGTATTAATTATACAATTTTCTTTTATAATCCAAATATCCACCCTAAACGTGAATATGAGATTCGCAAAGAAGAAAATAAACGCTTTGCCGATAAACATGGCATTCCTTTTATCGATGCAGATTATGATGTTGATAACTGGTTTAAACGCGCCAAAGGCCTAGAGCATGAACCTGAGCGCGGCATTCGCTGTACCATGTGCTTTGATATGCGCTTTGAGCGTACTGCACTCTATGCACATGAGCATGGCTTTAAAGTCATTACCAGCTCTCTTGGTATTTCACGTTGGAAAAATATGACGCAAATCAATGACTGCGGCGTACGTGCCGCCGTTAAATACCCCGAGATGACCTATTGGCAATATAACTGGCGTAAAGGCGGTGGCTCTAAACGCATGATCGACATTTCCAAGCGTGAAGAGTTCTATCAACAAGAATATTGTGGCTGTGCATATTCATTACGTGATACCAATAATTGGCGCCGTGATAACGACCGTAAGCCTATTAAAATTGGCATCAAATATTACTCAAACGATGAAAATAAATAAACTGACCCACACGCATCAAAGCAGTCAACAAGACCAAGCCACTATAAGCAAATGCTAGGCCGGCGAATCCGGCCGGCCACAAAATCATCACAATAAAAAAGACAAACGCCTCACAACGCTCCATTAAACCTGGACTATAGTGAAAGCTTTTATAATGCGCTTGCTTAGAAAAAATAGCAGTCACTAGAAAAGAAGTAATACATAAATAGCTCGCACCTAGCATTAAAAAAGCAGCCAATGCGCGTGCACCTGGATCAACCAACAACAAACCCAGCATGACAGCACACTCTACCATCCGATCACAGAAAATATCCAAAACACAACCTTGATTTGAACTCTGTGCATAATAACGAGCAACAACACCATCAAGACTATCTAAATAACCTGACAGCAATAACAAACAAGCGGCCCAAGAAGGCCAGCCCAATGCAATGCATAACGCCGAGACCAAACCACTCAACAAGCCTAAAATAGTAATCATATTTGCTGACAATCGGCACATACGTGCTACAGGTAAGACCAATAAACGCTGGTATGCCCCACTTAAATGACTATCTATCACCTAGCTCTCCTTCTTAGGCTATTTTGTTATATTAAAAATTTATCTTAAAAAGAACAAGTACTCAAACCAACGCTATTCCACATCTTAAATTACCGGCACTTAGAACTACAACCAGAAAAAATAAATCCACTAAAAATCATTTAAAATATAACAACAATAATAAATTATTATCTATTTTATTAGCAATTTACTATATCTTTTAAAATCATATATTATTGCCTTAAATAATCGACCATGCTAGGATTCAAAAAGATAGACTATAGATAAACTATATCAGCATAAGGGTTATTTCATGCTTAAACGCTTTCTTGTCAGCTTCCTATGTCTAGGGATGATATCTACCCCATACGCGAGCCCATCCTTACCATTTGAAAGACTCGTCATCTTTGGTGACAGCCTAAGCGATACCGGCAATTTCCCAGAACCAAATGATTATAGTTCTAGCGATACTCCACCATATAATCTATATATTCCAATAGCGAATCCAGTCAATTCACAATTATACGGTACAAACTTTCAAGTTCCTCAATCTAACATCAACTGGAGCTACCCCACCAAACAATTTTTAAGCGATGCTTCATCGCCGCAAGGCCTCATCAATGGACAAGTTAAAACCTATAGAAGTATTAATTGGCCAGAATATTTTATCTATAATGCTTTTCTCACAACAACTACAATAAACTCAAAATTAACTTCTTGGTATAATCTGTATAAAGCAAGCACAGTCCCAGACGCATCAACTTCATTAAATTATGCCTGGGCAGGTGCTTTAACTATTAATGGTTTTACTAATCAAGATTATACCCCACTTCAAATGATAGATGAACAAAGTCTATATAATTTAAAGCAATCTTATCTAAATAATACAGTCTCTATTAGTAAAATTGCTATTCCCGGACTAAATCAGCAGGTTAATATTTATTTAAATGACTTAAGTACTAAAAAAGTAGTAAAAAATGATAATACGGCCTATTTAATCTATATAGGCGGTAATGATATTGCTGAAACCCTATCAAATGACTTATTAAGCTTTAAGCTTAAAACATTTTTTAGCAAAGTTGGTTCAGTTTCGTTTCCAGGCACCATCGCTATGAATGTAAAAGCTGCGGTTGATAATTTAATCCAAAATGCCAATGCTAAACGCATTTATATTTTAACCTATTTAAATGTTGCCAATTTACCAACAGCATACAATCAATGGCACTGTTGCGAAAAAT
>NZ_AMFF02000088.1 GCF_000297215.2 Piscirickettsia salmonis LF-89 = ATCC VR-1361
CGAAGTTCTGAGTGACACAATACTTCTTAATAAAGAATTGTATGCTAAAAGCATACAACTAATAGCTGTATTTGTATTTCATATAATTCACTCTTATTAGTTAATTATCTTTAACTAAAACAATATGATAGTAAATGAAGATAGAGTCACCATTATATAATATAAATTAAGTTATTCCCTTAATGCACGACGCAATACTTTACCCACAACTGTCTTCGGTAGCTCATCGATAAACTCAATGATTTTAGGCTGCTTATAAGCGGTTAGTTGCTGAGTACAATGTGCTTTTACTTCATCTTCTGTCAATAAATCGCCTTCATTTAAGACAATATACACTTTAATTTGTTCACCTGATTGCTCTGAATTAACACCGACTGCCGCAACCTCGCGCACCGGTGCAAGTTCCATAATAATATTTTCAACTTCAGCCGGATAAACATTAAAGCCAGAGACAACAATAATATCTTTTAAGCGATCGACGATATAAAAATAACCACGCTCATCACAATAAGCTATATCACCAGTTTTAAACCAACCCTCATCATCCAATGCCAGCTGCGTTGCATGCTCATTCTGCCAATACCCTTGCATCACTTGTGGGCCACGCACACAAATCTCACCAATATCACGAACCCCTAAAGTCTCACCCTGCTCACTGCATATTTTCACCTCTGTTGATGCCACAGGTAAGCCAATGCTGCCCGTAAACCCAGTTTGTTGCAGTGGGTTTAAAGTCACTAATGGCGATGTTTCACTAAGGCCATAGCCTTCAACAATCGGTTTACCTGTTACTTGCTGCCATTGTTCTGCCACTTTTTGCTGCAAAGACATCCCACCAGCAATCGCAACACGCAAGTGAGAAAAATCCAGCTCATGAAAGCTTTTTTGATGCAAAAGCGCATCATATAAGGTATTTACCCCGGTTATTCCAGTAAAGGGGGTTTTTGCTAAAACATTTAAAAAATCCTTTAAATCGCGCGGATTGGGGATTAATACATTAAGGCCACCTAACATGACAAATAGAAATAAATTTGCAAGTAGCGCAAAGATATGATAGAGAGGGAGTGCGGTAATCATCACTTCCTGCCCTCCTCGTAAATCTTGACCAATCCATGCTTTAGCTTGCAATAAATTCGCAATAATATTGCGATGAGAAAGCATCACTCCTTTAGGGTGACCCGTTGTACCGCCGGTATATTGCAAAAAAGCTAAACATTCAGCATCAAGCCTCACTGGTAATAGCGTATAACTTTCACCTTGACGTAAAGCATCACTCAAACAAAGCGCTGGTGCAATCGACCAAGCGGGCACAGTACGCTTAACATGTCGTACGACAAAATTCACTAGCTGTTTTTTTACAAATGGATAAAGATCACCAACCGCAGTCACAATAATATGCTGTAACGATGTTTGTTGGTAAATATCCTGCAATTTGCTTGCGAAGTTTTCCAAAACTACCATGGCTTTAGGCTTCGCATCCTCTAAGACCTCTTCTAACTCGCGCGTTGTATACAGTGGGTTTAAGTTAACCACGGTTAATCCCGCTTGTAACGCACCAAATAACACCACCGGATACTGTAACAAGTTAGGCAGCTGAATCGCAAAGCGATCCCCTGGAACAAGTTTTAACTCATGCTGCAAAAAAGCTGCAAAATCAGAACTTAATTGGTATATCTTTTCATAAGATAATGAAAAAAAATGGCAACTAAATGCTGGCCGACCCTGATACGTTTTGCAAGCTTCTTCATACATTTGTACTAAAGAGCTGTATTGACTTGGATCAATATCTGTCAATGCACCGGGTGGATACTCTGATAACCAAGGCTTATCCATAAACATCCCTAATATTCCGTGTGTTATTACAATAAGTATATACAAAGTTCAGTCACAGTCTGGAATCGTGATTAAAAATCTGTATTATAGCGATATGCCCGATGAGGTTGGAACAAAATATGTATAAAACTAACCTAAATCAATATTAATTAAAAAGAGGAGGTGATTTTGAATATCTTCCACATCGATCAGCAGAGCGTGCACCGCCTCGATACACTCCCCAAAGAAGTCCCCAGCTCTGGTTATCTTTGGCTCGACTTTACCCGGGGTGAACAACATAATCTTTTTGAAACCGTCAAACAACTCTGCCAAGTGGATATTCATGAACGTCACCTTGAAGATCAGGTGACTGTCAATCACCCATCTGCTTTTGACAGTATGTACGATTATGACTTTCTTGTCTTTCGCTCGGTGAAATCTATTCATATGCCACAATTGCAAACAGACTCCTGCGCTTTCTTTTTAATCGATGACTTTCTCATCAGCGTGCATAACCCCGAAGATGAAGCAATACCGACAGTCGTCAAACGTTTAAGTATGACGCATCGGCGCATTCCACAGTACCCGGAGGCTTTGCTTGAAATGATTCTCGACACCAAGGTCGATCAATTTCTTGGTGTGCGTACCTTAATGGGTGAAAGCCTCGCTCGCTGGCAAAATAAATTACTCACTCATAATAAACCCTTTAAAAATTGGGATGAAATTATGGAGTTCAAAGGGGATATTCAAACTATTCGCACGCTGTGTGAAGAACAAGAAGACGTGCTGCGCAATTGGCGCTATAGCATCCGTACAGATGTTGCACTTGATCGCCAAGTCGTCGAACACTTAAACATTAATTTAAGTGATATCTCAGAACACATTCGCCGTGTATTGCGTCATGCGCAAAAATTGGAAAGTGACCTAGAAGCATTATTACAATTACACTTTTCAATTATCAGCAACCAAACTAATGAGGTCATGCGAGTACTTGCCCTGATGTCATCAATTTTTCTACCGACTACACTGGTCACCGGTATTTTCGGCATGAATTTTATCAAAATGCCTGGCCTTGATAATCCCCATGGTTACGACTTTACCCTTGTTGGCATGATAGGGATTGCCATTTCACTGATTATCTTTTTTAAACTCAAAAAATGGCTATAATTTAAAGTCATTTTTAAGCTAAAAATAAACGTAATAAAATAAAAAAAATAGCGATAGTATAGATAAGCTTAAAAAGTCGCTATTGGTTTTAATTTTACTCACCATGCCTTATTTCGCTATTTTGAATATCTATTCGCTCTTCAGAAAAATCCAGCGTTGTTGTTGGAAAGGCGCACTGGCCACCATGGGCCTCAACAATGCGTAATAACCTTAATAACACATCTTCACGAATCCCTTGATACTTCACCCACTGCGTTGTTTTCGTAAAGGTATACACTAAAATTTCTAAAGATGATGGGCCAAGGTCCTGTAAATTGACAAACAGTGTTTGCTTTTGATCAATTTCAGGGTGCTCTTGGAGCATCACTCGCATAGCCGTTAAAATACTTTCAATACGGCTCACATCGCAATAACGAATCCCTACGATCACCTTAATACGACGATTTAACATCCGCGATGGATTTTGCACGGCAATATTAGGAAAAATAGCGTTCGGCACGTACAACGGCCGTTTATCAAAAGTACGAATACGCGTTAAACGCCAACCAATTTTTTCAACCGTCCCTTCAATTTGTTTATCCGGTGAAGCGATCCAGTCTCCCACTGAAAACGGCCGATCAAAATAAATTAATAAACCGCCAAAAAAATTAGCTACCATATCTTTACTGGCAAAAGCAAAGGCCACACCACCAATACTACCGAAAGCTAAAATACCAGACAAAGGAATATTAATGACTTGTAAAATCATAATTACACCCAAGATAATCACGATAATACGGCTAAACTTGGCAATGGCTCGTATCGATGCCTTATCTAAATTTTGTCCACGGCGCGAACCGCTCCAATGATCCAGACCATAAGTTTCAGCACGACTAATAAAACGCAAACATGCCCAAACCAATGCAACAACAATACCTGCCTCACGCGCAATGACTGTAAATTTCACACTAAAATGACTCTGTAGCCAATCAGGTGTAAAAGCAAACAAGTAAAGCAGAACACAATACCAAGCAAGTACACGTATGGGTGATTTCAATGCAAAAATAAAAAAATCATCCCAAATATTTTTAGATTTAGCTGATTGCTTTAGCAATAGATTCATTACAACAATATAAACGCGGTCCAATACAAATACAGTGAGTAAAATAACAACCGCAAGGCCTAAAGACGTCAGTCCATTTTGATCATTTAAAAAATAGTTAATTATATTGTGCATAATTGAGCAGCCTGTACACGCTGAAAAGTTTGTTGATAACGAGCGTCTTGCTTTAACGCTGCAAGCGATTGCAAAGAAGTCGATCCATAAAAATTTTGAACTCGAGCACTTAAATCTGTTGCCAAACTTGAAGGTAATGAGTCAAGGACCGCAAGCACATCGTCTCGCTCATTACACAATAAGGCCATATCACAACCCGCTTGCAAAGCAGCCTGTACTCGAGCCACTGCATCTCCTTGGTGAAAAGCGGCGCCCATGCCTAAATCATCTGAGAATATCAGCCCTGTAAAGCCAAGTTGCTCACGCAGAATATTCTGCAGCCAGTAGTGCGAATACCCTGCGCTTGCTTGATCAACCTGAGGGTACACGACATGCGAGGCCATCACACCCGCGAGCCCGGCCTGAATCATTTTGCGAAAAGGCAGCAAGTCGTTTTGCCATAATTCACTAAAAGAGCGTGTATCCACAGGCAAAGTCAAATGTGAATCTTCAACGACACCGCCATGCCCCGGATAATGCTTACCAACGGCTACTGTCATACCCGCTTGGCGCATGCCTTGCATAAGCTTCTCTCCAAGTGCTGCAACAACCTCAGGTTGGTCAGAAAATGCACGCTGGCCAATGACCTGACTCGCATCATCACGTAAGTCTAAAACAGGTGTAAAACTAAAGTCCACACCACAGCTTAAAAGCTCACTGGCTAAGAGCCAACCCACATCTATGGCCTCTTGCAAAGCTTTTTGAGAGTCACTATTATAGCGCTCGCCCAAATGCGCCATCGCCTCAATCGCTGAAAAACCATTATGAAAGCGCTGAACTCGCCCACCCTCTTGATCAACGGCAATCATCAATCGTGGTGATTTAACCGCTTTAATCTGTGCAGTTAACTGGGCAAGTTGCTCTGGATCACTGTAATTACGCGCAAATAAGATAACCCCACCAATTAACGGATGGGCAAGCAATCGATGTTCTTCACGACTAAGATCAATGCTTTCAATTCCAACCAGTAACGGACCTAACATTAAAAAATATCCTATTTTCTATACACTATATATTTGCTATAAATAGCACTATTATAAAAACACGTTATTTTGAATCGGGTCCGCGGCCATAAAAATTATTTGGAAACGCCGTAACATTACTCTTTGATTTACCGTTGCTATCCGTATGTTCATGAATTTTAACAGAGCCCTTTTTTTCAACTTCATCAATACGAATAATCGCACCAACAGGAATATAACTCCGCTTCACATCCGCGAATTCAGCTTGCAACCTTTCCTCTGCTGGGTCGATTAGAATCGTCGAGCGCTCAAATATATATTCTTCAACCTCAATAAAGCCAAATAGATTGCTTTGACTCACTTGCTTTGCATAGATTTCATAAGTGGCCCCTTGATTGATAAAGACCACTTTATACATAGTATTATCTGTCATTACTTCACTCATCTCCAATGATCTTATTCGCAAGAATATCAGCTTTAGAGTGAAGTTCAACTCCCGATTACTGTGTGAGATCTTCTATCCAGCGCTTAAGATCACATAATTGCTTTTCTAAAACATAAGTATCGGCCAACGCTTGAGTCAATAACGCAGCCCCCTGCAACTGACTTATATATTTTTGTGCACATTCAGCAGCATGCTCACTACTTACTAACTGCACAAACTGCTGCTCAACCCAAGAGAGCAGTTGGCAAAATAACGCCCGAGTAGCTTCACCAAGTACGCCTTGCTCACGACTAAACTCCAAACTTAAGCTATTTAAAAAGTAACCTGACTCAGCAATTACTGTCGCTTCTTCTTCAACTTCAAGCAACAACGCAGTTAATCGCAGCATAGGCCCATCAAGGTCATTTAAACCTTGCAAATGATATTTTAAGTTTTTACTAAAACGCTCAATCACTGCAAGTGCAAGCATTTCCTTTGTTTTATAGTAATAATAGACATTTCCCAAGGGAACATCCGCATGTTGAGCAATGTCTGCGAGTGTTGTCTTACTAAAACCTTGCGTATGAATCAGCTCACGAGCTGACTCTAATAAACGCAGCCGTTTATCATTTTTCCTGATTAGGTTCATTGCTTGCCTCCTGCTTGTTTAAAAAACGTTGCCATCCTGGGTGAGCTTGAAAACGAGCACCATAGCGCTTACTCAAGCTCTCCAACGTCTTTAATGCTTGATGACCTAATTGCTTGGCATACTGTGCTGGCCCCCCTCGAAATGGAGCAAAGCCAGTCCCAAAAATCATCCCTAAATCAAGTACATCAGCATCTGTGACAATATTCTCATCCCAACAGGCAACCGATTCATTCAGTAATCGCATAATTAAGCGCTCTTGAATATCAGCAGTCAACATGTTTGAAGCTTTACTTTTCACCGGCTGACCCTCCCGATATTCATAAAAACCGCGCTTTGCTTTTACGCCTAAATGACCTTGCTCCACTTTCTCCTGTAATATCTTAGGCACCTCACCACCATACGCCGCACACAGTGTCTTTGCAACCGATAAACATACATCTAAACCCACCTGATCAGCCAAGGTCACAGGCCCCATCGGCATGCCAAATGCAAGAGCGGCCTCATCAATATCTTCACAACGAACACCTTCTTCAAATAACTGCACACTTTCTAATAAATAAGGCAATAAGATGCGGTTGATCAAAAAGCCTGGCGTAGATTTTACCTCCACAGCAATCCGGTCTAGCCA
Organism: Piscirickettsia salmonis LF-89 = ATCC VR-1361; assembly: GCF_000297215.2. Classification (GTDB taxonomy): domain Bacteria; phylum Pseudomonadota; class Gammaproteobacteria; order Piscirickettsiales; family Piscirickettsiaceae; genus Piscirickettsia; species Piscirickettsia salmonis. Next base: position 6,898 of record NZ_AMFF02000088.1, read on the forward strand.
CTTGGCAAATGCCTTCGCCGCCTGAACAGATTGAGCTGCTGTCTTTTCAGAACGAACAATTTCAACTAACTTCATTTTGGCAACAGGGTTAAAAAAATGAATACCGACTAAGCGTTCAGGCTGCTTCATCGCCTTTGAAATCTCATCTAAAGGAATAGACGATGTATTCGTTGCTAAAATTGCATCTGCCCTCGCTTCTTGCTCTAGCATTTCAAAAAGCGTTTGTTTAATTTGCACATTCTCAACAATGGCCTCAATAATCACATCAGCATCACTAACACCAACTCCTTCTGGATCTGCCGTTAACTGATCAAGTGCATTTTTGACCAAGTAATCCGTGCGCAAGCGACGCTGCAAGAGCTTTTTCGTACGAGAAAAGGCGCCTGCAATAGCATCAGGGCTTGAATCTTGCAAAGTCACTTGTAAGCCATTAGCCAAACACCATGCGGCAATATCTCCTCCCATCGTTCCAGCGCCAACCACATGGACCCGTTTAAATTCATAACTTCCCCGAGCTTCTGCTTTCAAACGCTCTTGCAATAAAAAAATGCGCACCAAATTTCTGGCCGCCTCTGTTTTCGCTAATGCTTCGATACCGGCAATTTCGGCATTCAAGGCCGCATCACGTGATAGGCTTTTCTGCCAAGTACTCAGTATTTGAAATGGAGCGGGGTAATGCTCTGAACGTGCTTTTTCTCGTAATTTAGGCTCAATCAGCCACTTTGCCAACCAAGGCCTTGCCCATTTTTGCGACGTTAATACCTCAGTCCAAGGCAATTTTTTAGGTGATGGTGTGGATAAAATAAAATGTTTAGCCGCTTTGACTAAATAATACTCAGCAACCACTTGATCAACTAAGCCCTGTTTTTTCGCTGGCTGTGCACGTAATGTTCGACCCGTTAACATTAAATCAAGTGCATTCAAGCTACCAACGCGCTCAGGTAACCGTACCGTCCCACCCCAAGCTGGCTGGATACCGAGCATCACCTCAGGCAAACCTAAGCGCGTTTTCACACTATCACTGGCAATTCGATAACGACAAGCTAACGCCAACTCCAAGCCACCTCCCAAACAAAAACCATGAATCAAAGCGACGGTTGGAATGCCAATATTTTCTAATTTATTAAAAACAGCTTGACCCTGACGCACATAAGCCAAGGCATCTGCAATATTTTCTAAACCTGCAAATTCATGGACATCCGCCCCAGCAATAAAGCCTGAAGATTTTGCAGATTGAATCACGATGCCTTGTAATGCCTTACCCTCAACTTCCTGTATTAAAATAGTCGCCAACTCAGTCAAAGCAATTTTACCTAGGGTGTTCGTCGATGACTGCGGACAATCTAAACTTAACCATAAAATTTGATCACTATCACAGACAACCTGCCAAGCACTGTATGAACTCACTCAACTGTCTCCTTTTGTTGGCAGTTTTCAATCAACATCGCTCCACCCTGCCCACCACCGATACACAAACTAGCAATTCCTTGTGCTGGTGCATTGTTAGATTTTAATACCTGTGCTAAATGCAATAAAATTCTTGCCCCTGAAGCGCCTACCGGATGCCCAATTGCAATCGCTCCGCCGTGAATATTGACTTTTTCTCGGTCAATCACACCATAAGCTTTCCTAAGCTTTAACTCGCTTTTGCAAAATTCAAGATCATTAAACGCAGCCAGACAAGCCAATGTCTGCGCGGCAAAGGCCTCATTAATTTCCCAACAATCTATCTGTTCTATAACTATTTTCTGGCGTTTTAAAATCTGATGACTCGCGTAAACAGGCCCCAGACCCATGTGTCGAGGATCAAGCCCTGCCCAAGCGACATCTTTAATTTTCGCTAACGGTTTTAGCTGATATTTTTTAACCGCTTTGTCACTGGCCAATAATAATAAACAAGCGCCATCCGTAAGCTGCGAACTATTACCTGCAGTCACATGCCCATAAGGCCGATCAAAAACTGGCTTTAGCTTAGCTAAGCGCTCAGCGGTTGAGTCAGTTCTAACACCATTATCAATTAAATAGCTACTGCCTTTACCATCATATAATGGCGTAATTTCTTCGCTAAATATATTATTTTTCTGTGCTGCCAGAGCACGCATGTGGCTTTGTGCCGCCCATGCATCCATCATCTGCCGATCAATATGAAAGCGTTTAGCGATAATCTCAGCAGTTTGCCCCATCGATAGTCCAACCACAGGGTCAGATAAACCTTTCAATAAGGCACTTTCAGGCTTTAAGTTTTTAAATGGAAACGAGGGAATAAGCTTTAATCTTTGCCAATGCCCTTTTGCTTTTTGTAGCTGCGCTAACCAACGCGCAATATTAGGATGGCTCATCAAGGGAGCGTGACTCATCGCCTCACACCCGCCTACCAACACAAGATCATGACGCCCACTGGCAATCAGCTGTGCACCACTATCAACCGCCTGTAGCCCAGAGGCACAGTTACGCTGCACAGTAAACGCCGGCGTGCTTTGTTCACACCCTAAACGTAAACCAACAATACGTGCGATATTCATTTCATCAGCAGCAGCGCCACCGCAGCCAACGACAATGTGCTGGATGATTTTCGGAGAGAGGGAAAGCTTCGAAAAAAGACTTTGTCCTGCTCGTACAGCCAAATCAGCGGCAGCAAATGGCCCAGGTGCTGGAACTTGTGCACGTAAAAAGGGGGTCCTCATTCCATCAACAAGATAGACAGCTCGCCCTGGCAAATCTGTACTCATATGTGGAGTCCTTGTTTTTGTCCTTGTAAGTCGGTTTGCAAACTTATTTTTCCCAGCATATCGGTTTTCACCTCTTAAAATCAAGTTTTACTTTAGCAAAAATGCTTATATATAAAAAACAGAAAAACAGCAAAAAATATCGGTTTTATAGCCTATAATCTGACAAACAGTTTCTATTTTACCTTGAGAGTTTTGCCTTAGGTAAATTTAGAGAGCCTAGCCATAGCTCAATGATAAAAAATACTTATAACACCTATCACTTACACTTTTTCTTCGACTTGACTCTCATTACTTAATTTCTTTAAAAATTCAGTCGCACTTTCACCTGATTTTTGAGCTAAGTCTTCTAACTGACAAAGGTTTGGCATCGCTTCCACTAAATCAATCACTGAAAATGGTACGAGATTGACGCGTTCTTGATTCATACGTGCAACGGTTTCTTCAAGTAAGATAAAAGTCTCGACAATTTTGCTGATTACTTCTCCTTGTGTTGTACCTAACGTTTTTTCTTTTGCTTTATTTTTTGAGTAATCTGCCACCAGCTTTGACACACCATAGACACGTTGGGTCACCAACCTACGCTGTTGATGAAACTTATTCTGTCTAAAAGAAGCCATCAAACGCTGATAATATTTCGAAGTAAAGTACTGTTCTAACCAACTTTGCAACTCATCACCATCTTTAATTGAAAGTAAACCCTCATTTTTCTGCTTTGGCCATGAACAATAAGAATAACTTGATATTTTGTAAAATAATTTTCTAACTTCACGCGCATCACACCCTGGATTCACATCTTCTGCCATTTTTACAGCACCCGCTAAACCACCATCACATAATCTCGCAATCAATCGACTAATATAGTTAATTTGCTCATGATTTAGCTTCTTCCGCTGCCGTGCCATAAAAACTACCTCCTAATACCTCACCTCTAACCTAAGTGTAAGTTACAAATAAATAAATTGTCGGCATTGCCATACTGCAACACTATTTTTAAATCTTACTAATTAAGACACGCTCACAGTACTTCATAACCAATGTTTCAAAACCAACTACCCTTTAATAAACTAATCTCTAAATAATCTCACCGTAGGAGTAACCAAGATGAGACGTTTTCAACAGCTTATTGCTATAGTCAGCATGATCATCTTCAGCTTTTCTAGTTACGGCCTAGAAAAATTGCGTATCATGACTGAAGACTACCCACCTTTTAATTATCTTGATAAAGATAAACAGCTTAAAGGCTATGCCGTTGAATTGCTTACTGAAGTTATTAAAAAAATTAATGCTCCCCAGGATATCGCCGCTATCAAAGTTGCCCCATGGGCACGTGGTTACTCTCAAGCGCAGAAACCTGGATTAAAGAACATGCTATTCGCAACCACACGCACTGAGGAACGTGAAATTCTGTTTAAATGGGTGGGCCCAATTGCTCAAACTAAAATTGTTGTCTTCACCTCTGCAGATAACCCCATTACTATTAACAGTGCCGAAGACTTAAGAAAATATAAATTTGCGGCGATTCGGGGCGATATCGGTGCTATTTTACTAGGTAGCAATAAGGTACCCACTGCAAACATTCATCAGCTTAATAAATTTAGTTTATTAACGCGCATGGTTGAGAAAAAACGTGTTGATATGTTCGCTTATGAACAAAGTGGCGCGATTGACTTGATGAAGAAAAACAATATTGATACAAGCAAGTTTAAAGTAGCTTATGTCTTGAAAAAAGGCGAGTTATATTATGCATTTAACCTTTCTGTCGATGAAAAAACCATCAACGCTTATCAACAAGGCCTTGAAGACGTTAAAAAAGACAGTGTCTTTATCAAAACAATCACTGATAAATATTTAAAATAAACCTTCAACTGACTGGGCTAGATTACTCTTTGATCTAGCCTAATTTAATAATACATATCATTAATAAACTGCAGGGTTAAACAACCAAATACCGGCCTACATATCTAAAGTCTATATCGTAAGTGACAAATGCTAGAAAAACGCCGATACTTTTAACACAACACTCAAGCGTTGACCTTTGATTTTTACCAAAATATTCGTTAGATGAAAATAAAGAAACCCGCCATCAAATACACCTAGCCACCGGACTTAAATATATAATCATACTAACAGCAACAGTAAGTATAACTAACTTGCTGAAACTATAGAGGCGAGATACACTGTTGGCATAAAAACAGGCTCTATTCCTAGACATAAACACAAAAAGACCCTGATAAGGAGTTGGTTTAATGACGCATAATTATGCTATCTTGCAAACAAGTAGTGCAAGTTGTCCTGAAGATTTCTATCATGCCCCATGCTTAACAGAGGTCGTCAACCTTGATACTCCTGCTATTGAGGCTTTCATTGATTTTAAAAACAATCCGCCACTCTCGATTTTTGCCGATGCCAAGCTCGATGATGCAATCAAGGAAGCGAACTACTCAGTCGCTCATACCCTTATCGTTAAAAACCAAGATATTAAAATGCTTGGCTTGGTTTCTTCTCGCCAATTACACGGTGAGTTGCCAGTGCGGATTAGCCAAGATCGTGGCACACCTCGTTCCAATATTGCCGTCAACCTCGTCATGTTCCCCATTGAAGAATTATTATGTATCGACTATAAATTAATCACAGGCGCACGTGTTGGCCATATCGTTGACACACTACACGACAAGCGGACCCCTTATCTTCTCGTCCGTGATAACGAGAAACCCCATATTATTCGTGGCATGTTTTCAGCGTGGCAACTTAGCAAACAGATCGGTACACCCAGCGTTGCTAATCACCTCTCTGAAGCATCATCTTTAGCAGAGCTTAGTCGCATTAGCCGCAGAAGCTCTTAATTTACTTCACTTTTTGCTCCTGCACCCTCACCCCATTCAATGCTATACTAAGCGCTTAGGTTATTCTAGGAGCTAGTCGATGAAAGAATGGGGTATTAAAACACGTGTCACCCTACTCACCCTCGTCCCAACACTGACCATATCAATTTTGCTAGGTAGCTACTTTATTAGTATTCGCTTGCAATCTTTAGAACAAACATTGCAACAACGTGGTAATGCCTATATCAGTCAACTATTACTTGATACACAAGCACGTTTACTAACTCACCAAGGTTCACTCAAAGAAGTGACTGATGCTGCTGTTACCTATAGTGATGTCGAAGGTGCCTCAGTCTTTGATAGCAACGGACACTTACTCGCTCATACGGGTAAAAATATTAGCCTTGATGATATGGAATTATTCTCACCCAATACACTTAGTCATCTGGAACAACGCACCATGACGAGTGGTACCAATCTTGTTTTCCTTGTGCCAATCACACCCAATCATGCAAGTGCCAGTTATAGCAACACCAAACCAATTGGCTGGCTCGCATTACAAATGACACGTATTCCGACCATTTTAAACCAATACCAAACTTTTTTTGTTACTTTGTTTATCATCTGCATCGGCTTAACGATTAGCGCACTCTTTGGTTTACGGCTTGGCAAAGATGTCACCGATCCTATATTACAACTGGTCAACGCCATTAAAAAATTAAAAGATGGCCAGTTTGACACACGAGTACATACCGGTGCGGGTGGCGAACTAAAAGCCCTAGAAACTGGCATCAATAGCATGGCTATCTCGCTTAATCGCTCTCATGAAGAGCTACAACAAAGTATCGAACAGGCCACCGCAGATCTTCGTGAAACACTTGAAACCATCGAAGTACAAAACATAGAGTTAGACATCGCAAGAAAGCAAGCCCTAGAAGCCAGTCGTGTAAAGTCTGAGTTTTTAGCCAATATGAGTCATGAGCTACGTACTCCACTCAATGGCATTATCGGCTTTACTAACTTATTGCTCAAAGCCAAGCTCACAACACGCCAAGCCGATTACACCTCAACCATCCATCGCTCAGCAGATCGTCTACTGCGTATTATTAATGACATTCTTGATTTCTCTAAGATCGAAGCCGGCAAAATGCAGCTTGAGCCCCACATGATGGCATCGCGTGATTGCTTTGAAGAAGCCTTAATGTTACTTACTCCAAGCGCCCATGAAAAACGTCTAGAACTTGCATTTATCATGTATAACGATGTCCCCAATCAGATCATTGCTGACCCTTTACGTTTAAATCAGATCGCAACCAATCTGATTGCCAATGCAATTAAATTCACCCATAAAGGACGCATAGTCGCCCGTCTCTCTCTGGAAGATGAACAAGATAATGACGTCACACTATGCTTTGAGGTTGCAGATACCGGTATCGGTCTTTCAAAACAGCAACAGCGTAATTTATTTCAAGCCTTTACTCAAGCAGATGCAAGTACCACGCGAAAATACGGTGGCACTGGTCTCGGCCTTGCTATCTGTAAACGCTTAGCAGAGCAGATGGGTGGCAATATCAACGTCAGCAGTGAAGAAGGGCAAGGCGCCAGATTTTGGTTTACATTTAAAGCTAAACGCGTCACAGAAATGCCATCTCAACCGGCGTTATTTATCAACAAACACGCATTACTTTATGAGCCTTATGAGGCTACTCGAACATCCCTACGCCATTTATTACAATTATGGGGATTTCAAGTGACCTATACCGAGCACTTACAACGCTTAACCGCATTGGCCCAAGAGATGCAAGCCGATATTATCCTCATCGGTACCAATACAATTGAAGAATCAAGAAAATTACAAAAAGAAACGCTACCACAAATCAGTCGCTCTTGCCAAAGCCCCATTCTTCTTCTCGCCAACTGCTCAGAAGAAATGCTCTATAGTAGCTCAAAGCCAATTGAAGCCTCAGCATTGATTGCCAAACCCATACGTCATCTTTATTTACTACAACAAATTAGCGCTTTACTAGATTCAGATAAAGAACAACCTCCTTTAATCCAATCAAAACATGCTTTACCACTACCAACCCCCACGGAATATCATAATATTCATATTCTTGCTGTCGATGATAATAGCGCAAATTTAAAGCTAGTCTCTGCATTATTAGAACAAATTGGTGTACAAGTTGCTACCGCAACCAATGGTATAGAGGCCATCGAATTATTTAAGAAGAAACACCTTGACTTGATCTTAATGGATATCCAAATGCCTATTATGGACGGCATACAGGCCTGCAAAGAAATCCGCAAAATTGAAGCTCCCCTGGGCAAACACACCGCGATTGTTGCCTTAAGTGCTGATGCAACAGACCATAAAGAAATTATGACTGAAGCTGGCTTAGATGACTATCAAACCAAACCCATTAATGAAAATCAACTCAGAGCGCTAATTTCACATTGGACAGACACGGATATTAAAACTCATTCGGCCACCTCCCTCTCAACTTATCAACCTATTGAACATAGCTGGCCTAGCCTTGAGCATATTGATATTCATGAGGGCATTAAGCTCACCAGTGGTAGTGAAGCGCTTTTCTTTGAATTGCTAGAATTACTCATTAAACGCTTACCTGAAGATCTTCAAGCCATCAAAACAGCTTTCAATAATCAAGCTTTTGATGAACTTAGCCACTGTGTTCATAAGCTTCATGGTGCCAGTTGTTACTGCGGAACACTAAAATTAAAAACAATCTCAGCTGAACTAGAAAAACAATTGAAGCCACCCCGAAAACATCATCAGCTCAAGCCTGCTATCAACCAACTTATCACTGCCATTCAAGGCGTTTTAAGTGATGCAGAGCAACTTGCAATAAAGCACCCTAATCATTTCAATAGTAAGGCATCATAGCCAATTCATGGTCAAGATGAAATGCAGCCACATTTGCGCTGTGCAAAGCATGACTGATTTTTTGAAATAAATGACTCATATCACCCACGGCATACACACCTGCCTGTGACGTCTGATAGCTAGAGTCAACTGACACGATGCCTTCAGCAGTAACTACCAAGCCTAACTGATTGATTAACGCTCTATTATTCAACTGAAACTCTAAATGAATAAACACACCACGCCGCAAGAGTACATCATGGTCTTTGTCACCTTCTAGGTGAAAATTAATAAATTGACCAGGCTCACCAGAAACAGTACAAATTTTCTGAGTATTAGTCTTAATCCCAAGCTGATCCAGCTCATGTTGCTGCTCAGCGCTAAAATTAGCCTGACCCTCGGTAAACACAGTTAAATCACTCGTCCATTTATGAATAATTTTTGCCATCATATAGGCCTCATCATTCGGGCTATAAATAGCGAGCGGTAAATCTCTTAACTCATAAGCAATACAATAAGGACAATGAAAAATATTATGAGGCCAAAACGGCTGAATCCCTTCAATATTAGGCAATAAATCTGTCACTCCCGTTGCGAATATAACCCGTTTAACAATCAGTGAACTCGCATCGCTTAAAGTCATTAAAAAGTCATCATAACCTTCACGCTGCATGATCCTATTAACCTGTAAATAGCAGCGTTTTACCTTACTAAATCTATCAAGCTGTTGATTCGTCTCTGCAATAATCTAATGTGGCGACTTGTTTCCATATCCCACGACATTATAAGCTTTCAGCGCGTGATGATTCCTTGTTCCTTGTTGTGAACCTACTAACAGTACACGCCGATTTGCATTCGCTAAAAATAACGTTGCCGCTAATCCTGAAAACCCCGCACCGATCACTACAACATCATAATCACAATAACTCACATCATCACCTGCAAAATTAATCAATAATCACTGTTTTAATATTCATAAACTCGTGCAAGCCCTCAGCAGCCAGCTCACGGCCAAACCCTGATTGCTTAATGCCACCAAAGGGTAATCTCGGATCAGAAGCAACCAATGTATTAACCGCACAGGTTCCTGCCTTAATTTTATCACGCGCAATCTTCTCACCTCGTTTAATATCACGAGTAAATACTGCAGCTCCTAAACCAAAGGGCGTGTCATTCGCAATATTAATGGCCGCAGCTTCATCTTGGGCTGATAAAATACTTACAACAGGGCCAAACAACTCTTCATCATAGGCCGGCGTGCCTTTTTTCACATCAACCAAAATAGTCGGCTCATAATAATAACCCTCGCCTTCTGCACGTTTGCCGCCTAAAATACACGTTACGCCTGCTGCAACACTCCGTTGCACTTGCTGATCCAGCTGTTCTAATAAATCTAAGCGCGCCAGCGGGCCCATCTTTGTTGACGCTTTCATAGGATCCGCACAATGGTAAGTTTTTACACACTCGATAACCTTGCCAACAAATTCATCATAAATTGCATCAACAGCAATAATACGCTTAGCAGCAATACAGACCTGCCCCGTATTATTTAAACGCGACATCACGCATTGCTCTGCCGCTAAATCCAGATCCGCATCGGCTAAAATAAGATAAGGGTCACTACCACCTAATTCTAATACTACTTTTTTCAATGCCTGTGCTGCTTGTACACCTACAGCTCTACCCGCCCGATCACTACCAGTTAACGCCACACCTGCAACATCAACATGCTCTATCACGGCAGAAATTAAATCAACATCAATCACCAAACTACGAAACAAATGCTTAGGAAAGCCAGCGTTAACAAACAGCTTTTCAAGCATAAGCGCCGCACCTGTTGAATTTGGAGCATGCTTTAGCAATACAGCATTTGCTCCCATAATATTGGGCACAGCAAAACGTAAGACCTGCCAAAAAGGAAAATTCCAAGGCATAATTCCTAAAATAACCCCTAAAGGCTCATAACAGCGATAGCTTTTAGCTCGTCCAGCGTCGATTAATTCAGGCTGCAATTGGCCCTCAGCAAACTCTGCGTAATACTCACAAAGCACTACGCATTTTTCAATTTCTGCTTGTGCCTGAGTCACCGGCTTACCCATCTCTTCGGTAATAATGCGTGCACAAGACGCTTTTTCCTGACGTAATAAAGCAGCAAGCTTGTGCATTAAACTCCTGCGCTCACGCCAACTGGATGTTTCCCAGCACCGTCTAGCCAGAGCAGTATCATCAATAATTGCGAGAACTTCTTCTCTGGACATTGTTTCATATTGATGAAGCAATACACCTGTCGCAGGGTTTATTACCTTTAATATAGCCATGCTCTTCTTCTCCTAATGACCTTAAAAACTAAAAGCTAGCTTAATAGTATTATTTTTTTAACTTGAGCTTTATTAAATCAAGCCATATAAAATTATATAAAATCACATGGAGAGTATGGTCTACCACTCTAACAGATTATGCTACATCTTTAGTATGACTATTCTTCATTGATAGGCCGACAAACAACCCAATTATAAATCATAGCAATGATAACACCACCAATGAAACCGTCCACAAGCCCCCATAGGCCACCAACAAATCCTTTAAAGAAAGTTGGCATAGCCTAAATATATTACCACAGGCCCCGCATAACCATAGGCCGCAGCCAACCAAGCTAAAATAACTAAAGTCACCCCACACACAATACCAATCGCTAATCCTAAGCCATAGACACTTAATCTTTGGTTCTTCCTAACCATTTATTCCATCCTAAATTTATACGTAACTACAAATAACATGAAAATTTATTTTAAATCTTTTAGACTGATTGTGCCACTGCCCTTCCCAGCTAGCCAAGTACTACAGCTAGCGTAAGCGTCGCCACTGTGCTCTCACATGACTCGCAGCGATAGCTAAACATTATTAAAATCACATTTAAAACATCCCTACAACCTTAACACCACATATCCACATCATCATAATTTGGAACTAAAAAGCCCAATTATTCCGTACTTAACACGCCTTAGCTGACACTTCTTTATTCATAACTAATTAATAAATAAAGTCTTAATAGACAACTAAATAATGATCAATAAAAAACAATTTAATTTAACCCCCCTTTATTGTATGATTTATAATCAAAACATTTTCATAATAAATATTACCGTCATTTTATAAGTATTTAATATTATTAAAAATTGAAATCAGCTTAATTATTTAATCTGCTGTTGGAGGAAAAAATGTTGCTGGAAGACTTGCGCCTTAATCTACTAAGGTTACTTGAAGATATTCATAAGCATGAAGCAGAAAAAGGTGCTGATTCTGATTACATTTCTTTTCTTGCTGAATGCAAGAGTGAGGCTGAGAAGGTCCAATCAAATGAAGATATTACGGTTATTTTACATAAACTTCAGCATCACAATGAGTTTAAAAGGCATTTTTCTTCAAATCAGCCTTCCGGTCCTTCTATGTCTAGAGGAAACACAGAATACGCTGAAAGACTCAAGTCGTTAGAGAAGTGTGTAGAGCCTGCAACTTTAGAGTTAGTTTCAATTGAATCCAGTTCTGATTCAACCCAAACTCCCCCTGTTTCTCCTGCAATGGCTAAGACAGCTTTAAACTTATCTCAAACTCCAGCCGTTCTAGATGAAAAAGATTTCTCAATCCTAAATCAAGAAGATTTAGCAACCCCAAATCAAAAAGCTTCAGAAGCTCTAGATAAAGAAGAAAAACTTAAACAAAAACAGTTCTTAGCAATCAAGCAAGCACTTAAAGCATCAAATACATCAGCAGAAAAACAACACGTGCTTGATAGCTGTACTACATTACAACAATTATGCTTTGCTGCAGCTGTCCGACGAAAAGGCGGCTTTTTTCACCAAAAACACACCACAACAACAGGTGATTTATTACTTCAGTTGCTCAAACGCCCTGAATATAATTTGCTAAAACAGGATATTTTTCCTGGTAATCAACGTGTTTCAATGAGAGGAATCCGACATTACGGACGATATGGAACGCACGCTCCACAACACGGATATTTTCTAAATACTAAAGCCCGTGATGATGAAAATTTCTTCTCTTTATCAAACAATCCCGATAAAAATCAACCCATGTTGTTGTTTGATCGTTACTTCAAAAATAATCATAACTCTTCTTATGATCATGATTATTCGGCTGTGGAAAATTTAAACCCTTAAAGATGACTTTATTGAAGTTCACTCTAAAAAACATGAACTCGCGGCTTTGCTGGCGACTTTGATAAAGCCTTGCTAAATTTAATTCTTTTTATAAAATTAACCATTTACTTCATAACGCATTGATTTTCCCTTAGGCCTGCATTTTATTAACAATAAAAAATTTTTTTTATTTTTTAAATATGATATTAAAGTCTTTTCGGTCAGGCTTGGTATTAATACTAGCAAAGTAATTTTTAACTCGTTTTATCGTTTCAACCATGCACAGCGGATAGTTATTATCATAGATTTTTTTAAACCGTAACTGATTTATTGGGCCTAAGTTGTCTTGCATTTCTGCTTTAGCAAGTTCCTTAGTCCATTGTTGGCACTGACGATGGATATTTTCTTCAAGCTGTTTAGACAATTGAATTGAAAAATTCTCAACCAGTGGACTATTAGCAATAACCAAAGGAGGCTGCATTATTGATAAATAAAATACAATAAAAATAAGGTTTTTTTTTATCATAAAATTTATTAAATTTAGCATTCGCTAATACTATCTCTGAACAACAAATCGCAAAGCCGCAATTAACTTTGGGTGCGCAGAATCCGCCTCTTTAAGCTCATATAGCTCATCCAATATTTTTTTTAAGCCATCAATCGATAAATTTGCAAGCTGCAATAATTTTTGATTCGGCTCAAGTTTCCCTTGACGAAAGGCTTCTAAGACATCCTCAATCAAACTGCATAAGTTCTCTAATTCAACGGAACCGGCAATTTTAGCATTGCCTTTCAGGGTATGAATCGCACGGAACATAGAGTTAATGGTATCACTGTCTTTTGGATTTTCAGCAAGAAGATCTACAGACTGCGTCAGCTCATTAATTAAATCATCACATTCACCTCTAAAATAAGGTAAGTCATCTTGCTCTAAATTCAAACTGTCATCCTTTCTCTTTTAGCTGAGCACTTAATAATATACAAATAATAGATAATATATAAATAATAGACCCGATAAGAAGCAAAAGTAGATAATCCCTAATAAATACAGCCCTAATTAAGCAATAAAATAGCCGTTTAAGAACGGCTTTAGCTATAAACAACAACTTAACACATTATCTATAAAATGAGCCCCTTTCATTCATCCACTGATATTGCTGTTGAGTGGCATAATTCTGTGGATCATCTACAGATTGGCTTTGACACAGCGAGTACTCAGCAGCAAACGATATAACAGAAAAAAGCAACAATAAAGCCGCCATCACTATTAACAAAATAACATTTTTTTTCATGAAGTTAATCTCTCATAATTAAGGGTTTGACTTAAAACAAACACTACTTTATATTGAAACCATATAAAAAATAAACTTAAATGAAATTTAATTCATTATTTAGAGAGCTATGGCAAATAATATCAGCATATTTTAATTGATTATGGCTCGCTTAGACTATAGAGCCTTAAAAGGGCCTTAAACTAGAGTAACTTTATTTTTTATATATATTTCATAGAATTTTTCAGAATTATTTTGATGAATAACCTTTTAATATTTTTAAGTTTATATTTAACTGAGGCCCTACTTAAAAGGCTAACAATATGACTAAAAAGCGCTTTATCAGTTTAGATTTCGATGGTTGTCTTTATAATGAGAATATAGATAACGCTCGAGCATTTCATAGCCCAGGCAACCCCAAAGAAGACCTAACTTTAGAGCACCTTATAACAATTAATCAAAAACTTATTGATCACCTTGATAGCCAAGCAAAAGAATTTGCATCATCGACTGTTTTCCTCGGCTCTGACCGTCAAGACTACAAAAAAGAAGAACTCAATTCGAATAGAGAAGGCCAGTACTGCTATCCATTTATGGTTGATTTTGCTAAAAAAATTAGCGCAGAATTTGACTCTGTGTTAATGGCAGATATCTATAATGACTTAGCTCCAGGAGAGTCATTTAGACAAGCTTTGCAAGATTATCATAGTCATGAAAAACATGAACAAGACCCACAAACACAGCCTGATCCATCAAAGCTTACGCTTTTATATGCCCAAATGCATAAAGCCGCAACCGAAAATCCAAACGATATAGTAACTTATGAGTTTTACGATGATAGAACAGATATATTACTTAGCTTGCAGGAGATATTTAACTCAAACCCTCATATGATTCCAAAGAATATTACACTGTACTTGAACCATTATGACAGCGTAAACCTACAAAATTTATTAATTATTCAAGGAGAAGGTAATCCAGATAGTCAATATCAACACACACTAAAAAATCCAGCATATAGAAAAGTCTCAGCCAACCCAGCAGAAGCACAGGCAGATTACTCAATCAGTGAGTTAATAAAAGAAAATTTTCCAAAAATTTCAAAGAGCTTTTCGCAAATTAAACTAGAACTTCAACAGCTAAACCTGCCAAAACTAAAAAAATCACTCATTAGAGAAGCTTCAAGCTTACAAGATCTCTGCTATTTTGCCTCAATGAAGCAGAATCAAGGTCCCTTAGATCCAAAAAACCTAACACCTTCAGAAGCTGCAACAGCAAATGCAGACACCGCGCTCGATGACAAACTTGCTCAACTGTTAAACCTACCTGAGCATAACTTACTTAGGCAAGAGATACGTCCAGAAAATGATAATGTCTGCCCAGAAGATATCGTAAGCGTCGCTACCT
>NZ_AMFF02000089.1 GCF_000297215.2 Piscirickettsia salmonis LF-89 = ATCC VR-1361
ATTTTTCGCAACAGTGCCCAATTTCTTTCGCACGGAGTCCGGCTTTTATCGACAGCAAAAACAAAACGAGGTTTCGCTGCGGTGTGGTTGTGTTTTTGAGGTGAGTTATAACAATCCGTTCCTGTCGTTCAGATAAAATTCGCGCTTGCTTACTTAAGCCCATTTTGGCCTCAAACTCATTATATTATTGATCTATATAATGATAATATAACGAGTGAGTAGAGGTGTCCAGGCTGAAAGCCTTGATAGTATTAAAGTTGTTATAGTTTGTATCATATATAACAAGTTAAATCTTGCATTGCAATCAATGATCAATTGTACTAAACTAAGTTTATATGACTAAGTTTAACTGGAGCCTGTTATGCAGACTGTTAATATTCATGAAGCCAAGACTCACTTATCTCGTTTAATTGAAAAAGCATCTAGTGGTGAACCCTTTATTATTGCAAAAGCAGGAAAGCCTTTAGTAAAAGTTGTGCCTTTAAGCGCACCAGACGAAACAGACGTTAAGCGGGTGGGGTTCCTTACTGGTCAGATCGAAGTACCAGATGATTTTGATACAATGGGCTGCGATGAAATTGAAAAGTTATTTGGTGACGAAGAGTGAAATATATTTTAGATACTCATGTATTATTATGGGCCGCAAGTGATTCCCCTAAACTATCTTCTGAAGTAAGGT
This sequence comes from Piscirickettsia salmonis LF-89 = ATCC VR-1361, assembly GCF_000297215.2. Classification (GTDB taxonomy): domain Bacteria; phylum Pseudomonadota; class Gammaproteobacteria; order Piscirickettsiales; family Piscirickettsiaceae; genus Piscirickettsia; species Piscirickettsia salmonis. Next base: position 680 of record NZ_AMFF02000089.1, read on the forward strand.
TGTTGCTCAGCGAAAGAGGTAATGAACTATTTTTTAGTGCGGCCAGTCTTTGGGAGATCGCTATAAAAAATAGCCTGGGTAGAAAAGACTTTAAAGTAGAGCCTCATTTATTGCGTCGTGGTTTATTAGATAACGGATATAGTGAGCTGGTTATTACTAGTGAACATGCAGTTGGAGTCAGTGGATTGCCTTCTATTCATAAAGACCCATTTGATCGTATCCTAATTGCCCAGGCTATATCAGAAGGCTTTACTTTATTGACGGCAGATGAATTAGTTGTGCAATATCCAGGGCCAATAATGAAGACTTAGGCGTGTGTAGGGCTCTTTACACACCCTACATATCGATACACTCCAAAAAAAACCTTACATACCCATTTCATTTTTTTCGGCGCTTCTTAATTCTTTCTACCCAGTTATTAAAGCTGTCCACATCAGCTTGTAAACCATCTGGATCTGGCATATCTTGAGGTGCACCTGCTGCCAGATCATGACCTGGAAGCCACTTAGAGCATTTAGTCATTCCGTTTTCAATATCTTTGCAATCCTCTACAGTAATATCGGAAACTAATAAAATTTGCTGAGTTTGGACGCTATTCCTATAACGCTCCACAATACCACCTAATAAAATTTCTTCAATTCCGCGTTCCCAACACTCTCTTAGTTGGCCGTATATAAGCATAGCTTCTTTCGCTGCGAGCCATGGAGTGCTAAGCACGGGGTGAGTAGGCCGAGGTAGGTTCGGGTTTTTAGCAGAGCGGAGTTGCGAAAGGCCGTTAGGTCTGTAGCAAGCGTAACGAGTGTCTAAAAATCTATACGAACCGTAGAGTCATGTGAGAGCACAGTAGTGGAGTGTGCCGATTCAAGGCACGTAACGCTGTGTGACGCGGACAGCCGAGGGTTTATAGTCGTCGCGTTTTGCTCGGCGATTTTGCATCATTGGATGTGCAAAATACCTACCGAGGTAGCGACGCTTACGTTCATTATCTGCAT
>NZ_AMFF02000090.1 GCF_000297215.2 Piscirickettsia salmonis LF-89 = ATCC VR-1361
TAACATCGGGGGATGTATGAGTGCTTAACCGCTGATGAAATCAACAGTTTTTTTACCTCTTACTGAAAATTTGTTGAAAAAGCTTGTCCTTGCTTAGCCTTAGCTCGTTTTCTTGTGCGCAGCGAGAAGTAAGCCGGTGACAATAAAGACCTTTAAAATCGATTGGGGTGTGCCGTTTAATCTCACGGCTAATCGTGCTAGGAGAAAAGCCAAGTGCATCTAGCAAATTCGATCTGAGCGAGTCTCCCTCTGATAACCGTTGTTCGATATAAAAACGATCTTTTTCATTTAAGTGCCGATAAACCATCTCTACCCTCTAAGTCAAAAGGCGAACTAGAGAGTTTATCTGTATGAATATGAACTCTCTACTGAGTGTTGCACTTCAGATGACGGAGGGCGCAAGTTAAATTTTACAGTTGTAATTAATGGTTAATTGAACTAAACTAAGTTTATATGACTAAGTTTAACTGGAGCCTGTTATGCAGACTGTTAATATTCACGAAGCCAAGACTCATTTGTCTCGTTTAATTGAAAAGGCATCTACTGGGGAGCCATTTATTATTGCAAAAGCAGGAAAACCTTTAGTAAAAGTTGTGCCTCTAAGCGCACCAGACGAAGCAGAAGTTAAACGGGTGGGGTTCCTTACTGGACAGATCGAAGTGCCCGATGATTTTGATACAATGGGCCATGATGAAATTGATCAGTTGTTTGGTGGTGAAGAGTGAAATATATTTTAGATACTCATGTGTTGCTGTGGGCAGCAGGCAATTCTTCTCGATTATCAGTGGAGGCTAAATTTTTATTAAGTGAAAAGGATAATGAGTTATTTTTTAGCGCTGCTAGTCTTTGGGAGATTGCCATAAAAAATAGCCTGGGTAGAAAAGACTTTAAAGTAGAACCTCATTTATTACGTCGTGGTTTATTAGACAACGGATATAGTGAGCTACCTATTACTAGTGAGCATGCAGTTGGAGTTAGTGGGCTGCCAGCTATTCATAAAGACCCATTTGATCGAATTTTAATTGCCCAGGCCATATCAGAAGGATTTACCTTATTAACGGCACTGTTGCGAAAAGT
>NZ_AMFF02000091.1:0-5175 GCF_000297215.2 Piscirickettsia salmonis LF-89 = ATCC VR-1361
CTGTATGGATATGAACTCTCTACTCGGTGTTGTACTTCAGATGACGGAGGGCGAACACAAGAAAATAACCTTTCTGAAGCTCACTATAATTTTTCGCAACAGTGCCAAAAATAGAGCATACATTGAACACCAGAAGAAGAGCGAGTTTGAATTATCGCTCACCTAATCATGTTTTTTTAGAGTATTTGATGGCGGCTTAGTATAGAGTAGTGTTGCACTTCAGATGACGGAGGGCGAAGCCATACATCAAAAACTAGCCATCCCATTCGGTCGAGTAAATGTTGGTGCAATGGCGCTTAAAATCCCCATCACTTTGTCAATGGTGTAGCCTTTTTCGGTATACGCATTTTTCAAAAACCACAGCATTTCATCAAGACTATTACCAAATTTTTTAGAAAAGTGTTTTAATCGCTGCATGTGCTTATTCGTCACTTCTCGCCCAGCTGAGTTTTTTTGCTGCTTATAAAAATTTTGGCTTAGCTGGTTTGTCACAGGTCCATGCGCTACAGCCATATCGACAGGGACATCTTCAAGCACAGCTAAGTCATTACCAAGCACAGCTAAGTCATTACTCAAGTTAGGCGTAACACCTTCAGTGTTACACGACTTATTAAGGGTAATCTCACTATTCATCGCTTTTGCTTCATCAAGCGCCTCTTGTGTTTCTAGAAGTGCGTTTCTAAGTTCCTGTTCTTTGTTTGCCCAGTCAGTTAAATCAACGGTGTTTAAAAGTTGATCATTGTGTTTTCTTTTTTCTTCACGTAATTGAGTCAAAATAAATTCAAGCTCAATAACAATATCCCCTTGTGATGCACATTGTTCAAAATTAAGTACAGGGTTATTAATCTCTTCTTTATCTTTCTGTGCTTCCTTTATTGAAAAGTCGATTTCGACAGTTCCATTTTTCGAATTCGCAACTTGAGGAGTTTCAAGGCTTCCAGCACTTTTATACTCTTTCGTCTTTTGTCTTTCTTTAATTGGGTATTGTGTTTTATAACCCTCAAGAAAGGCACTGATCGCTTGAGTGTTTAAACTAAATACGGTGGTACGGTCATAGCACTTGCGTTTAATTTGAGTGAATATTTTATTAGCAAATAACTGTTTTAGAGCCTTACCAATTTGGTACAGTGTGAATTGATGAAAAAGTGCCTCTTTTAAATCTTCACGAGTTAGATAGTGTTCATTCCAGCCATATTCGTTATGGCGAAATGTAGACAGCGCTAAGATTGCTGAAGCGCATGGGTTGTGTTTACAAATAGCAGTCATCCATGGATAAACTACGGTTACTCTTTCTTTAGGTTGTCGAATTTTAAGCATAAGTATCCTGTCCTCATAAACTTATGGGATTGACTAATGCTGTGTAGAAACCTAAAATGGAGATGTTGTGGTTAGGTTTCTACGCCAGCCAATTATTAAGCCCTCCGGCAAGAGGGCTTGATTTTCATTTCTATATACTTCTTTTTAAATATCACCTTAAATTTAATATCTATTTTCAATTAATAGATACTATAAAATTATATAAATGTCTAATACAAAATTACTTTTTTTATATATACATGTACATTATGATTATGTACATGTATACATGTGAAATGTACATGTTTGGATTTGGTGTGATATTTATTTGGTGTCTATGTTGTCTGTAAAGCTTAGAGAGGCATGATCTTAGCTGAAATTGTATCGATTATTAAAATGTAAATTTTAATAAGTTTCTTGAATTTATGTACATGTACATTATCATTATGCATATGTACTTAAATGTAGCTAGGAGTGAAAGTGATGGCTCGAGTGATTGCATTCGGTTCTAAAAAAGGTGGTGTTGGGAAATCAATGTGCATATCCAATTTGGCGGTAATGGCGTCATTGATGGGGGCAGGGGTTAAAATTATCGACTCAGATAAACAAGGTTCTTCAATTAAATTTATTAATCGCCGTGCACGATGGGATGGATTATCACCAATTACATGTTCACATGCTCAAGGTATTAGCATGGTAAGAGAAATTGAAGCAGCAGATAAGGTATATGATGTTGTTTTAGTTGATTTGGCAGGGACAGATAATGGGGAGCTTCGTGAGATTATGTTATCACCATTTATAGGTGAGCTATATACCCCTCTTCAGCCTAGTGGAGAAGATTTGGAAACTCTTACAGAGTTAGAAGCATTAGTTCATATAGCAAAGCAATCTAAACCAGAATTTAAACTTTATACTTTATTAAATCGCCTTCATGTCAATCCTAAAGTGATAGAGAGTAAAAGCGCTATAACCTTTCTTTCTTCTAGAGTGCTTTCTGAGTTCACAGGAGTAACTTTAGTTGATAGACCTCAGTTTCGCAGAGCAAGAGATTCAGGTTTATGTGTATCTGAATATGAAAAAGAATATAGAAAAAAGCAGGGACATAAAGCTTCTTTAGAAATTGCTAAATTATTCTCTCATTCATTCGGTTTTGATTTCTCTATAAAAAAAATTGAAGTAAAGCAAGATAACGTTAATGTAGGAGAACATGAACATGTCTGATACAAAAGATTCTGTAATTGATTGGAATGCTAAAAGTAAACTTCCACAAACTAAACCTTCTACTAATAGAACTCCAGAGCAAGAACGATTTGTTGAAAGCGCAAGTAAGCCTTTAGAAGCAAAACCAGAGGAAACTCAAATAGTAGCTATTGGAGCTCCTAGAATTATGCGCTCAACGGTTGGGAAGCAAGTTAATTTTGGCCTTACCAAAGATAATCAATTTGATTTGAAACATATGTGTGAAGGTAGTGAGCAAGTTTTAATTAATGGATTACTGAGGTATGCACTAGATAAACTGAAAGAAGAAAAATCTATTTTACAAGTTAATTCATCTTGTGGATATACAAAACTCAGATAGTTTGTATATGAATAAATCTATTGGTGATTAGGAGGTCCTATACTCTGAAAGCCAATTGTATTATCAAGTGATAATAATTTTTCTAAAAATAGGTTTAAATCCTGACTATAAAAATTACCTCTTTTGCTAAACCTTGACCTTTCTATACTCTTAGTGTGATTCATGAATATTGATTGTTATTTTTAGTTCAAAAATACGGCCAAAATTGATAATCAAATTTTACCGCCATGTACATATTGATAATGTATATGTACATAGTACATGTGTACACGTATATATGAATAATCTATGTGTATAATTATGTACTCTGTTGTATATATGTAATATTTGGGTGTTAGTTGTCTGATAAAATTGATGTTATTACTTTTCGTTATTTGAGAAGTAATATGATTGTATAGGACTTAAAATTATTCTTTCTTAGCGTTCGCTTAAGATTTTCGCTTGTTTGGCTGAGGCCCATTTTTTAGTGTCCATATCAGTATAATAAGTTTGTATAGAAAGATAATATACTGATTGTATTTTGTTGCCTAGTTCTTCCCCTTTGATTTTATTACCTTTAGTATATATTGTTAAAAATATACTATTAAAAATAATGTAGCGGATTCCGTGACAAATAAAAAACTTTAATCTATTATATATGTATATACAAATTGATACAGAAATTAAACTCGATGCATATAGAGTGGTCTGAAGAGAAGAATAACAAACTAAAAAAGGAACGAGGTTTTGGCTTTGAGGATGTGGTTACTGCAATTGGTTTAGGTAGAATGCTTGATAATAAAAGGCATCCAAGCCCTGAGTATAGTCATCAAATGATTGCGGTTGTTGAAATAGAAGGTTATGCCGTTATTGTACCTTATGTGATGAAAGAAAATGGTAATTGGTTCTTAAAGACGGCTTATCCATCCAGAAAAGCGACTAAATACTACTTAGGAGATGATTGCGATGATTAAGAAGAATATTAAGCTAGATAAAGAAGAGCAAGCTATTGAAGACTCTTTTGATGAGTTTTTACAGGGAGAGTCTTTGGATGCAACTTCGTTAATAGAATCAGCGAAGAATATGGGGAAAAAAACCAAGCCAATTAGCATTCGTTTAACTGAAACAGATTACAGTCGTGCACATGCAAGGGCTTTGGAAGAAGGTGTACCCTATCAGACTATGCTTTCTAGTGTGATTCATTTGTTTTTAATGGGTAAACTGGTGAGAAAAGAAGAATAGAACGTTATGAGTAAGAATTTAATAGAAGCATTACATGAAACTGCAAAGGATTTTCATGATGCCGGTGTGATAAGTGAGCAAATTATGCGAGAGTTTGATGCAATGTGTTTGTCTGAAGTAAAAGGCTACACACCTAATCAAATTAAGCAGGCGAGCAAATAGTAAATTAATTTATAAATATTATCTTGTTTGTTTTTAGCATTAATATATTTTGTGAAGGCAGGTTTTGCTTGCTAATTAATGATAAAATGCAGAGAAACTATTAACTGTATTATATTAGGTGGAGTTTACGGTTAAGTGGAAAGGAAATGTACGAAGCTATCAGAGCGGTTGATGGAATTAATGAAAATTCACTCTATTAGCAGTGATGCTGAGTTAGCAAGAGCAACAGGTGTGCCGGCAAGCACAATTTCACGATTATTAAATAAAGAGAGTCCAAATCCAACAGTTAGCAATTTACTTCCATTAGCGAGTTACTTTCATGTTTCTTTAGACCAATTATTAGGGATAGAGGAATTACATGACTTAAAACATAAAAGCTGTGAGCAGTATTTAACAGATCAAGTTGCTTGCCGTTTACCAGTTATAAATTTAAGTCAAGTTAATTCATGCTTGTCTACTAAAAAATCAAACAAAACAAAAATAGAGTTAGTAAGTACAGGATACCGCTTTAAGAAAAATGAGGGATTAGCGGTAAAAGTAGATACCTTAGCGTATGCTCCGATTTATAGGCAGGGTACTGTACTTATTATTGATTATGATTTACCTCAAGGTGAAAATGATATTTTATTAGTCTCTATTGAAAATGGAGATTTGATTTTACTTCAGAAAATAGCTGAAAGGGGGCGGGATTGTTTTAGAAGAATTAACATAGATGTTGCTAGTGCTTCTAATTTCGAAGGTAGTTTTAAAATAATTGGCACGGTAGTAGAAACACAATACTCATACCAAGGACTGAAGTGTAAAACTCCAGATATGATCTGACAAGCTTAAATCATCTGACAACATTTGTCTGATTGATCAGACTGTCAGATTGCACATTTTTATTGATTATTTTTTCCTGTGCTAAATGTTTTGAG
>NZ_AMFF02000091.1:9544-11595 GCF_000297215.2 Piscirickettsia salmonis LF-89 = ATCC VR-1361
TGGTTCAAAAAGGTCAATTACGTTATATTAAAAAACAGAATATCTGTGCCCAAAATCAGCTCATTGATAAATTATTTGGATTAGCTGCTTAATTCTAAGCAGAGAGCACAAGAAAATAACCTTTCTGAAGTTCACTATAATTTTTCGCAACAGTGCCGATTTATGGGTCTCTAGGCTATTTCAGTGGGATGAATCCGTCTAAAAACAGAATAAATGCCAATTTTTAGCCGAAATCTCTCTTTTTTGGAGCATGGCTCTAATTTTATGGAAGCGCAATAACATAATTTGGTACATTTGTATCGTTTTGTTTATGATGTTGTTTTTTGAAATTCCTAAAACTAAATTTTAAGCGAGCGGCAAAGCCGATAGCTCTCTGTTTGATTATTGTCCTTCATCTGCTCTTGGATCCATTTCATTTGTGACAGGTGTTATTTCTGTCGCTGGAACGAAACTATGCTTTTCTTCCATAGGAACAGAAGCAGAAATTTGTTTACGCCACAGCATAAATAAGCACAAAGGCAAGCTCATCACCATGATAAAGACTAAAATTTCCCCATCAACCATCACAATATTGAAGAGCGGAGCAATGATAGGCCCAAACGTTGCTCCAAGTCCATATGACAATAATAAAGTCTGTGAAGCTGAAACAATTTGATTATTGTTAACACGATCGCAGGTATGACTGATCCCTATTGGATATAAACAGAAGGTTGTACCTCCTAGCAGAAAAGACAATATCGAAATGATATAAACATTGTCTTTGCCAATCTCAATAATTGCAACGCAAAGCACGGATGACATTAATGCGAGGAATGCAATGACGTAGCGCCGACTTATTAAATCTGAAAGCCGTCCAAAAGGATACTGAAAAATCATACCTCCAAAGATAGTTAAGCCCATAATGATTGATATTTCTGCGGTGGGATAACCTGAATTTTGAATAAAAATAGGATATAAACCATAAATACTTCCTAAAATCATCCCAGAAACAAAACAAGTTGAAACGCCGGATGGACTCAACTTAATCATTTGCCCAATGCTCAATGTTTCAGGCTCTGAGAAAATAGGTGCAGTTGTTCGAGTCAGTGCAAGTGGTATCACTGATAATGACGCAAAGACAGCAGCAATACAATATAGGATCAAAGTATCTTGGTCACCAATATTTAATAGCCACTGCCCACCAGCTTGGGCAACATATAGCGCAATCATATAAAGCGCTAAAGAGCCTCCTCTATTTTTATTATCTGTTGCAGACAATATCCAGCTTTCTATGACGATATACAGACCTGCTGTTGCAATGCCCCCTAAAAAACGCAATAAAAGCCAAAAATACACATCCACATAAAAGCCATGTAGTATAGAAAAAACAGCCAACATTGAAGCGAAAGCAGAATACGCTCTGATATGGCCTACTCTCAAAATTAACCCTTCAAGCTTAAAGGCTCCCAGGACCATGCCTGCATAATAAGCGGTTGTCAGCCCACCAATGAGAAACTCACTAGTATTCAAGCTATCCAATTTTAAGGATAAAAAAGTGGTTAATAAAGCACTGCCTAGTGTCAAAATGATTAAGCTTAACAGTGGTGTAATTAAGTGCTTATAATTTTTCAACATATTGGTTCTTCTAAACATTATCTTTCTCTGATTTGTTATACTTCTGTTTTAACGCCCTTTAGTTGTTTGTCCTTCGCCCTCCGTCATCTGAAGTGCAACACTACTCTATACTAAGCCGCCATCAAATACTCTAAAAAAACATGATTAGGTGAGCAATAATTCAAACTCGCTCTTCTTCTGGTGTTCAATGTATGCTCTATTTTTGCTATTTCTTTGTCACTAATTTCATTAAAATCTGTCCCTTTAGGTAGAAAACGCCTTATCAAACCATTTGTGTGCTCATTTAGACCTCTATCACAAGAACGATAAGGTCTAGCAAAGTAAAAGTCTGCTTCAGTGATCTTTGAAATGGCCTCATGACCCGCAAACTCTGTTCCATTGTCAGAGGTGATGGTTTTAAAATCAAAGAAAGTTGAGCCAACCACATTCATGAATGT
>NZ_AMFF02000092.1 GCF_000297215.2 Piscirickettsia salmonis LF-89 = ATCC VR-1361
GATAAATTATTTGGATTAGCTGCTTAAGTCTAAGCAAAAATACACCATACATTGAACTTCAGAAGATCATATAATTTTTGCAACAGTGCCCACCTAATCATGTTTTTTTAGAGTATTTGATGGCGGCTTAGTATAGAGTAGTGTTGCACTTCAGATGACGGAGGGCGTTAACTTCAGTTGATTACTACACCATACCCAAATCTAAATTTTTCGCAACAGTGCCCTTTTTGGGAATCAATGCTTGAGCACTGCCAAAATATAGTTCATAATGTCTTTATTATAAATTCTAAAGACTTATGGCAAGATAATGGATATAACACAAATAAAACCCAATCAAAAGAAATCAATCTTCTTTGCTAAGCGCCAGCTTGCAGAACTTGTTTACGATGCTGTTAATTTGGAAGGTATCAACTACACATTGCCAGAAGTACAAACGTTATTAGATGGGATTACTGTTGGTGGACATAAATTAACAGATCAAACTATCGCACTGAACCAGGCAGAAGCATGGAAATATTTATTTACATCGATTGAAACTAATAAATTTAATTTGAGCAAAGAATTTGCCTTCAGCCTTCATAATATAGCCGCTAAAGAAGAAGCGCTTGAATGGGGGAAATTTCGCTCAGGCAGTGTAACTATTGCAGGTACAGACTATATGCCACCAAAAGCTGATCAGCTAGATGGTTTGTGGGGCAAAATGATTGATGGCTCTAATAAAATCAATAATATTTATGATCGTGCTATTTACATATTTTTAGAAATGGCTCGAAATCAATTTTTTTATGATGTTAATAAGCGTATGGGGCGCTTCATGATGAATGGCATATTACTTAGCCAAGGTTATCCCGCTATTAATCTTCCTGCGAAGCGGCAATTAGAGTTTAATACGCTAATGCTTGAATTTTATGCAAGTGGGGATCACGTGGCTATGACTGAATTTATGAAATCATGCTTGTCAGCAGATATTATTCAAGCAATGGAGGAATGATCCATGGCTGTAGTTGGTTACGCTAGAGTTTCTTCTTCAGGACAAAATTTAAAATCGCAGTTAGATAAGCTCAATGCTTATGGGTGCGACAAAATCTTCCAAGAAAAAATTAGTGGTATAGATCAAGATCGGCCAGAATTAAAGAGTTGTTTGAATTACTTACGGGAAGGCGATACTTTAGTGATTACTAAACTGGATCGTTTAGCGAGATCTGCTGTTCATTTAGGACAAATAATAGACCGGTTACAATCTGAAAGTATTAGTTTTGTTGTCATTGACCAGCAAATTGATACAACGACGCCCGCAGGTAAGCTTTTATTTCATATGTTATCTGCTTTTTCTGAGTTTGAGCATGGAATTCGTAAAGAAAGGCAAGCTGATGGCATTAAATCCGCTTTAGATAAAGGAGTTCGTTTTGGTAGACCTAAAAAAACCAATACAAAACTAGAAATGGATGTGATTTGCGATAAAAGGAATGGCATGACTTTATCCAAACTAAAGTCTAAATATGGTATTAGTCAGACAACGATTTATAGAATTCTAAGCAAACATAAAGATAATAATAGGTTCTGTCGCAATTTGATTTGATGATATGATGCTGATTTTTGTTTAAGGTAAACCATGATCAACTTCAGCGGCCGTCATTTTAAGAAAGACCTAATTATGATGGCGATTCGTTGGCACTGTTGCGAAAAATTATAGTGAGCTCGCAGCGGTAGAAGCCGCTCATACTCTGATTGAAAATATGCAAGCAGCTCCAGATCAACGAGAAGACTTAGACAAGCTCATTTATAATTAATTATCACTAAGTACCGGCATCTACTCACTAAATAATCGTTACATCATCAAATAACAGGTTATTTTAGTAAGAGTAGGTGCCAATTTTTACTTAATTATTAATATTACATTAATAATATAAGGTAATTTTTATAAAAAATTTTTCAACACTTTATCTAGTTTTTAAAATAAATTAAAAAAAATATTTTAGATATTAGATAAATATTAAATTAAAAAAATCAATAATAAATTATAGGATGATCGTGTTGATTAAGTCTATTCGAAATTGGCTCATCTTAACAGCTCCCTCCCTGTTAATCTGTACCTCATGCGCACTTAAGCAACCATCACAGACACCTTCCGTAACATACCAACACATCGAAAAATTCTCCAAGATACTTGCTACTGATTTTCAATCTGCGATTGATTTTAAATCACCCAGCCTTAATGTTGCAGTCTCATTACTGCTAGCACCTACTCTCGATATTAAGCAATTTAGAAATGCCAGAAGTATCTCCAATCCAAATGGGCTCAATGCAGCAAGTCATGATTTTTTTATAACATTCGATGGCTTATTTCCTCTTGCTGGTAATCGCAGTTTATTTAGAACCTATAAAGCAATCGTTGCTGCAGCCAAATGCGTGCATGGCAAAGAAAACTACCCTGGCTGTATCTTCTTACGACAAACGGTGAAATACCTGAGTGAAACACCCAAACGTAATCCTAGCTTATTTAGACAGGGCTGGCCAGACTGGCTTCCCATTGATGCGAACCCTATTCATTGGGCAGATAACAGCACTCAATGGATACCTCTTACAATTACCATTGGCAAAGCTAGCTTAACAACAAAGTATCTCTATGTGAATTTAATTCGCCCATGGTTTTCTGAAGAGTTTATCACTAGCCATGATTGGTATATCCCAGGCCATTGCCGTGGTTTTATCTCAAGTGGCAGATTAAATGAAGGCACTATACCAAGCCATGAACTTTTACCAATTGTCCCAACAGGCTTAATCATTACAAAAGATCTGCTAATTAAGGAAAATGGCATAACCAAGTTTAGCTTGATTTCTACCCACCTCTCTGGCTGGGTGTATAAAAAACTACCAACGATACCACAGGATGCCGACCCAAATTATAAACACTGCACAATTAATAATACCAACTAAAAATTAGTACAAATAACCTAGCTAAAATAGTTATTTTTATATTTTTTATCTTTTTAGTTTTTTCTAATGATACTCTTGAATGCCTTGCACTCTAAGCTAACTAATAATAGACAAGATCACCTGCACTGATAATCTATACTATTTTAAGAAATATTTTCGTAACACGCTTTTCCATAAAATAAAACTCTAAGTCATTTTTCAGTTTTAATATCTTTAATTTAGCATAAGATTAACCCTGTATTATAAAAGTAAGATAGGGAAGATAACGTGCCGCAAACTATAACAAAAGATGATAAAGCACCAATAACCTCAACCGTTTGGAATACCCCTTCATATCGGTATCTTAATGGCTTAGTACCACCAACAAAATTACTTAATACTCCTACTAGTCAATCAAAAATAACTACCCCTCTAGACAATACTCAAAAGCACACAACATCCACTACTAAACCTCGCTCTCATTCAGATGGCGATGAACTATTATTTACAACCACACCACTAATGAATGCATATCACGCCCACCAAAGCGAAGACGAGCAAAAAGATTGCTGTATTTTACTATAGCTATAATATTTTAATTCGGAGATGAAATATGTCACAAAAAGAAAATAAACTGAGAAAGTTGCTCGACTCACCACCACAAAAAAACTATAAGCTCAATAAACATTACTATACTGAACTTAACAATTCTTTCACAGAAAACTCTAAATCAAGCCCCACAGACCTAAAAACCTCATCCTACGATGACTTTGATCTATTCCATTCATATATGGCTAAACAAGCCTCAACAGACTTAGAAAAAGAAGACGAGCCATCATCTTGCTGCACTATTTTATAGTCGATTTACTCACTTAAAACGCATCCTATGTTATCTATTTTTGCGGCGGGTGACTGCACCACCTGCCCTTATATACTCATTAAACGCGCCTAGTTAAAGTAATCTAATTCTGATTAACTAAAAGAATTAATTTAATTTTGTTTTGTTACTATAATTGAAATTAAAAAAATAAAATCCCTCGACTCGGGGTTGAGTGGAGGGCAAAACTCTACTAAATAGAGCTTAAAATATTCACTCGCTCCCAAGCCTAAAGCCTGCTCCTAATTCTCTTTTTTAATTAACCAAGCTACTTTATTATCAATTACCACATCAAATCATCAGGAATTTCATAGCCTGCGTATTCGTCGCTCGTATTGTTTAAATCAACTTCGTCTTTTTGGCAAATAAAAGTAAAGACATCGCCATCAAAACCTTTGACCTTATCTGCCACCTCAATCGGCACTAAGTTTGGCTGATCTTCAAAGACAATAATTGCAAAAGACTGATTTAAAATACCATTACGCTGAGCGGCCGTCACATCAATCTCATAGGCTTTACTATTATAATTAAAGTGATAACGCTGATCCGCTGTTTTGGGGTCACGATTTAAGCGATGTACTTTTAATATATCAAGTACTTGCGCCTTTCTTGCGCGCTTTTCCTTATCCAGCTTCGTCATATCTACTTTCTGAGTACGCTTTTGCTGTACTTGTTGCTGCTGTTGCTGTACTTGTTCTACTGCTAATTCAGCCTTAGCTTTTTTAGACAACTTATTTTGCTTCGCATTTTTCTGTCTTTTTTCCTGTGCAGCCTTTCTTGCTGCATCTTTTGATACAGCACCACTTTTAACTAATTGGTCCCTTAAGTTCATTGTTTTCACCCCTATTTACAGCAATCTATCTACAGCAAAATCGCTGTGATTATAGCACTTTCATTGACGGATACCAATGTGTCCAAAAGGCCATAATCATTCACTAACCTTGACACTTTCTATAGCAAAAACAATCAACCGTATGATCGTTCACCATACCCGTTGCCTGCATAAACGCATAGCAAATAGTCGAACCAACAAAGGAAAAGCCCAAACGCTTAAGCTCTTTTGCCATCCGATCAGAATCCTCAGTCCTGGCCGGGACCTCCTGAATACGTTGCCATTGATTTACTATTGGCTTACCCTCGACAAAGCCCCATAAAAAATCAGAAAAACTAATGCCTTGCTCTTGCATAGCCAGGAAAGCACGCGCATTTTTAACCGCGCTCATCACTTTTAAGCGATTGCGAATAATGCCAGGGTTTTGCAATAACTGATTGATTTTAGATTCATTGAAACCGGCAATGTTTACAGGATCAAAGTCCATATAAGCGCATCGATAATGCTCACGTTTTCTAAGCACAGTAATCCAACTTAGTCCAGCTTGTGCACCTTCTAACAATAAAAATTCAAACAACTCTTTCCCATCACGAACAGGCACTCCCCATACATTATCATGGTAGTGCTGATATAAGTCATCTCCCTTTGGCACCCAAGCACAACGCACCTTATCCACGCCTATTCTCCTCGCTAAATCACCAACCAGCACGGCTACACAACCAAATTTATTTATTATTGCTTTAAATTATTATTGCTAAGCTACTCTATCGCCCCTTAACAAAATTTGCTAGGATTGTCGTTTATTCTTCTCTCTTAAGCAGAACAAACAGTATAAATAATCACAGCATTGGATTAAAAAATAACGATAAGCAGAGGTTTTAACATGGCGGTGCAAAAGTTTAAACTCGAACTCAAATCAGCCAAAATGATTACTCCAGGCATACGCCATATGGCGTTTACCCGTACAGATAACCAGCCTTTAGATTATAAGCCTGGGCAATTCATTAGTTTTTTATTCAACGTTGATGGCAAAACTAAGCGACGCAGCTTTAGCATCGCAACCATTCCAGGCCAAACGGATGAAATAGAAATTGCCATCTCCTATGTTAAAGGGGGTCTTGCCAGCGAAGCGTTGTTTAACCTAGAGCCCGGCCAAACACTAGATGCCATGGGCCCTGCAGGTCGCCTAGTTCTTCAAGAAGAACCTGCGAAACGCATTCTATTAACCGGTACGGGCACCGGCATTGCACCTTATCGCTGTATGCTCCCACAAATTATTGAAAAACTGGCAACCAACCCAGCATTAACAATAACCGTCATCCTTGGTGTGCAATACCGTCAAGATGCTCTTTATGCTGAAGACTTCCGCAATTTTGCCAAACAGCATGAGCGCTTAGAGTTCCGTGTCTGCTATAGCCGTGAAGACCTAAAGCAAGAACAATCCCCTACTACACCCTTAATTACTGATGAATACAGTGGCTATGTGCAACATCAGTTCGATGGCCTAAATATGAACCCTGACAGTGATATCGTTTATCTATGCGGTAATCCCAATATGATCGATGATAGTTTCAACAAACTAACAGCAATGGGTTTTGTCATGAAACAAGTTCGCCGTGAAAAATATATTTCGCCTAATTAAATTATTTAAAATTATCAGAAAATTTTTATTTATTATTTAGGGAATAGCGGAAGATAAACGGGGAATAACCCTTGAAAAATGCAATAACTGAAATTTTGCAACGCCCCCATTTTTTATTTATCTCTTATAAGCTATCAATAATACTGCAGTTTAAGCTTGAGTCAGCGCTTGCTGCATTAGTGATAGCAACACTCAATTTTTAGCTACTCACAAGCTAACTAGCACAAATAAAATCAATCTTTCACTTTAACTAAAGTTAATACAAAAGAATACCTTGCTACACTACGTACATATGAATTGTAAAGATAACTTATATTACTATAAGGCATCTTCACCAATCAGATAATATATTATATAATTATTATTATATTGTTAAATACAAAATAAAAATCATGATTATAACAATAAAAAATAACAGTTCACAAGATAAAAATTTAATTTTTATTAAAAAACTAAAGTCTTGTCATTTAAGTGCAAATTAATGGCTTGAAACTTAATTACTGCCTATATGCCTTTTGCACTTTTGAGTAAGAAAATGAGGTTGTAGTATGAAAATAGCAGACCTTAAACGCAGCTTCACCCCTGTTTTAGATATGATGATTCAGTTTTCTCAAGGTCAAGGTGGCTCCTTAGAGTGGCGACGTCAGTATCATCTATCATGTGAACAGGATTTATTTCAGGCCAAAGAAGAGCTCCTGCTGCCTTTTCTTAAAAACCTGCACTGTACTAGCCAAACACCAAGCAAACATGACAGCGACAGAGCTCGTATTCGAAAAAATATTGAAGTCGTGTTAAAAGAACCAGAGATCTCTGACAAATTAAAGCAGTTAAACGGGCAGTATCTCATCTTATTTCAGATGGCCTGCACCCATATATTAGGCGTAAATGATCCCAGCTTAGAGCTATGTATGCAAGCTCTTATAAATAAACAAAGTTTAAATGCCCAGCAGATTTGTATTTACAAGTGTAAGGCTTTAACTGATTTAAATCAGCGCTTTAACCTAGGTACTAAGATTCCTTTGGCAGAAGATCTTATCGCTAATTTGAATAAAGAAATAGGCAACGTCGATACTCAGATAAACGTCTATGAATCAGAATTAAAGCGTATGAATAGCTTCGAAATCAGTCTCACTACTATAGATCAAGAACTGACCGCAGAGAAACAACAATTTATTCAAAATCAGCGCGACCTACTTGTACAAATTGCCAAACTATATATTTCTGGTAGCCCCAAAGATCAATTAAAAAAACATAATAAAAATTATTTTGACAAAATCTTTAAACCTCATATCAGTTTTAATTATGGCGACCCTAAAATCATTAGTGAAGATGATGGGTTTGCATTTGCTAAAATTATTGGCGACATACTTTTCAACTGCGCAAAGCATCGAACCCTCTTTGCAAGAATGGGCCAGCAACTCCAAGCAGGAAAATTTGCAGACATTCTTCTAAAGCAAGCAACTGCAGCATCTAACAGCACCGGCTTGAAAATCACCTCAGCAAGTATTCACAAAGAAGTTCACTTTTATGCTGAAGACATTAGCCATGTCGAAAACGCCAGAAAAGCACTTAACGAGGCAAAAGCTAATTTTCTCAAGAAAGACAAACCCCAACAATTAAAGCTACCGCAGCTTATTGCAGAACTACAATCTAAAAAGAAGGGCTTATTTAAAAATTTTGAGCAAAAAATTGATAAATATGGACATAAACTAGGATGCGCCTACAAAATACGAGCAAGCTATCCAACACCTATAGAAAACAGTCGTCCGGCTGAATTAGCAAGTCAGACTAAGTCAAATCAAACCATAGCACCTTCATTGGAGCAAAAACTTAATACATTACTTGACACACTAGAAGAAGAACTCACTAAGATTAAAGATAAAGACCAATCTCTCGACATCATATTAAAGCATATTGCTGATATAGATGACAATCCATCACTAAGAATGGTACATAGCCTACTGGCAAAGCACAACAACTTAGTCAAGCCTAAATTCTGGAATACGCATAAAACAACTATGTACGGCGATGAAGCGAGATGTAGCGCACTATGGGAAAAAATAGAGCAAGCTTTTGCAAAAAGAATGTTTGCGAATCTCTACAAAGAAAGCGATACCTTAAGTGAAGAAAAAATAGCAACATTAATTCAAGACAACCCTTTTTTAAAAAGGCACTGTTCTATGATTGAAGTCATCCTCAATACCCCCGTGACAGCTCAGCTATTTTCCTCTCGCTTAGCTGCAATCGCCCAACCGGCGGTCGAGCCCGCAGGGGATGTCATGTACCTATATCCGCTCCACCGCTAATAAGGTAAGTTTTTTAGAGCTGATAGCTAAAAAAATCAAATAATAATCAATAAAGCAACTATAATCAGGCGCTAAACGGCCTGTTTTGTTTTTTAAATTTACATAAGCATACGGACCTTGCTCATTCTCTTCTCTTTAACTAATGATATACTCGGACGATACTCTCACTGTTGAGCTGTTGAACTGATTAAAATAATTAAGGAACTCTCATGCGTAGAAATTTTTATTTAGGGTTTGGTGTTATCACACTGATTATTATCGCCCTGCTAGTTCTCTGGCATGCCCCTTTTCCGATCTTTGCTGCACTTTTTATCATTTTTGCTTTAATCATCTTTCATGACATCAAACAAAAAGACCATGCGCTATTAAGAAACTTCCCAATTTTAGGTCATATCCGTTACTTGCTTGAATTTTTCCGTCCAGAGATTCAGCAGTACTTTATTGCTGACAATGTCAGCGAACGTCCTTTTGACCGTGAAACCCGTTCACTGATTTATCAACGTGCAAAGCACGACCGTGAAACTATCCCTTTTGGTACGCAGCGAGAAATTAATGCTCACGGCTATGAATGGGTAGAGCAATCCTTATCACCCGTTGCCGCCAGTGAGGTTGAGCCACGTATTAATATTGGCGGCCCTGACTGCAAACAGCCTTATTCCGCAGCCTATCTAAACATTTCAGCCATGAGTTTTGGTGCATTGTCCAAAAATGCCATTTTAGCTTTAAATCAAGGCGCAAAACTCGGTGGCTTTGCTCACAATACCGGCGAAGGTGGCTTAAGCCCACATCATCTGGCTGGTGGTGGCGATATTATCTGGCAAATCGGTACCGGCTATTTTGGTTGCCGGACTGAAGAAGGTCATTTTAATGCTGAACTTTTTCGTGAAAAAGCAGCACATAATCAAGTTAAAATGATCGAAATTAAGCTCTCGCAAGGGGCAAAGCCAGCGCATGGCGGAATTTTACCTGCGGCAAAAATCACGCCAGAAATTGCCAAAATTCGCCATGTTCCCATGAGTAAAGACGTCCTATCTCCTCCAGCACATAGCGCCTTTAACTCACCTGAAGGCTTATTGCAATTTGTTGCAAGGCTAAGAGAACTCTCTAATGGCAAGCCAGTGGGCTTTAAACTATGCTTGGGCCGACGCAGTGAATTTCTTGGCATTTGTAAAGCCATGATCAAAACCAATATTTTGCCCGACTTCATTACTGTCGATGGCGCTGAAGGCGGTACCGGAGCTGCGCCCGTAGAATTTAGCAACCATGTTGGTACACCACTTAATGAGGGTATAGTCTATATTCATAACGCCTTAATTGGCATCGGTGTCCGCAATAAAATTCGCCTGATTGCCAGCGGTAAAATTGCCACCGGCTTTGATATGATTTCTAAGGTCGCTCTGGGCGCAGATTTATGCAATGCTGCACGCCCCTTTATGCTGTCTTTAGGTTGTATTCAATCCCAACAATGCAATACCAATCACTGTCCAACCGGCGTTGCCACTCAAAACCCTCGTCTGATGCGTGGTCTTGTCGTCGAAAACAAAAAGTACCGTGTTGTCAATTTCCAAAATGCCACGGTACATAGCTTTATGGAACTGCTCGGCAGCATGGGAGTAACAACACCTCAAGACTTACAACCGAGCTATATTCAACGCCGCACGGGCCCTGGCCAAGTTAAAAACTATGCTGAAATCTATGGTTATATTCCTGAGGGTGTGCTATTAACTGAAGAAGCACCTGAGTATTTAAAAAAGGATTGGGAACGTGCCTGTGCTGAGCATTTTTAAACTTTCACCCGAATCCAGTTGTGTTAGAATAGCGCACCCAAGAAAAAAGATCAGCTCATAACATAATGAGTTTAAAAAGTAACAAGCCAGGTTAGCATGAGTACTCCAAAGCACCCATCATACAAATCCAATATGACCCCCGTGGTCGCTGCCATTGGTGAAATGCACTTTGCTGGACTAACCTTGCCAGAAACCTGGTTTAACGTCATTACTACAGTCAATGCCAAACCAGATATAGATGCCATCTTGATATTGGCTGAAATTATTAGCTGGTATCGCCCTATCGAATCGCGTTGCCCTGATAGCGGACGCTTAATCGGTTATAAGCGCCGCTTTCCACTACACAAGTTACAGCGCAGCTATAAAGAACTGGGGGACAAGTTTGCTATCAGCTCAAAGCGCACCGCAGATGCCATCTCACGACTGGTGGCTATGGGACTGATTACACTAGAAGTTCAAGTAGAAGGCATTAAAAATAAACAAGTCGAGCGCTTATTTTTCGAACCTGTCCCAAGTACAATTCACCATATTAGCTGTCACACCCAAACCATGCCTGAATATATCTACCGCACCCCAAAAAGCGCGGAAGAGCTCGATTTAAAAGCACCAAAACCACAAAAAAAAGCCTCCTCAATTGCCTTTGATACTTTTTGGGAAGCTTATCCAGATGGCTTTCGAGATAGTCGCTCAACGATGTTTAACCTCTGGCAACGACGTGGCCTTGAAAGCGATAGCGAACACATTATCCGTGACGTATTAACGCGTAAAGCAAAAGATGCCAACTGGGCTGACCATATTATTCCGCGCATGCAAACCTATATTAATCAACGCCGTTGGGAAGCGGATATTGCACCAATAATTCCGCAAAATAGCTTTAATAACCGTATTACTCCCCGTGTTACCAACCCACTCAGCCAATCCTATTATCATGAGCAACAACAGATGGCCGGCTTGACCGAAACAGCCCATAATAAAGAACCCTTTAAAAAACCTTACCTTAACAATGCAAGTGAAAATGGCGACAATCACGACGGTGAGCTCTATGAACCTGGCATAGACTATGAGGAGAAGTGATATGTCAGAAACACAAAGTATGGAAAGCGTCATCGCTCTTGCCAAACAAGCACAAGATAAGCTCAAGCGTGAAAAACAATTGCATCAGGTCCGTTTACAGCAAAGTCGTCAACAAGCCAAGGTCAAATCACACTCACAAAGCAATGATCAAAAACAAGAGCAGAAAAATAACAGTAATAGCACAACACCAACAACAAAGTCACTGTATTTATTTGCACAGTTTGATTTAATCTTTGGCGCACTTTGGGAGCGTCAACACTACCAAGACCAAAATAAACTAACCGCGTATATCGAGAAATGGAATACTATTCTTGACAATATTCCTCAACGCTATATTGAAATTGCCTGTGAAAAAATGAGCATGATGCCACAAAAAGAGTTGCGCTGGATTCCACGCTTTGGTGATTTTCTCGGTCTATGCAACCAAGTTCGGCCACAAGAACTTGGTTTTTTAAGCACACGTTTAGCCTATGCTGAAGCCTATATTTTAGTTAAACAACCACAAAAACACCCAAACCAGCACTGGAGTCATCCGGTTATTTTCGTCACAGCAACAACACTATTTAACAAAGAAAAGCCGAATCACAGCATTAATAAAAGCGAATATGCTATTTTTAAAGGCTTATATATCGAAAACATCAAGCGCTTTTTAAACGGTGAGTCTTTCCCTAACCCAACACTTGTCCAACATAGCCTCACCCACAAGCCCAAACGCAGTGCCAGCCTGGCTAACAGTCACTTGAGCAAACTCAAAGCACAGTTTACAAAAGCTTAGCCTGGTTCATGCAACGCTTAACTAGCACCTATAGCACCTCATTAATAGTCAGAATTCACAATCACTTTCTCACCAAAACGACCGTTATAGGGCATGGGTTTATTGGTTGAGTTCAATGGGCGCAGCACTCGAATGCCTTCCGCCCCAGCCCGGCGCGCGTCAGTAATATCACCATCAGAATCACCATAATACAGCTTAATATTCAACTTTTTAATGTACGGCGCCTTTGCCCCATGTTTAGGCCCTGCAAAAATTACGGCATGCATTTTAGCCTTAGGAATATTAAAATCATGCTGTAAAATCGCCGTTACGGTTTCAGTTTTAGTTTTAGGTCGGCCGGTAATAAAATAAATATGATCACCACGCTTTAAGTGCATACTCATTAATTTAATCGCTGATTGCTTAGGAATAGAAAATTTGTCCCAGCCATTATTTACTTTTTGCCAAAACTTGGGATTGTGTAAGTAAGCCATACTATTAGGCGAAAACTCTTGCTTTCCTCGATAAAAACCAGGACTTGAAAAAAGCACGGTATCATCAATATCAAAACCCACATTCATCACCGGCTGGTTTTGTAAACTCCGAGCAATTTGGGCAATAGAAACCCAATGAATCGGCTGACGGTGCGTTAGCTGACTCATGGTGACACCTGAATTTAATTGAGGTTCCGGTAATTTTCCTTGAACCAATAGAGGAAGACTAACCGCTGATAATAACATTGAATTTTTAATAATTTTTTTTACTTTTATCACTAAAACACCCTAGCATTAATCAATGTCACATTTATTTTCACTAAAATAATCAATATGTTATCACTATAATTTATTCTAGCTCATGTGATTAACCTTAACGATACCCATACCTATGCCAAGTACCTTAACATAAATCACATTCAATTTCTTACAACCATAACCAGATAACTCTCTCACCTATGAGCATTTTTCACTTTATCTCCCAAATCCATTTCGTATTAGTGATTAGTGCTTGGTACATGTGTACCGCTATTTACAGCTGTACCCGATTGACCATTGCTAAAGTGCCCCTCGAAAATACAAGGACTCTCACCACCACTTGCTTCAAGACTGCTTTTATTTGATTGGCAAAACTCACTGATTGACTGCTTTAATAAATTAATTTCCTGGCCTTGGCTAGTAATTTGCTTATCCCTAGATACCATCGCCTTACCCATAGCGGTGGTGAGTTTATCTTTAGAGGCAACAGTTTTCTCTAGCTCAACAACTTTTTTTTGCACCTCCACAATTGTTTGATTTTTACATTCAATTTTTCCTTCTAACCTTACAATTTCCTCATTTTTAGATTCCACGACCTTGTCTGTAGATTTAAGAGCCTGGCTTGCTGCTGCAATTACTTCTTCTAACTTTGTCAAAGTTGCACTTTTGGAAGCAAGCACTTTCTCTGTTGCTGCAATTATCTCCTCTCTGGCAACAGCATTTGTTTCTAACTCAGCAATTCTCTTATCTTTACATTCGATAACATTACTTGCTGATGCAGCTTCCTGTTCTAGTGCGACAATAGTGTCAATTTTAGATTCAACTGATTTTTTTAAGCAGTCAATATCAACAGAGGCTAAGCCTTCAGTAAGCTTAAGCTCTCTTATTTCTGCTTTATTCCCTTTAACTTGGCCTTCCAACTCTTTTATTTTATGGCTAGCAACACCTGCATCAAAGCATCCCTGTATATTTCCGAGTAACTCAACAATCTCCAAATGAACTTTATGAGCCTTTGATGTTACAAGCCCTTTGTTATCAATAATAGAAGCGAGCACTTTTTTAAGATTATAAATTGCTAACTCTACCCGAAATGGCGGTATGGATGGTTCATACCCATTGGCGGTTTGAGCTGATATTTTTTTCAACGCCTCTAAAGAACTCTTTACTTTAATTAGATCAGCTCTATAGTTTCCACCTATTGGTAGCCCGAATAAAAATTGACCAAAAGGTTGAAAAATAGGAGATGGCTTAGGTGACTGTAACGATCGCAGAAATTGAAGAGAGGCAAAAGAGCAAGAAGGTTGCATAGAACCAAAAGGCTGAAAAAATGTAAAAAGACGAGTAGGTTGAAAAGGCGCACAAGTGAGAGAAAATTGCATCGAGCCAACAGGCTGAAGAGATTGAAAGGAGTTAAGAGAAGCTTGTGGTTTTCTCTGTGCAGATTGACCACTGTTAGATAACTCCAATAATAATGTTCTAAGTTTTACCTCTAACTGGTTTACTTCTTTTTGGGCCAATATCTCAGGCATAATCCCCCCTTAAATTATTTACTTTCCAACATTTTTAATTTAAATCAATTTAATATAAAAAAATAGAAAATTTTTATTGTTTTTAATTTTTAAATAAATAAAGGCCATAATAAAAATATTCATAAAATTAATTATTTAATAAAAATCACCAGATGCTTGTGTACTTACTAGCTTAAAGAAAAAACACAGCTAAAGTTTTATAGTCATTATATTTTTCCAAACCATTGGAATAAAATAGCTCAAAATCAGGACTTACGCATTGACAGCAAAACTTAGCTATGAGTCCACCAAAAAACTGCATTTTCAGTGTATTTATTTCATAATTTGCATGAAAACTTTCCATAAATACATATTTTTCATGAACTTCAATGATCTACCATAAAACCATTAAAAGACTGAAACCATTGCTATAACTAGGGTTCATGCTGTCAATGCGTAAGTCCTGGTTATTACGAAAAATTGGTGATGTATCTTATTGATTGATATGAGTATGAATAGTAGTGGAATTCGGGATATCGCTCGTGTGTTAAAAATTAGCACAAACACTGTAATGAAAGAGTTAAAAAAAAGCCAAGTGTCTTGACTCTGTTAATACCCAGTTATTAAACGGTGATGAAGAAAGAGAACGTAAGCGTCGCTACCTCGGTAGGTATTTTGCACATCCAATGATGCAAAATCGCCGAGCAAAACGCGACGACTATAAACCCTCGGCTGTCCGCGTCACACAGCGTTACGTGCCTTGAATCGGCACACTCCACTACTGTGCTCTCACATGACTCTACGGTTCGTATAGATTTTTAGACACTCGTTACGCTTGCTACAGACCTAACGG
>NZ_AMFF02000093.1:0-2337 GCF_000297215.2 Piscirickettsia salmonis LF-89 = ATCC VR-1361
GGCGGCTTCATTCTAAGGCCGTGAACACACGAAAATAACCTTTCTGAAGCTCCCTATAACTTTTCGCAACAGTGCCGAAATTTTGATACCACGATCAATTAATAGCTGTGTGTGGTCATGAGAGGTGTACTGACTGCCCTGATCTGTATTAAATATTTCAGGTGTCCCGTATCGCTCTAATGCTTGTTTGAGGACATTAATGACTAAACTTGAATCCATTGTAGTGGAAATCTTATGTGATAGGATAGCCTTAGAATGCCAATCAATTACAGCTGCTAGATAAACAAAGCCACCATCCAGCCTAATATAGGTAATATCTGTGCTCCACACTTGATTTGGCTTGTAAACTTCCAAGTCTCTAAGTAAATACGGATATTTTTTATGCTCGGGGTGAGCAAGAGTAGTACAAACTTTCTTCGTTGGATAAATGACTTTAAGTCCTAATTCATTCATATAATTTCTAACACGGTTCAATCCTACGCTATAACCTCCCTCTATTAGCTGCTGATGAACCTTGCGATAACCATAGAACGGTGTTTCGGTATAAATTCGATCAATAGCTCTTAACAGCTCCATTTTATCTTTGGTACACCGTACAGACTTATAATAACAATTGCTGCGATTAAAATTTATTAATTCACATTGCCTTGTAACTGGAATATTTTTCGGCTCAGACTCAATAAGGCACTTTCTTGTTTCATAGTCCAAGCTCTTCAACTTTTTTGCCGCCCACTCCAACTCCGCTGTGCGTTTGCCTAGTTGACGGTGATCTCCTTCAATGACCTCTAAGACAACTTTAGTTTTAAATTCAGCGCTTGGCTTCTTTCTTTTTTGACTCATCTCATAGCTCCTAAAATGTTACGCATCATTTTAACCTTTCAGGAATAAATCGTTAAATTATCCTGTCTGAAAACTCGGGAGCATTATACTCCAAAAGTATCCCTTAATTTAGACATTAAATTTTGGGGATCATTTCAGATAATATTATAAAAGAAGAAATACTAGACCGTTTATTATCTAATAATAAGCACATACTTTTCGTCATCGACGATCGAAGACAAGTAGTAGATATGTGGCGCAGACGTGGTATCGTCTGCTTGCAATGTGCAGAAGGCAATTTTTAAATGAAATTTTGTCTATAAATATCACAACAGTGGTTGAGTGCTATTATACCACCACTTTTAACAAAAGGTGCCTTCTGTTAAAAGTGGTGGTATAATTATCCAATAATAGCAACTGCTTAACAGTAGTGGCCAAACCAGTCCCAACGGGCGTAATGTTAAAAGTTAGAGCGCTATGGAACTTGATCTGAAAAACATAGACAAGATGAGTCCACAACAAGAAAAGTTATTCTGGAAAAAATTTGAACGTGAACTGGGTTTTGACTCGGGTGAAGCCGCTTTAAGTCACCTGTCGGCAGGTCGTCCTATTTATTATGGCGATGATCGCTACTCTGATGCGGTGATTAAAGAATATCCTGATGGAACGAAGCAACTGGTCCGCTTTGATGACAATGATAATGAAATTATCATTGAGGAACTATAATGGCTCAACCACAACTTTGGGTAATTGCAGGGCCGAATGGCAGTGGTAAGACCACATTGGCTCAACGCTATTTCAAAGATAAGTTACCTGTTGTTAATCCAGATGAGATTGCAAAAGAACTCGATCCAAATGACCCTCACCAACTTAAAACGGCGACCAAGGCGGGTAAGCTTGCCGCAAAACAGCGGAAGGATTACCTTGATCAATCAAAGAATTTTGCCTTTGAAACAACCTTTTCTGGCAAAGGTGAACTTGTTTTAATGCAAAAGGCAGCTGATGCAGGTTTTAAAGTCAATTTGGTTTTTATTAGCACAGATTCGCCGACTATATCTCGTGGCCGGATTCGTCAACGAGTAAGTGAGGGCGGCCATCATATCCCCTCTCAAGATGTAATCAGACGCTATCATCGCAGTTTAATTAATTTGCCAAAAGGCCTGTCAATCGCAGATAGGAGTTTTATTTTAGATAATTCTCGTTCACGATTGCGCCTTTTGTTATCAAGAGAAAACAGTAAAGTTAAAAGCCTGAGTAAATCACTCCCTCAATGGCTAAAAGGAGTTAACTTAGGGTTTGAGCTGAAAAAAGGTTTGCAGCGATGAGTGTTGAAGTAGAACATTCTCTGGCATGTGATGGTCATGAGCGAGATCGGGATTTTCTAACTACTCCTGAAATTCAACAACTGTTAGAAGGCTCCAAAAAAGGACGTTATCCAATACGTGACCAAGCTCGTAAGCGTCGCTACCTCGGTAGGTATTTTGCACATCCAATGATGCAAAATCGCCGAGCGAAACG
>NZ_AMFF02000093.1:7017-11434 GCF_000297215.2 Piscirickettsia salmonis LF-89 = ATCC VR-1361
TTCAGCTGCTATTTCTTTGAGATCACGGTAAGATAAGGCATAGCGGCCATACCAACGCACCAGCCAAAGAATGATCTCACCGGAATAATGCTTCCATTTAAAGGGTTGATTCTTCTTAAATCGTTTACGTTTTACCACAGCAATTCACTCTTAACTTCCGTTGATTGCTACACCCTACTCAAATCTAAATTTTTTGCAACAGTGCCCAACTTTAAATCAAAGCTTTAATGATATTGAATCTACTGCAGATACCGAACTAAAGGAAACTGGCAAAGAAAAGATACAGAAATCAAAAAAATTGATTCCATCACTTGTGGGAACAATGTCATTTTATTTTGCAACAATTGGTGCGTGGATTTTATCCCTTGGTTTGGGTGACGACCTTGATTTAGTTATGCGAGAAATATTAATCCCAGTCGCATATCTAAGACAAGCGGAAAAGAAGGCTAAGGGAGCAGAAAACCGAGCACATATTAGGTCTGTAGCATATGAGCTTGAAACCAAGTTAAAAAAAAATAAAGCGTGGCTTGATCAGACTGAGGAAGACCAAAGAAAATTAAGAGCAGAAGCCCTTAACTGTGCCAATGTATTTCAACGATCGAGCTCTTGTGTAGAGGGTCGAAATGGCTACCTATCCCTCCGACATCATGGGCTACATAAAATTTCAGATCGGAAGTTAAAAGTATTAACGGTCCTACATAATTATTTTATAAAACGAGATGATGATACCACTGCGGCTGAAAGATTTTATGAGCAAAAACATAGAGATTTATTTGAGGAGCTTCTGAAGAATATGCCACATGCAAAGCGCTCTAGGAAGGCATTGCCGAGCATGTTGAAAGCGGCATAGTAGAGGGTTTGGGCCAACCCAGAGTCAAGGCCTTAAAATCTATATTTTGCTACCAAAGATACGACTTCTTTTCTTGAATTATCCCAGATAGAATTATACTCTAAATCTATTTCCATATTTTTTTTATACTCGTATTTTAAAGCTATTCCTAAATCATATTGGATTTTTTTAGTGTTTGCGGACTGCACTTGAATAAAGCCCGGAAAATCAACTGACGAGACATTCATACTATTCGGGTCGTTGAGTACTGAATATTGCACCCTCACACTTGCAGTAGGAGTTATAACACCATTAAGCAGGTTTATCCTTTTAGAAATTAAGAAACCGGCACCAAAGTTCAATTGATGCCATGTGTCAGATTGAACTGTTTGCCCACCTAAATTAAGGTAGCTCTCTTGGTAGTCATATCCCATGATCTGTATATAATCCATATCTAAAAGTAATGTTAAATCATAGCTATAAGAAGATTGATCATAAATATTGTAGAGTAGTTTACTATTAAACAACAGTGAATGATTTGAAAATGATGATTTGAATGAGTTTACGCTTTTAGATACATCGCGCCGCTCATTATCAAAGTCATTATAAAAATAAGACAAGCTCGCATAGTAATCAAAAGTCTTAAATGGCTTTTCTAAAAACAAGGTTAGACCATAAGAATTGCTTTTAATAGAAGAACCGGTAATTTTCGTAGAAAACTTATTCTCACTATAGCTAACAAAAAGACCAAACTTATCGATCGCATTATAATCTACACCAAAGGAGACCCCTTTAATCGAATGACTGTACCCATCATAACCTTCCACAGGATCCTCTTTTTCATGCGCCGCATATGCATCAATCCAAGGAGAAAACCGATCCACTGCCTTTGCTCCGGTACTTACTCCAGATTGAGAGGTACTCGAACCTGTACGGAACGTATTTTGTTTAGCAACAAGCACTTTATCTAAATAAACCGTATTAACATTTGAAGGAATGGATGTAAGTACAGGTGTTTTTTCAAGTACTCTTCTCCTTATATTCTCATCAGAATTACTATAAGTATTGGATAATCTATCAATGCTACCACATAGATTCGCTAACCCCCCTGTTCCTGCATCTTCAATAAAATCACAGGTGCTTTTTACTTTAGCAACCAATACAACACTACCACTGTTATCCCCTGAACCAGGTCTTGAAAAAAAATCAACTAATGGCAGTTGACTTACCATACTACCACTGCTATTAATATAGCTGATGTTGTTATTAAAATTAGTAGCTTCTAAATTATCGTGATTGCTCGAAGATATACCATTTAAAATAGGGTACTCTGTGCCATTTTTAGCAAATTGGTCAACATCTTCACTTCTAAGATCAATCACATAATTAATATATTTTTCACTGCCTCCAGTACTATTTACGATATTAATCGTAGATGACGTTGCTGTTAAAGCATAGAGCTTTGCACTGCCATCGTCATTATAAAAACCACTTTGAATGCTCGGAATACCATTGCTATTAATAGTAGCTGTAAAAGTTGTAACTTTTCTAGCTTTATTATCTTTTTCATTTAATATCAAGGAACTGTTTCCTATCGTGTTTATAGCGCCATCCACATCTGAGTTTAAATAAAGTGAGCCCATATTATTTAATTGAGTTACTTGAGCTTTCGAAAGTTGGTTATTTTTAATAGCATTCAAATAAAGAATGGCTCCCTGATTCACTGATAATGTTGTTGTATTTTCTATGGCTCCATTAATAGATATTCTATGACTATTCACATTAATGGTTTCTACATTCGCTATTGCAACTTCTTTGCTACAATTATTGCTTCCTAAAGTTGCAAAGCCACTAGCAAATTCACAATTTTCATTAATATATGCGGTAGATACTGAGTTAACTATATTGAGAGTATCTGTCCCCGTTCCTCCTTCAATTGAACCAACACTGCCTGCTTTAATTTCAAGTAAGTCATCACCTGCTCCTAAATTCGTTGTGCCAGATAATTCACTTGAATTTGTGACGATATCACTGCCTGCTCCAGTCAGTAGATTTTGTGATATTTCTCCACCCGTTAAGTTAGTTACTATATCATCACCAAAACCAAGGTCGATAGATTCTATCGTTCCTGAGTTTGTTAAGTTATCATCGCCTAGCCCTGTATAAGACACTCCAGAGATTACACCACTTTCATTATTGGTGATAACATCAGCTTGTAAGGAAGAAGAAAAGTCAATACCATTTGTAATTGAACCATCATTATTCACTTGGCTAATGATATTTGATCCTGGGACTTGATAAAGGCTAGCGCTTCTCATTCCCGCATTAACGCCTGTATCTCCAGGTGCTATGGTTGAGCCCTTATGCACATTTAATGTAACACTACCAATATTTCCAGCATCACCCAAAAATAAAACCATTCCCGCTCGATAAGAACCAATACCCCCTGGATTAGAAGGCGATGTACCGCCGCTCCCGCCTTTAACGGTTACTGGTATAATATTACCGTTAGCGTTTTTACCAATATCAAAAATCACTGTGCTATTTTTAGCTGGAGAGCTTAAATAAAAAGCCTCTTCTCCATCACCTGCATTACCTGAAGTACCAGAGCCTGTTGTAGAGCCACCATTACCACCATTACCACCTGTTAGATTCCCCGATACTAAAAAATGTGTTAACGTATTTTCAAATAAATTGGCAACAATTGCATTGTTACCGTTAGTTCCAACGCCACCACTACCTGTAACAAAGGTGGAATTACCACCATTTCCTCCAGATCCACCGATCATATTTCCAGAGATATTTACAGTGTTTTCTGTAAAATTAGACGAACTACTCCCTGCAAAGATGGTTAAATTAACAGCAGAGTTTGCCGATTGACTACTTCCAGAAATGCCATCACCGGTACTACTATCATCTCCAAAAGCATTAATTCCTCCAGTGGCATTAGATTTAATACTAATATTCGTGTACACATCCGCGTTCACACGAAGATCGACGGCAGCACCACCTCCACCATGAGTGGGACTAGTAATCGGACCAAGACCACGGCCTCCAGTCAAAGTTTTACCCACTCCTAAAGTAGCCAAATTCACATTAACATTGATATTTGTTGGATCCACTTGTGTGCCCGTATCTACCGTAATTTTCACTGTATCCTCAGCTTGTAATGTCACTCCAGCAGAATTTGATGTTTGAGAGTTTGAGTCAAAATCAATCGGCGATCTGCTTATCACTGTACTACCAAAAAGGCCAGACTCAGTCACAGTAACATCATCAGATACAGTTGCATCAATCACAGAGGTATTACTTGGTGCAGCATTGATAGAAATCAACACCTGAGAAACCCACAACAGTTTAGTTGTTGCAAAGAATAATTTATAGCTAGAGTTAAACATAATTTAGCAAACTAACAAAAATTTATAACTTAAATTAAACGTAGGTGAAAATTCAGTTTGGTGCAAACGCTGCGAGCCAAGGAGTGCAAGGCACGGGGTGAGTAGGCCGAGGTAGGTGAGGATTTTTAGCAGAGAGGAGTTGCGAAAGGCCGTAGGTCTGTAGCAAGCGTAACGAGGGCACTGTTGCGAA
>NZ_AMFF02000094.1:0-4106 GCF_000297215.2 Piscirickettsia salmonis LF-89 = ATCC VR-1361
GCCACGTAAGCTATCCTCGCCCTGACCACCTCTTAAGGCATCATCACCGGCGCCACCAAAAATCGCATCTTCACCTGTTCCACCACGAACCGTATCATCACCATAACCGGCATGAATTGTTGAGTTTGCATACCCATTACCCAGCTGAATTACATCATCACCACTACCGACGTTGACATTAAAAACGGTAATGTCTTGATCACCGCTAAGACTAATGAAATCCTCACCCTCAGCACTGGAAATATTAAATGTATTATCCCAACCTGCACCATTGGTTTCTGCACTAATATTAATCGTATCGCTACCATCACCGCTGGTAATATCGCCGCGTTTTGCGCCCTCAATATTAACCGTACTATCACCGCCATCACCGAGTTGTACATCAGTACGGACAAAGTCTGAAATACTGACATCCGCCGCTTCATCACTCACTGCGAAAATATTTTTAATGCTATTCCAGCCGCTTTCAAGTTGAATAGAGGCTGCATTTTCATCCTGATAGCCCACACTGATTTGGTCGCTATTGCCAATTCCCTGTGTAGCCATCTGCTCACCACTAATCGATTCCGTCACACCAAAATCACCCGGTGATTGGACAGTATAATTAGTACTCTCATCACGATAATCTGGATAAATCGTTTGCTGATCATTTAAAATAAATTCTACATTGACTTTTTCAGCTTGTGGATCAACATCTAAGGTCACAGTTTCTGTAACTTCACCC
Source organism: Piscirickettsia salmonis LF-89 = ATCC VR-1361 (assembly GCF_000297215.2). Classification (GTDB taxonomy): domain Bacteria; phylum Pseudomonadota; class Gammaproteobacteria; order Piscirickettsiales; family Piscirickettsiaceae; genus Piscirickettsia; species Piscirickettsia salmonis. The sequence goes on from NZ_AMFF02000094.1 coordinate 725, forward strand.
CCTTGACCATCTACCAGCGTATAATCAAACTGAGTCTCACCATTCCAGTTATCATCAGGCGTAAAGGTCCAGGTGCCATCACCATTGTTAACTAAATCACCATTTGCAGGATCAGTCACAGCGGTTGCGCTCAAATTATCACCATCGACATCTGTAGCACCGGCCAATAAATCTGCTTCACTAAAGCGAATCGAACCATCTTTTTTTAACTCAAAGGTGTGTCCCTGCGCTGTTGGATCATCATTCACTGCAGTTAGATGCATATCCACAGACCCAGCAGCCGTGCCACCCTCACCATCAGCAACAACATAATTAAAATGAGTATCGCCATGCCAGTTTTCATGCGGAGTAAACGTAAAGGTTGTGCCATCTAGCGTTAAGATCCCATTTTCAGGCTGCTCAAAACTATCAATAAATGTATTATTGCTATCAATATCAGAGATTAAGTCACTCACATCAAAAACTAGCGGCACATCTTCAGTGCCAGACTCCAGGCTATCAATAACGACCGGATCGTCATTAACCGGATCGATAGTTAAAGCAACCGTCGCCGTAGCAAAACCGCCTTGACCATCAGATACAGTATAAATAAAGCTATCTTGACCGTTATAATTTTCAGTGGGCGTAAAGGTCCAGCTACCATCCCCATTGTCAATTAATGCGCCATGCTCAGGGGATTGACTAATACCGGTTAAGGCAAGAGAATCGCCATCAACATCGCTATCATTCGCTAAAATATCAGCCGCATTAAAAGTAAAGGCAAGGTCTTCTGATAAGGTTAAATTATCATCAATAGCACGCGGGTTATTATTAATGACAGGCTCAGCACTATCATCATTAACCGTTACAGTGTCATCATCCGCTGCAGGCTCAGCAGATAACGATAAGTCAGAATCATCATCAGGCAAAGGAATCTCACTTTCTGTCGCTTCTGCATCATCAGTAGAACTAGTCGCAGCCTCTACAGCCTCTGCTGGAACTGTTTCAGCAACCGCTTCCTCTTCCCCAGCAATAGCCCCTCGATTTGCAGCACCGCCAGATTGAATTGCAGCATTGTTATTAATATCTGGGGTGATACCTAAAATAGTATTAAGAGATGCGCCATCACCAGCACCAACATCAAACTCAGTTTCTACACCATCCAACCCAGACTGAAAACTAACATTTATTTCTTCCAAAGGCGCAACATTATTACCACCCCCCCCACCTTGAGCAGCAGACTCTAAGTTGGTATCGCTACGTTCTGGTCCACCACCTGTATCTTCAGGCTCCTCTAGACCTTCACCACGATAGCCGGTTTGATAACTACCAAATTGAGAGTCCTCAGAGCTGTTTGCCGTTGTATCGGCAAGCACTTGCTCTAAGGCCTCCTCGATAGAGTTTTCCCCTGAGTCACGTTGTGCTGTTTCGATTAACTCATCAGAAACAGCATTATCTGCATCTTTTTGAGACTGTATATTCTTCTCATCAGCCATTTATCTACCCTACCTGCTGCATAATCTTAAGCGTAGACTACGTAAGGTTAGACACATTTTTTGGTCAAATACTCCACTTCCTGCTCTTTTAATTTTACGCTGATTTTCTACTCTAATTTTTTTATCCTAAATCCACGATGTTAAACCCGAGTTAAACTACACTTAAAAGGACGAGTATCAATAAGATAGGGCTGAGCCGGTGACAACAGCGCAAGTTAATTACTTTGATGAAGTAGTTTATCTGTTCCAAGGCGGTGGCGCCATGGGGGCTTTCCAGGTCGGCGTTTATGAAGCGTTGATGGAAGAAATGTACAGTCCTGACTGGATTGTTGGTATCTCCATTGGCGCAATTAATGCATCCCTCATCGCCGGTAACCCACCCGGTGAAGGCATCGCCAAACTGGAAGAGTTCTGGTCACGCATTACCCGTCGCCACTACCCATTACCAGTAACTGATTATTTTGGCATACGTAAACTCTATAATTATTGGAGTGCGCAAACGACCTTACTGTTTGGTCAGCCTAATTTCTTTGAACCACATTGGCTCTCGCCGCTATTGCTCACCCCAAAAACACCCGACCTTATCAGCTTTTATAGTACGCTACCATTAAAGCAAACACTGATTGATTTGATCGACTTTGACTATTTAAATCGAGCCTATATGCGCCTCAGTATCGGTGCAGTCGATTTAGAAACCGGTGAGCAAGTGTTCTTTGACAACACCAAACACACCCTAACGCCCGAACATATCATGGCCAGCTGCGCGCTACCACCAGGCTTTCCTGCGATTAAAATCGATGGCCATTATTACTGGGATGGTGGCCTGTATTCAAATACGCCTATTCTTGCTGTCACCAATGAATCCGAACATAAAAACCGCTTATGCTTTCTCGTCAACTTATTTAACCCCAAAGGGGTACCTCCACATTCTCTCGATGGCGTGCAAGAACGTGCTAAAGACATTGAGTACGCTAGCCATCTGCGCACTATCATTGAACAATATGATTCAAAACAATATTTACAGGGTATCATCGCTCAGCTCGCTGAACATATTCCAGAAGAAATCAAACATAAAGAAAACTTACAAGAGCTATTAAAATACGGTGACTCGCATAAATTACATGTCGCTCAAATTAACTATAAATCCAAACAAGGCACCGAGCTACATTCAAAAGATTATGAATTTTCAGAGCTTTCTGCAGACGATCACCGCAGCCAAGGCTACAAAAACGCCTTAGCCTTAGTGAAAAATCCCGACTGGTTTTATGAGCATCACATTGAATCCAAAACAGTGGTTCATAAACTCGATGATCAGGACCATCCTCATCAATAAAAAATAACGCCCATTAGCGCACAGTGTCTAACTCTTCTAGCGTTAACGTACGCGCTTCAGCTTCGAGCATCACCGGAATCGTATCACGGAGCGGATAGGCCAGGCGATCGAATTTACACACCAGCTCACTGTGCTTTTTATCGTAAATAACTTTGCCCTTACACGCCGGACAAGCAAGAATCTCTAATAAACGTTTATCCATAGCTGTAACTTTCTCTGCTCTTTCATCATAACGCGCTCATACTATCAACTCTGACCTAAAAAACCAAGCGCTCGACCTAACATCACTATCTCCAGTTAAAATCTAAAATTTAAAACAAATTAACTTTCAACAAAAATCATTGATTATTATTAAGCCTCAATAATCAACCCTAAATCTAACAAACAAGAGCATGAACAACATGAGCCCTCTCTCTTCGATTAATATAAATAAAAATAAAAAATTTTTAAAGTTCACCCGCCCTCCGTCATCTGAAGTGCAACACTACTCTATACTAAGCCGCCATCAAATACTCTAAAAAAAAAGAATAAGGGAACAATAATTCAAACTCGCTCTTCTTCTGGTGTTCAATGT
>NZ_AMFF02000094.1:4152-29315 GCF_000297215.2 Piscirickettsia salmonis LF-89 = ATCC VR-1361
GGCTAATCGTGCTAGGAGAAAAGCCAAGTGCTCTAGCAATTGATCTGAGCGAGTCTCCCTCTGATAACCGTTGTTCGATATAAAAACGATCTTTTTCATTTAAGTGCCGATAAACCATCTCTACCCTCTAAGTCAAAAGGCGAACTAGAGAGTTTATCTGTATGAATATGAACTCTCTACTGAGTGTTGCACTTCAGATGACGGAGGGCGCACCTTAGAGTTTTTTGATTTTGCTATTTACGCATTATTCTCACCATATATTGCTCAAGTATTCTTTCCAAGTAACAGCCATATCAATGCCTTATTACTGACCTTTGGCATCTTCGCAGCCGGCTATTTAGCCCGTCCTCTTGGTGGACTCATCTTTGGTCATATTGGTGATCGCTTTGGCCGTCGTCATGCGTTTTCACATAGCATAATCATCATGGCAATCGGCACAATGTGCATCGGCTTATTACCTAGCTATCATCACATTGGCATTACTGCCCCACTATTACTCATGCTATTACGCATTATACAAGGGGTTTCTCTAGGTGGAGAGATTCCAGGCTCAAGCATTTTTACCGCAGAGCACTTATTTAATCAAAATCGCCGCGGTATGGCTATTGGCATGATTTTTATGTTTATTACCCTAGGTAATACCTTAGGTAGCTTTATCGGCGCAGTACTAACGCATTACTTTACCCCAGAGCAAATGCTGAGCTTTGGCTGGCGCATTCCCTTTATCATAGGCTTTGCTATCGGCATAATCGCTTATTTTATGCGCAAAAATATCAATGAAACCCCAGTATTTCAACAAATGAATACATTAAAGCAACCATCACGACCAGCGCACATACATACAGCCAAAACACTTCCCTTACTACAATTGATCAAAGACAAGCCCTACTCATTACTCATTGCCTTAAGCTTAACTGCCCTGCCTGCGGTTGCTGTTTCTTTTATTTTATATTTGCCAACCTATCTTAGTTATTTAAATCAACCTAAGCTAATCACAAACACGACAAGCCTTAATACAAGCAACCACATGTATCAGCACTACATCAGTACTACCTTAAGCTTTTTTATCTATGCTCTTGGCTCCATGATCTTCGGTACACTCTCTGATAAGCTTGGCCGTAAATGCGTGATGCTGATTGGCTGTATTTTGACACTTTTTATCTGTGGGCTGATAATCAACAAGGGCAATCTTACTCATTTATCAAGCACTGCAGCAGAAATTATCTTTGCGATTATTCTGCCTCTGAGCGTAAGCTTGATTAATGGCGTCTATGCGATTAGCATCATTGAGTTATTCCCAAGCCCTATTAGAAGCTCAGGTATGGGCTTAAGCTACAATTTAGGTTATGCACTGATTGGGGGCACCGCACCGCTTTTATTCACGTTTTTAATTCAAACAACCAAGCAAAGCACAGCATCGTTATATCTGATAGCGATCTACAGCCTCATCACCCTCATTGGCCTATACAACTATCGATCACATTTTAATAGCCAACTCACTTAATAATTTTCAAGCAAAATAAGGTCAATCAGGCTTCAACTAACCTATGCATGAGTGAGTGAGTGAGCAAAATAGTTAAATATTAGGGATTACCTGCTTAATCTTTTGCAGTCCAGATGGCCTTTTTAATACGATCTCTGACTTTTCTAAATATCGGCTCGCATACGCGACAATCGTGCCATCCGCCCAATATTTTTTGATATACGTATTCAGTACCCCGGTAATATTTTTATTGTTATTTAAATAGTGAGGTTGATTGAACTTATTGAGCATAAAATAGATTTTCTCTGCAGTCATCTCTGGCACAATACCATAGCCAAAGTCTGGATCATTAAATATATTTAAGCCATTGGAGATATATTGCTCGCCCACAAGGTTGATTTCACGCGCAAGAGCAAAACTGCAACGCCCTGCCTGCACTTTTTCAAGAAGGTTCGTTAACATTTCTGAGTGGCGATCCACTCTATTATTGTCAGGTACGCCAAATTGCTGATAATTAAAGCCGTGCCGCCCACAAATCTTATATTTTGACGATAACATTTCTTTGCGACTCACTAAAATTAAGCCTGAAGGATACTGCGTCTTTGAATAAATATAATACCCCTTTGCCAGCAACCACGGCCGACTAAATACATAAGCTCGGGCCCGTGCTTGATTATAAGTAACAAATGGTGCTAACTGATACGCATAATCCCCTTGAGCTTGCAAATACGTTAAACACCTTCGCCATGGCAATATTTTAAACTCAGCCTGGCCACCATTGGTTGTAATAATTTTCCTAATGACATCGACGGCAAACCCTTCGACAGGACTATTATCATCCTTTTGAAACATAATCGGTGGCCAATTTCCAGCACATACTTTTATTTTATCCCCCGTTAAAGCAAGAGAATAAACAAAAGGCACTGTCATTATTAATAAAATAGAAGATAAAATAAAAATAACAGCTGCTGCTGAAAGTTTATACATTTAAGGTTTCACCATATCATGTAAAATAGGGCCTTATAAAAAATAGCCTTATTTAAAATAAAGTATAGAAACTATTTATTATTTTTCCTATTGCAGCACGAGCAAGCTCTATTCACTATAAATATCTTGCAAGGCTCGCGCTAAATCACCATATTGAAATTGAAAACCGACATCAAGCAATCGCTTCGGTACCACATATTGGCCTTTTAAAATTAACTCTTTCGCCATTTGACCATAAACTAGCTGCAATAAAAAGCCTGGAGTCCACATTAAATTTGGCCTTTTCAGAACATTTGCCAGCACCCCTGCAAACTGATATTGGTGCACACCTTCAGGAGCAACAATATTAAAAGCACCCCAAAGCAAGGGACGCTCTAATAAAAACACAATCGCAGCCACTACATCTTTTAATGCCACCCAGGAAACCATCTGTTGACCCGAAGCGATTTTTCCACCACAGCCAAAATAAAATGGCAAAGCCAATTTAGGTAGAGCTCCCCCATTACCAGCTAACACAACCGCAAAGCGTAACTGCACCACCTTTTCAGGATCCAAGAATTTCAACACATTTTCCCAATCAATAGCCACTTCACTCAAAAAATCAGTGGGTGGGCTGGGCAGTGGACTTTCTTCAGTAAGTTGCGGTGATACGCTCACGCTGGTTTCTTGTAGGCCATACACGCCAATTGCACTTGCATTAAACACGCGCGGTGCCTCGTGACCTAATTTACGGCATAAAGTAACAACCTGTTGAGTAACACTGATCCGGCTATTAATAATTTTGGCACGACGTGCTTCATTCCAACGGCCTTGACCAATATTTTCACCTGCCAAATTAATCACAACATCACAAGCGGCTAAATCCTCTAACCCTAAATCTTGTAGGGCTAAACTTTTACAAAAAGGAAACTGCTGGCGAACAACGCGAACATCACGACCGACCGCAGTGATCTCATGCTGACGATATAACTTAAGAATAAGTGCACTGCCAATTAAACCCGTTGCACCAATAATAACAACATCCATGTTGACGACTCTTTAACTATAATTAATTTTATTTATTTTTATAAAATCCCTTTAGCTACACGATATTTTCTGTTTATCCTTGCTATTTTCCTCGGCAAGCTCGATCACTGAACGTGAGTTTTTTAATTCAAAGGTCTGTGTATTATAGCCCATTAAAATCACTGGCACAGAAGCATCTTTATCATTCGCATTATTACTAGCAATCGCTCCTCGATACAACCAGGGCGAATCATTAGCAATAGTCACCTTAGTATTTTTTTGAACTTTTATACACTTGACTGCAAGTTTTGCTTCACCTTTGCCTTTATCCGCATAAATTGACGTCACCGTATCCAAACGAATATTAATTTGCGCACCCACTTGATTGCCTGTTGCATCATTCGTCACTTTAATGGGCTGTTTAATTAATTCACTCGGGCTAAAACGTAAATAGGCCCGATAAGTGCCCTCTGTTAAGCCCGCGTTTGGTCGTACTGATACCCGTAGTGTGCGCTGTTGTCCAGCCGGCATAACCAATAACGGTGGGCTAATCAACACGCGCGCATGGGTTAACAGGTCATCATCAAAGCCTTTTTTTTGTGAGCCTAAGCCCAAAACCTCAGAGCTTGTCGGGTAATACTCAAGCTTGGCACGTAAATGCAACGTCGTATCCCCCGTGTTACGGACAATAAAAGAAGACGTCGATGGCCGCTGTAAACTGAGCCTAATTTTACCTGGAGCCACGAGATAAGAACTCGCAGCAAAGCTCACCGCACTGCTGCCAACCGCTAGAATCCCTACAACTGTATTAAAAAGTAAACGTTTCAATGCTATTCCCTCACAAACTTAACGTTTATAAATTTAACGCTTATTTTAGACCGGCAATCACTCTAGTCTAACCTATCCACTCTAAGCCTGCCATGTAAGGCATTAAAACATTGGGTACCCGGATGCGACCATCGGCTTGTTGATAGTTTTCTAATACCGCAATCAACGCTCGCCCAACCGCTAAGCCCGAGCCATTTAATGTATGCACCAGCTCTGGCTTGCCTGTTTGAGAATTACGCCACCGTGCTTTCATGCGTCGTGCCTGATAAGCCTCACAGTTGCTGACAGATGAAATCTCACGGTATTTACCCTGCGCAGGCAGCCAAACTTCTAAATCATAGGTTTTCGCCGCACTAGTACCAATATCACCGCCGCACAGCGCCATCACCCGATAGGGCAACTCCAGCAACTGTAAAATTTTCTCCGCATGAGTGACCATATCTTCAAGCGCCTGATATGATTTATCCGGGTGAACAATTTGCACCATTTCAACTTTTTCAAATTGATGATGACGAATCATCCCGCGAGTATCTCGGCCATAAGAACCAGCTTCACTACGAAAGCACGGCGTTTGTGCCGTTAAACGCAGAGGAAGTACTGCTTCTTCCAAAATCACATCACGCACCGTATTGGTCAATGGCACTTCAGAGGTAGGGATTAAGCAATACTCATGCTCGCCTTGCAGGTGAAATAAATCTTCACCAAATTTAGGCAATTGCCCCGTGCCTTGCAAACTCTCATGATTTACCAAATAAGGCACGTACATTTCTTGATAACCATGCTGTTCAGTTTGTACATCGAGCATAAACTGAGCCAGTGCTCGATGTAGCCGTGCCATCTGCCCACGCATCACCACAAAACGTGAGCCGGTGAGCTTTACTGCCAGCTCAAAATCCAAACCGCCCAATGACTCACCTAATTCAGTATGATCTTTTGCTGCAAAGCTAAACTCGGGTACCGTCCCCCAACACCGCACTTCGACATTATCATCTTCATTTTTACCTGCAGGCACCGACTCATGAGGCAAGTTTGGAATACCCAATAATAATTCATCAAGCTCTTGTTGAACCAAATGAAGCTTGGCACTAACATCATTTAATTGCTCACCTAAGTCACCAATCGCCGCAACTAAAGGCGCAATCTCTTCACCACGTGCTTTTGCTTGACCAATCGACTTAGAACGGGAATTACGCTCGTTTTGCAATTCTTGGGTTGCAGTCTGCAGGTGTTTGCGTTGTTCTTCTAAAGAGATTAGTTTAGCCGTATCCAGCTCAAAGCCTCTTTTTCTTAGCGTCCTAGCCACATCATCTAAATCAGTACGTAAATGTTTTGGATCAAGCATGTTTCCTCTTACCTTTGTACTCGTTCTTTCAAAATCAATGCCCATATAATAAAGGCATACTGACAAAATGCCTAGTATTTAGCACATAACGCTCTCGCCCTAGCTGTTTAGTCCCAACCCATGTCTACCTCAGGCTATCGCCTTACATCATCAATCGCCAAAACAAAACGACTAACAATCTCATCCAGCTCAGCTAGAATCTCATCTTTTAATAAAATAGGCGCTTGCTCAATCACCTTAGTCAAATCATCAATACAAAATAAGGTTTGAAACTCAGCTGCCAACGGTCGATAACTAATATGCCAAGGCTCTGCAGCGACACCACTGGGCTCCCCCCAGAACGGTCGAAAAAACGGCGTATTAGCCAAATTATTATCTAACCACTGTCCTAAATTCGAAAATACCCCTCCGGGCTGATATTCGCTGGGCACCAACTGAATATGATACCCTGCTGGCCGCGCATTTAAGTCAAAGATATCAAAGTCAGTTCCCCAGTGATGCCGACTGGTGCCAGGTAAGGCAAACCAATTTAAAATGGCAAATACGCGCTCCTTCGGAGCCAGATGATCTATCTGAATTTGATATTGACCCGTTCGATCAAACACCGGTTTTTCACCTGAAGCTTTTGCATTCCAAATCGCCAATTGACGGTCAAAGCTACGATAAGCACTGATTAAAGCCAAATGAATCCCAGCATGCTGTGCCGCTTCAATCAAGTTTAATAATGGTAATTTTGCTTGCATATGCAAACGGTGATCTGCATTAAATGCTCTTAAGTCCTGGTCATCTTGACCATAAATATTCGCATGCATTTTTTGTCTGATACCCTGTACTCTTAAATTTAAATTAATTTAACTGATCCAAAATCACTTACCCTAGATTATAATAAACTAAAATATCAACTAACTTAACTTAGCACCTAATTCAGCTGCAAGCACATATACTGTATTCTTAATTTTTTTTTGCTAGAATAACGGACAATTTTATTGACAATAAAGCAGACTGATACCCCATGTTGATGATTAAACCGCTTTCTTATACTCAAGATTCGGCATACTGGTTTTCTAAGATTGCCCACCTTGACTGGCCCATCTGGCTAGATAGCTGCGCACCGTTAAGTAGTGGCCGCTTTGATATTCTTGCTGCAAACCCCTATAAAAAAATCATCAACCACCATAATCAAACCTATAGCACCGATGCAACAGGCAACCAGATTCAAGTCACAACACTCGATCCATTTAGTTTTATTAAAGAACACATTCAACAAGTCAATACCCACATCACCATACCAGAAAATTATCACCTGCCTTTTTGCGGCGGGGCTTTAGGCTATTTTGGTTATGACTTGGGACGTATACTCGAGACTCTACCCGAACACGCTGAACATGACTTAGACCTACCGGATCTTGCTGTTGGCCTTTACGATTGGGCCATCATTATTGACCATCAAAACCAATCTGCCTATTGGGTCAGTCCATTGCAACAAAAAGCAAACAGCCTTGATATTTATCAGCAACTGTCAAAAAGCCCGATTCACGATACTACTACTAATGATAATATTAAGACAGCTATACCCGGTCACTTTACTGATTTTAAATTAACACGCCAATTTAACTCCAATTTGAGCTTTAATGACTATAAAGAGCGCTTTAATAAAATCCAAGACTATATTCATGCCGGTGACTGCTACCAGGTTAATTTAACCCAGCGCTTTGTTGCACCATTTACTGGACACCCCTTGCATGCCTATTTGCAACTACGTCAGCATAATCCAGCGCCATTTGCCTGTTATATGGATATCGGTGATAACCAAATTTTAAGCTGTTCACCCGAGCGTTTTTTAAAAATCAACCACAACATTGTCGAAACCAAGCCAATTAAAGGTACCGTTCCCAGAGGCAAAACAGCTGCAGAAGATGCAAGCTATCAAGAAAAGCTCCTTAATAGTGAAAAAGACCGGGCTGAAAATATCATGATCGTTGACCTAATGCGTAATGATCTAGGCCGCAGCTGCGAGATAGGCTCAGTCATCACGCCAAAGGTCTGTGAGCTTGAGAGCTTTAAAAATGTTCATCATCTTGTCAGTACAGTGCGCGGTACACTGGCAAAACAGACACATGCGACCGATGTATTAAAGCTCGCTTTCCCTGGCGGCTCAATCACCGGCGCACCTAAAATTCGTGCCATGGAGATTATTGAAGAGCTAGAGCCACATCGTCGTAGTCTTCACTATGGTAGTATTGGCTATATTAGCTATGATGGACATATGGATACAAACATTACCATTCGCACACTAATTTGCCACCAGAACCATGCATACTGTTGGGCCGGAGGAGGTATCGTTGCAGACTCTCAACTTGAACAAGAATATCAAGAAACCTTTGATAAAGTTACGATCATTCACGAAACGCTCTATGAACTATCAGGGCTTTCGCCTTAAATTAAAATTTTCTCGCTTGCTGATTATTCCATGCATACTGGCAAGTATGCTAGCAGGCTGTGCAACCGCACCCCCACAGAATATTAATAATATCTGTAGCATATTTCGTGAATACCCTAAATGGTACTGGGCAGCCAAAGACTCACGTAAAAAATGGGGCGTCCCAATCAGCGCCCAAATGGCTATTATTTATTACGAATCTCACTTTCGCTATGATGCCAGGCCACCACGTACAACACTATTGGGCTTTATTCCCTGGTCACGTCCAACCTCTGCCTATGGCTATGCCCAAGCCACCGATGGCACTTGGGCAACCTATCAACGATCAACGGGTAATAGCCGTGCTTCACGAACCGACTTTGCTGATGCGATTGACTTTGTCGGCTGGTATGCCAATCGCTCATATTCACGTTTAGGCATTGCTAAAAATAATGCGTATTCACTCTATCTTGCCTATCATGAGGGCGATGGTGGCTATCGTAAGCGCACTTATCTAAAAAAACGCTGGCTCCTTGCCAAAGCCCACCAAGTGCGCAGCAAAGCGAATAGTTACTACCACCAGCTTATTCAGTGTGAGTCTTCGTTACCGAAAAAATCATGGTGGTTTTGGTAAATCTAAAGACAAGGGGAAGATTTAGTGCTTAGCACGTAATAAAGTACAGGCTTCTGCCAACTCTCGATAGCAGATGCCATAACATTTAAATAAAAAATAGAGGCACAAATAATACTTCTATAATAATACCTGTATTTAAATAGACTCTTACTAAATATTTAACTTAATTTAATCATAATCAATTATTGTTTATTTTGAGTTTTATAAAGCTATAACGCCCGTGTTAAGTCTTCAAGATCAAGCGCAGGCTGAATTTCAATTTCTGCATGTAATTTTGCAAATAATGGCTCATTAATCACAACCATCTGACTTTGATCTGTCGCCTTAAAAATAATCGTGCCAGCACGCTTGCCTTCTTGTAAATAAAAGTAAGTCGATTCTGGCTGTAATTTCCCAATTAATTCCTGAATAACCTGCATCATCGACCCATCTGCTGCAGCCTGATTGCCTTTTTCTACCGGAATAACAAATTTTAACATTAAGCGCATAACGATCCCTCCAAGATAAAACATAAATACACAGTAACTAGCCAATCTATTGCAACATATAACACGTCACTATGACAAACCTGCATAATAAAAAAAAGAAGCTAATCTATATAGCTCCCCTCTTATTTTATATCCTTTTTTAGGCCGTTATCGCTAATACTCAACTCACTAGTCAATTGATCAATTGGCCAATCAAAGACCCATCAATACGAGTGATTAATATAAAAGCCAGATTAAGGTCGGCTATCTTCTTCTTTTTTCGACGGCATCATCGATAAACGATTAATGCCAAGCTTAATTGATAAAGCGCCAGCAATATAAATCGATGAATACGTACCAATCAAAATACCAATGATTAAAACCAAAGCAAATGGCTGTAGTGCCGGGCCACCAAAGACATATAAAATGATGACAACCAACAAAGTTAAGCCTGAAGTCATTAATGTACGTGACAGCGTATCATTAATCGAACGATTAACCACCTCAACGGGTGTTGCTTTACGCATCTTGCGGAAGTTCTCGCGAATCCTATCATAAATCACTACGGTATCATTCAACGAAAAGCCGATCACTGCAAGCAAAGCCGCCAAAGAAATCAAGGTAAACTCAATATGAAATAATGAAAAAATACCTAAAATTAATAACGGATCATGTGCTAACGCTACCGCAGCACTAATCGCAAAGCGATAATCAAAACGCAAAGCCACATAGACCATAATAGCCAGTACAGAGACAATAATAGCTAAAACACCTTGCTGAACCATCTCGCTGCCCACTTCAGAGCCAATATAGTTCAGTGAGTTAATTTCAACCGGCTGTCCCAATGTCAGTGTTGTTTTTAATTTAGCTTTAAGTGCACCTTGCTGCGTCTCACTTAAGCCTGCGCTTTGGCCCTCTTGTGGTGCAAAGCGAATCTGTAAATCACGTGTACTTCCATAGGTCGTCACCCGCGCTTCACGAAAATTTGCAGCGTCTAACGCATTGCGAACCTTAGTTAAATCGGGAGCTTTAACATAACTGACTTGCACAGAGTAACCGCCAGTAAAATCCAAGCCCCAATTCAGACCTTTAATTGCCATAATAGCAATGCTTCCTAAGCAAATCACCACCGAGAATATTCCCGCCCAGCGACGTAAGCCAAGAAAATCAATATTCGTTTGTTGTTTAAAAAACTCCATACTTAATCTCTTAACCCCTCGTTAAATACCTATCGAAAGCTTCTTAATGGGGCGATTGCCATAGACAAAATTCACCATGCCACGTGTCATTGTCACTGCAGTCAACAGTGAAGTTACAATACCGATGATTAATACCACAGCAAATCCTTTGACTGACCCTGTGCCAATGGCAAACAGAACAACAGCCACAATTAAAGTTGTTAAATTAGAGTCAATAATTGTTGCCAACGCGCGGTCAAAACCTTGGCTAATCGCCTTATGTGGGCTAATACCAGCTCGCAACTCCTCACGTATACGCTCAAAGATCAAGACATTTGCATCTACCGCCATACCAATATGTAATACCGCGGCGGCAATGCCAGGCAAACTCATAGTCGCGCCCATCACCGACATGATTGCGAACAAAAAGATCATGTTCAAAATCAATGCAATATTGGCATAAATACCAAATGCCCGATAATAAACCAACATAAAGAGTAAAGTCACAATCATCGCTGCAGCAAGTGACACTAGGCCAATATGAATATTTTGCGCACCTAAGGTTGGACCAATCACCTGATCTTCAACAATTTGTACGGGAGCGGGTAATGCACCTGCACGAATTTGTATCGCTAAGCTTTGCGCATCTTTTACCTCACCAATACCTGTGATCTGAAAGCTATTACCAAGCGCCTGCTGAATCGTTGCAATACTAATAACACGCTCTGACGTCTTACGCTGGAAAATATCCTTACCATTGATTTTTTTTGAGCTCAAGGTGGTTTGCACTAACACAACCGCCATGCCCTTACCAACGTTATCACGGGTAACTTTAGAAAAGTTACTAACTTCATTACCAGTCAAACGCACATTCACTGCCGGACGATTATTCTGATCAAAACCAACCGTCGCGCCAACCACGGCTTTACCTGTTAGAATCACCTGATTTTTCAGCAAAACAGGTCGCTCTTTATCATTCCAGTAAATCGTCGACCCTGCAGGCCCTTGACCTTTTAGCGCCGCATCGACTGAATGAGCCTGATCGACCAACATAAACTTCAGTGTCGCCGTACCACCAATCAACTCTTTCGCTTGAGCCGCATCTTGGACTCCCGGCAACTCAACCACCACACGGTTTTTTCCTTGAGAAGCGACAGATGCTTCAGCCACACCTAACTCATTGACACGATTACGCATGACCGTTTCTGTCTGTGATAATGCTGATTTTTTCGCTTGCGCGATCGTCTCATCACTGAGTTTATAGTAAAGCGTATTGCGACCAGACTCTGGTAATAATAGCAGCTGCGAACCAAGCTCTTGGCTCACCAGACGTTTTACTGTTGCCGTATCTGCCGCTTGAATAATTAATTCAGGTGCTTCAACCTCCGCTTGCTCTGGCGCCAAACGCATATCCGTATAAGCAATGTGCTTATTTGCTAATTTCATTTTAATTTCTTGTAAGAAACTACCTGCTTGATTGCGTAATACGGTCTGCATATCCACCTGTAATACAAAATGAATACCGCCACGTAAATCTAAACCGAGCTTCATTGGCGTAGCACCTAAGCTCGCTAACCACATCGGTGTTGCAGGCACTAGATCTAACGCCGTAACATAATGGCTACCAAGCGCATTTTCTATCGCATCTTTGGCTTTTAGCTGACTGTCTTGCGTATAAAAACGCAGCAACATGCCATCTTTTGCCCATGATAAGTCACGATAGCCAATCTGCTCACTCGCAAGCGCGGCTTTCACTAACTGTTCTTGTACTTGCGTCACATCAAAGCCACGACGACCGATGACCTGAACAGCAGGATCATCACCAAACAAATTCGGTATCGCATAAATCGTACCGATCACAATTGTCAACAGTAGAAGAAAAACCTTCCACCAGGAGTCTCGTTTTACCATGATAGGCCTTTATCTAGCTATTATTTAATAGTTCCTTTCGGTAACACCGCAGAAACTGCACTCTTTTGAACTTGAATCTCAACGTCATTCGCAATTTCAATGGTCACAACACTCTCATCAACTTTAATCACTTTACCCAACACACCGCCACTGGTTGACACTTCATCACCTTTTGCGAGCTCAGAGAGCAATTTACGGTGCTCTTTGGCACGCTTACTTTGTGGACGAATTAATAAAAAATAGAAAATAATAACAATCACCACCAACGGCAAAAAGCTCATCAACGATGAGGTTGCTCCTGCAGCGGGTGCATCTGCGGCAAAACTTGCGCTGCTCACTGCTAATAAACCTAGAATTGCAAATAGTTTTTTCATGGATTTCCCCTTATTTTTATACCTTTGTTATTTAAATTTTAAGCCAATTCAGGAACGTCTTTATTCTGCTTTGCATAATACTGGCAGACAAACTCATCTAGCTTACCTGCATCAATTGCTGTACGCAAACCACGCATCACTTTCTGATAATAATGCAAATTATGAACGGTATTTAAACGTGCGCCAAGCATTTCATTACATTTATCTAAATGATGTAAGTAAGCCCGTGAATAATGTCGACAAGTAGAACAAGCACACGCTTCATCCACCGGACGCGTGTCTGTTTTATTCGCACTATTACGTAGCCGAATCACTCCTTCAGATGTAAATAAATGACCATTACGTGCATTGCGTGTCGGCATCACACAATCAAACATATCAACACCTCGGCGTACGCCTTCAACGAGATCATCCGGCGTACCGACGCCCATTAGATAACGCGGCTTATCCTCTTGTATCAACGGTGTTGTCGCATCGAGCGTGCTGAACATCTCATGTTTCGGCTCACCCACCGATAAGCCACCAATTGCATAGCCATCAAAGCCTATTTCTAATAGTCCCTCGGTTGAACGCTGACGTAAATCCGGATACATTCCCCCCTGAATAATGCCAAATAAAGCGGCCGGGTTATCACCATGCGCGTCTTTGCTACGACGTGCCCAACGCAGTGAAAGTTCCATAGATTCACGTGCTGTCTCATAGCTCGCGGGATACGGGGTGCATTCATCAAAGATCATCACAATATCAGAGCCCAGCTTACGCTGAACCCACATGGACTCTTCTGGCCCCATAAAGACCTTGCTGCCATTCACAGGTGAACGAAAAGTCACTCCTTTTTCATCTAGCTTGCGCAAGGCACCCAAGCTAAACACCTGAAAACCACCTGAATCAGTTAATATCGGCCCCTGCCATTGCATAAAGTCATGTAAATCACCATGCTGTTCAATAATCTCTGTCCCTGGGCGCAACATCAGATGAAACGTATTACCAAGCACAATATGCGCTCCAGTTGCAGATACTTCCTCAGGGGTTAGCCCTTTTACGGTCCCATAGGTCCCAACCGGCATAAAAGCAGGCGTCTCGACAACTCCACGGG
Organism: Piscirickettsia salmonis LF-89 = ATCC VR-1361; assembly: GCF_000297215.2. Taxonomy (GTDB): domain Bacteria; phylum Pseudomonadota; class Gammaproteobacteria; order Piscirickettsiales; family Piscirickettsiaceae; genus Piscirickettsia; species Piscirickettsia salmonis. The sequence continues at coordinate 17,877 of NZ_AMFF02000094.1, forward strand.
GAAAGCTTAAACGACCACGGCGAGCGCGACCATCCTTATGTAATAGCTCAAATGACATATGACTCATACACGTCCCTTACTTCGCTTTATATTCACTACAGATATTCACTTTCACTTCATTCACTTTTATCTAAAATTCTATCTAGCTAAGATTAACTTTTAATATGTTTTTTATAAAATTTTACAAGCTTTACATCAGCTTAAATTATTGGCTTTAATAATTATCTTAGCTTTTATACGTTATACTTTCATAGGTTCTTTTTTCTCAAGAAACATCGCATCACCATAGCTAAAAAAACGATATTTTTCTTCAATAGCACGGTAATAAGCCGTCATAATCTCATCATAACCGGCAAAAGCACTGACAAGCATCATCAAAGTTGATTTGGGCAAATGAAAATTAGTAATCATACAATCAACAACCTTAAAGTTAAAGCCTGGAGTAATAAATAATCGGCTTTCACCTTCAAACGCTTTCAGCTCTTCCTCAGCTTGTGCCGCTGCTGTTTCCAAACTGCGCAATGACGTCGATCCTACTGCAATGACACGCCCACCAGACTGCTGCGCTTGATTGACTTTAGCGACGACATCATCACTCACCTGTAACCACTCTGCATGCATCACATGATCTTGAATATTCTCAACGCGAACTGGCTGAAACGTTCCTGCACCGACATGCAACGTAACAAAAGCAATTTCCACACCTTTGTCTTTAATCTCTGCAAGTAACTCATCATCAAAATGCAGTCCTGCTGTCGGCGCGGCAACCGCACCTGGATGCCTCGCATAGACCGTTTGATAGCGTGTGCGATCAGTCTCTTCATCCGGGCGAACCATATAAGGCGGCAAAGGCATATGACCGATACGCGCTAACAAAGGCAAAACCGCTTGATTAAACTTGAGCTGAAACAAACTCTCATCCCGACCCAAAACCATCACCTCGGCGCCGGCTTCACTTAATATAACCTGTGTTCCTGCTTGCGGTGCCTTACTCGCCTTGACATGGGCCAGCACCTCGTATTCAGATATTAAGCGCTCAACTAAAATTTCTATTTTGCCACCAGTTGGTTTCTTGCCATATAAACGCGCAGCAATCACCTCAGTATTATTCAAAACCAACACATCACCTGGATTTAATAAATCAATGACTTCACTAAAACCACGATGCAAGCATTGACCTTGACGATTGACATGCAATAAACGACTGGCACGACGCTCAGTCTGTGGATACTGAGCAATAAGGTGCTCTGGCAGTTCAAAATCGAAGGCATCAATGTGCATAACTAACCTAACCTCTGGACCCCATAGACAAATAATAAAATGCACAGGATACTGGGGAATGAAGCAGCAAGCAATGGTGAAAGCTGAATTAAGCTACTTAAGGAGCCAACAAACTGATTAACAATAAAAAATCCAAAACCCACTAAAATCCCCAGCATCATCTTAAAGCCAAGGCTACTATTTCGTCCGGCACCAAAAATAAATGGCACCGCAAGTAACATCATTAAAATTGCTGAAACCGGCGTAAAAATGCTTTGCCACAATACAAATTCATATTGGTTGCTATTTAAACTATTTTGCACGCGGTAAATGATATTACGCCAAAGCCCAACCACATTCAGCTCATCGGCAGGCGTTGCCACCAAAGTCAGTAACTTTGGCGCCATTAAGCTCTGCCAAAGTGCACTTTGAGTGCTGTTATACGTTACTTTCTTATCACTAATGTCAACCGTTTTAATATCACCAGCATGCCATTGGCTATTTTGATAACGTACTTTTTGAGCCAGCTCAATTCGATCAAGCTTGCCCTCTTTAAATTCATAACGGCTAACGCCAGTCAATACCCCATTGGGCCAAAACGCTTGGATATTAACCAAGCCATGATCTGATCTTAACCATACTTGAGTTAAGGTCGCCTGATTAGACTTGCCCGTATGATTTAATGAACGCAACTGTTGATTGGCCCACGGCGCAATCAACGTCATATTAAAAAACAATACAATCGCCAATAAAAACCCTGCACCAGCGACAGCACGCGCAATTTTCAGCATCGAAAAGCCAGCCACTCGCATCACCACTAGCTCGCTATTACGAGACATTTGCCCAAGTGCCAAAAGTGACCCTAATAAACCACTGATGGGAATCAGCTGATTCATATCTTCAGGTAAACGCCAGAGCATAAACACCAACGCCTGAATAAAAGAATTACCATCAAGATTGCCAATCAAACCAAAAAAAAAGTCTAATGCCACTAAAGCAAATAAAATAAGCAAGGTCATAGATAAGCATTGTTTGGCAAGATAACGACGCAAAATCATGACTTCATTCTCCAGCGGCCACCTTGATTACGATAATGAATAAACAACAAGCCCATTACACTAAAGATCAGCGGTGCAGCAAATAATCCCAAGCCCATTGATAAATCACCGCTTTCAACCTCATTACGAATAATCGCCAAAATATTAAAATACACCGCAAACACCAACACCGCAGGAAATAAACGGCCATAACGGCCCTGACGTGGCCCAACATTACTTAAGGGAATCGCCAGTAACCCAAGTACGAGCACAGCCAAGGGAATGGCAATGCGCCACTCAAATTCAGCTAAAGCTTCAGAAGAACCATTCACAAGTAACTTACGCATTGATAACGTACCGACATCCCGATCCGTACCAATAATGCCATGCTTTTGAATCAATGCCGTATACTCTTTAAAACGAATAGACGCTGAAACCACGCCATCTTTTACATCGTAGCGCTGGCCTGCAAACAAACGGATATAGCGATCACCCGCAGCATTATAATACTGGCTCGCCCGTGGGGCGACATAAATGCTCTCACTGCCATCATCATTACGCAAAACCGCTTCGACCTCACTAATCTCCTGCCCACCTGCGGTGACATTTTTTAAATAAACAACATTCTGACCATGATTAAAACGAATTAAACCCGGCTGCACAATTGCACTGGCTGCTTGCTGGCGGTATTGTTGCATAATATCTGCCTGCACTCGCTCCAAAGCGGGCGATACAAATGTCGTAATTAAGCCAACAATGGCCATGACCACCCCCATTGGCAGCAATAATAGCCTCACCAAATGCCACCAACTCATGCCGCTACTAAATAAAATGACCATCTCGCTTTCGGCAAAAAAGCGCCCAAGTGCCAGCAATACAGCAAAGAAAAACCCCACAGGCATCAACATACCTAGGTAATAAGGCAAGCGTAGTGCTGAAATTTTAATCGCGATCATAAAGCTATCGGCGATGTGTAAATAACGCACCAACATGATACTCACTAAAATCAACAATAAGACGATCGTAGTCGCCAAGGCGACATTGCCTAACTCACGCCATAGGTAACGCGCTAATATCAAATTGATTCCCCTCGCTTTAGCTGACAATCGCCGCCAATTCAAGTAAACTCATACGGTTTGCACAGTGTACACGAATTTATAAAAAAATCAGTCAAAAGGCGGAGGGCTTAAATGAAATTTTCACTGACACAAACCGCAGCGCATACGATAAAAAGCGACTGCCTTGTCGTTGCCATCTTTGAAGGCACAGAACTTAGCGAAACAGCCACAGCCATCGATCAAGCCACTGATGGCTTAATTAGCCGTTTTATTGCACGCGGCGATATCAGCGGAAAATCAGGTCAGAGCCTACTCATTCCTGAAGTTTCTGCAATTACTGCTGAGCGTATATTACTCATCGGCGCAGGCAAAAAAGATAAACTGACAGACTTGCACTTTAAAACATTGCATACAAAAGCCATGACTAAGCTCAAAGAGCTTACTCTCAACCAGGTGACATTTTCTACATTAGAGCTTGCTATTTGCAATAATAACGCGGCCGATAAACTTTCTTTGGCGATGCAAGCGATTGATGCGAGTTATTACCGCGTCGATGGCCTAAAAAGCCAACCCAAAGAACAGCATATTCCTGATGAATTTAGCTTTATCGGCCAGGCCTCTGAAGCTGATCTTAGCAACGCGAATGCCTTACTTGCCGGCATTCATTTGACCAAAGACCTCGCCAATGCGCCTGGCAATATCTGCACGCCGAGTCACTTTGCTAAAACAGCCCAAGAACTCGCTCAACAATACACCCGTATCACAACACAAATTATCGATGAAGAAGAAGGCCGTGACATCGGCTTAAACTCATTTCTTGCCGTCGGTCAAGGCAGTGAAGAGCCTTCTAAATTTATTATCATGCAATATCAAGGTGCCGATAATAAAGAGGAAGTGCCCATCGGTTTTGTTGGCAAAGGCATCAGCTTTGACTCTGGTGGCGTTAGCATTAAGCCCGGTGAAGGCATGGAAGGCATGAAATATGATATGTGCGGTGCTGCGAGTGTCTTCGGTGTTTTCAAAGCCGCAGCTCAGATGAATCTGAAGAAAAACCTCGTCGGCATTATCGTTGCGGCTGAAAATATGCCCGATGGTAAAGCCTTAAAGCCAGGCGATATTCTCACCTCCTACAGCGGCCAAACCATCGAAGTGATTAATACTGATGCTGAAGGTCGTCTCGCTTTGTGTGATGGCTTAAGCTATATCGAAAAATTCAAGCCACACGCTGTCATAGATATTGCAACGTTAACCGGCGCCTGCGTCGTCGCCTTAGGTGAGCACAATACCGGCCTCATGAGCAATGATGACACGTTTGCTAAAACGTTACTCCAAGCAGGCAAAGAGGCTGCAGATAAAGCCTGGCAATTGCCGCTGGATGAAGAATATCAAGAGCAGATTGATAGCCCCTTTGCGGATATGGCCAATATCGGCGGTCGAGCCGCAGGTACAATTACTGCCGCTTGCTTCTTATCACGCTTTGCTAAAAATTACACCTGGGCACACCTGGATATTGCCGGTAGCGCAGGGGGTGTTTTCGATAAGAAAAAAGGTGCAACAGCACGTCCTGTACCGTTACTAATGCGTTATTTATCCACTTTAACTTAATAAAATTAACGTTTAATATGGTTTAAAATAACACGGCTGATTATTCAACCATTGAATTAATGAAATATTGAATGTAGGGTGCATATGCACCCTAACTTTATTTTGATAGATTATAGTATAAATTTAGATTAATTAATGAACCGAGAAAAATTGTGCGCGTAGATTTTTATATACTCAACACTCCGAGCAAGCAAGCTCAATACCATTTTGCTTGTCGCCTAGCTGAAAAAGCGGTATCACAAAATACCACGGTTTACATCCACACCCACAGTCAAGCCGATGCAGAGCAACTCGACGATTTGCTGTGGAGCTTTAACGATACGAGCTTTGTGCCTCACGCTATTGTCGGCCACCCCATGGCCGATGAAGATGTCAACGTCCTCATTGGCTTTGGTGAGCAGCACAGTCCAGCCGGTTTACTCATCAAACTCGCGGCGTTAAAGCATGACAACCACTTTTATTCACGCATTGCCGAAATTGTCAGTCAAGACAAAAAGAGCTTACAGGCTTCACGCCAAGCTTATCGCCACTATCAACAAGATGGGTTTGCTGTACACCATCATAACAGCCCAAGCTCAAATAACAGCCTCACTTAAAAAGCAATAAACTCATCATCAAAAAAGTAGAAAGTAGTTTGAAACTTTATAAATTAAAGCAGAGACCTAAATACCATGGATAAGACCTACCAACCTGATCTCATCGAAAAAAAGCAGTACCAATCCTGGGAAAAAAATGGTTATTTCCCCCCTAAAGGCACAGGCACTCCCTATGCGATTATGCTCCCACCACCCAATGTCACCGGTACCTTGCACATGGGACATGGTTTTCAGCACACCCTGATGGATGCACTGATTCGTTATCACCGTATGCAAGGGGATCAAACACTATGGCAACCCGGTACTGATCATGCGGGCATCGCCACCCAAATGGTGGTCGAGCGCCAATTAAGTGCTGAAAACATCTCACGCCATGAGCTAGGCCGTGAGGCATTTACCAAGAGAGTATGGCAATGGAAAGAACAATCTGGTGGCACGATTACTCAGCAAATGCGCCGCATGGGCACTTCACCAGACTGGTCACGCGAACGCTTTACTATGGATAAAGGCCCCTCTGATGCCGTACAAAAAGCCTTTATTGATTTATACAATGAGGGCTTAATTTACCGCGGTAAACGCCTGGTCAATTGGGACCCTAACTTACTGACCGCGATTTCTGACCTGGAGGTCATTGCTACAGAAGAGCAAGGTTCACTCTGGCACCTGCGTTACCCCCTTGCTGATGATTCTGATTATCTGATCGTTGCCACCACACGCCCGGAAACCATGCTTGGTGATACTGCAGTCGCTGTTCACCCTGAGGATGAGCGTTATCAACATTTAATTGGCAAGACCCTTAAGCTACCGCTAACTGACCGCGAAATTCCAATTATTGCCGATGACTACGTTGATAAAGACTTTGGCAGCGGCTGCGTTAAAATCACTCCCGCACATGATTTTAATGACTATGAGATGGGCCAGCGCCATCAATTAGAGATGATTAATATCCTAACGCCAAACGCACATATTAATGATAATGCCCCTGGAAAGTACCAAGGCTTAGAACGTTTTGCCGCCCGCAAACAGATTATTAGCGATTTTGAAGCCGCAGGCTTACTGGAAAAAATCGAACCACATACACTGAAAATCCCACGCAGTGAACGTGGTAATACCATCGTCGAACCTTATCTAACCGACCAATGGTATGTTAAAACTAGCCCACTTGCTCAACCTGCCATCGATGCAGTTAAAAACGGTGAGATTCGCTTTGTGCCAGAAAACTGGAGTAAAACCTATTATCAATGGATGGACAATATTCAAGACTGGTGCATCAGTCGTCAATTATGGTGGGGGCATCGCATTCCTGCGTGGTATGATGACCATGGCAAAATCTATGTTGGCGAAAGTGAACAGGCGGTGCGCCAAACCCATCAATTAGCTGATAATTTAACCCTCACTCAAGATACAGACGTATTAGATACTTGGTTTTCTTCAGCACTTTGGCCTTTTTCAACACTCGGCTGGCCTGAAAAGACACTCGAACTTGATAAATTCCTACCAACCTCAACCCTTGTCACAGGCTTTGATATTATATTCTTCTGGGTTGCTCGCATGATCATGATGAGTTTAAAATTTACCGGTAAAGTACCTTTTAAAGAAGTCTATGTCACCGGACTCATTCGTGACCATGAAGGTCAAAAAATGTCAAAATCTAAAGGCAATACCCTCGATCCAATTGACCTTATTGATGGCATCAGCTTAGAAAAATTACTAGACAAACGCACATATGGCATGATGCTACCTAAGCTAAAAACTAAGATTGAAAAAGCAACGAAAAAGCAATTCCCCGAAGGCATTCCCGCCTTTGGTACCGATGCCCTACGCTTTACCTTCTGTGCACTTGCCACCAATGGCCGTGATATTAACTTTGATCTAAAACGTGTTGAAGGCTATCGTAATTTCTGTAATAAGCTTTGGAATGCTGGGCGCTACGTCTTAATGAACACAGAAGACCAAAGCCTCGAACTGAACCTAAACAAACTTGAATTTAGCCTAGCCGATCGCTGGATCTCTTCACGTCTGCAAGAGACCATTGCTGAGGTTCACAAGCAGTTTAACCAATATCGTTTTGATTTAGCGACTCAAGCACTCTACGAATTCACTTGGAATGAGTATTGCGATTGGTATTTAGAGCTGTCTAAACCCGTGCTTTGGAGTGACTCTGCAACACCAGCCCAAAAGCAAGCGACCCTTTATACACTGGTCACAGTACTTGAGCAACTAACACGCTTATTGCACCCAATCATCCCTTTTATTACTGAAGAAATTTGGCAGGCGATCACGCCCTTGCTTGATAAAGCCACAGGCGCTAACTCCATCATGACCGCACCTTTTCCTCATGTTAATCAGACAATGATCGACCCTCAAGCAGAACAAGATATTAACTGGATTAAAGCCATCGTCATTGGTATTCGTACCATTCGTGCGGAAATGAATCTATCACCCAATAAAGCCTTACCTGTCATTTTCCACCAAGGTAGCGCTAAAGATCAACAGCGCCTAAAAGAAAACAAAGCCTTTTTAACTGCACTCGCTAAATTAGAAAGCATTCAATGGCTTTCTTCTGATCAAGAGCCACCGGCTTCCGCAACTGCACCTGTTGGCAACATGGTGATTCACATTCCGATGGCAGGATTGATTGATAAAACAGCAGAACTTGCCCGTTTAGCCAAAGAAGAAGTCAAATTACAAAAAGAACTGGAGCGTTTTAGTAAAAAACTAGCCAATGAAAGTTATATTAATAAAGCCCCTGCCGCTGTCATTGCCAAAGAGCGCGAAAAAGAAGCGGAAGTAAAGCAACGCTTTGACCATTTAAATAGTCAAATAACTAAAATTAAAGCGCTTTAAATTTTAATATTTAAATAATGTGCTCATTAAAAATAGATAAAACTCGGTGGCAAACTTAATTGGTCACCGAGTTTTTTATTTAAATACTCTTTAATTTCGCCTGTAACAAGCCATAAGCTCAAATTAGATAAAAGTAAAACTTAGGAATAATACTCCATGCAAACAATGCGATTTAAAAGCTCTGGGCTAATTATTTATTTATCACTATTAGCCGCAATCACCCCCTTTTCAACGGATATCTACCTCGCCTCTATGCCCACCATTGCTAGAGAATTTCACTCAAGTTCACTGCTACTACAGCTCACTTTATCACTGTTTTTTCTCGGCTTTGCGCTTGGCCAACTCTTTTGGGGCCCACTCTCGGATAAAATCGGCAGAAAGCCCACAGCAATCATTGGCATTAGTGTTTATTTTATCGCCTCTGTACTCTGTGCATTTTCAGTAAATATTAACCAACTTATTATTTTTCGCTTACTGCAAGCTCTAGGCGCATGTGCCGGTGTTGTCGTTGCCATGGCAATGGTTAAAGATATTTTCACAGAGCACAACCGTATGACCAAAACTCTCAGCTTTATTATTACAATTTTGACTCTAACACCACTCATTGCACCCATCATTGGTAGCTATTTACTGATTCATTTTAACTGGCCATCAAATTTCTATTTTTTAGCCGGCTATGGGTTATTCTTAATTTTTGCCATGTGCTTTATTCAAGAAAGCCAACCTTACCAAACACGTAAACCTCTACCGATAAATAAACTCGCACGTACCTATTTAGAGCAAATACAACATAAACCCTTTTTACTAATCACTATTGCGGTGAGTGCTAACTTTTGCACTATGTTTGCTTTTATTTCTTCATCACCTTTTATTTATATTGATATTTACCATGTTTCTACTGCTCAGTTTGGTTATTTATTTGCTCTAAACGCCTTAGCGTTGATTATCGGCAGCTTTATTCTTAATCATTTAAAAAAACGCTTAACTGATCAAGCAATCATGACAATAGGTACATTAGGCGCTTTGATCACTGCACTTATCATGTCTGTGCTCTTGACTGTCAATCCAACGAACATTATCAATATGATTATCCCATCATTTATGATCACATTTTTTGTTGGCATGCTTATGCCACTTCTTATGTCCCTTACTTTAAAAAATGTTATTCACTACGCGGGGCTCGCCTCTGCACTCGTTGGCGCCTTGCGCTTTAGCGCTGCTGCACTAATTAGCGCATTCATCGGCGTTTTAATTGCCAATAACCCTGCCCCACTCCCTTATACAATGACAGTACTCAGCCTAACTACATTATTTTTTAGCCAATGCTACTGTAAGTGCTATAGCAACGCTAAAATATTGCAAACAAATCATAACATGGCCAATTAATTACATTATTAAAAAAATTATTATTATTAATCTAATTTTAAAAAGCTATTTTTCTTCTCATCAAAGCGAGTAATATCACCCGTTGGAATATCAAAATGCCAACCATGTAATTGTAAGGTATGATTATCAACACGCTCTTTAACCCAGGGAAATGTCAATAAGTTTTTCAAAGACACTTTGACTCCTTCTCGCTCACAATGATGACATTGCTCATCAACCGTCGCATCTGGAAAATCACGTTGTACATTTTGCTTCGCTGCATCCAAAATGCGTACCCACTGATCAACAAAAGTCGGCTTAAACGGCAACTCCCCTTCTACCAAAGAACGAATGCCTCCACAACCACTATGACCATAGACGATAATATGCTCAACGTTCAGCCCCAATACAGCAAACTCAATCGCAGCACTGGTGCCATGATGTGAATCTGCACCTAATTTACCTGGCTGATAAGGAGGTACAGTATTCGCCACATTTTGAATAGAAAACACTTGCCCTAAATTAATGTGATTTACAATCACTGGGTTCACACGCGAGTCTGAGCAAGAAATAATCAATACTTTAGGGTGCTGACCCTGTGCAGCCTCCTTACGATAGCGCTCATTTTCTTCACTTAAGTACTCTTCTTTAAAGTCTTTATGACCTAAAATAAGCTGCACAATTGGATTTTTACCACTCTTCTCTTTCATGAGTCTCTCTATAAACAACGGCAATGTTAATTCTTTGAGAATTTTAAAGGACAGATCTGATACTGTCAAAACCATCCACAGTCAACGCTTTCAAAGCATTGTTACGCTATCGTTTCAACAATCCCGCTCAATCACGCTATAATCCAGAAAACTTTACAATCTCATTACAGTGCTATAGAGTGTTACGCTTATTTTTAACTGTTTATATAATTAAATTCGGTGTAGTAAAATGCTAAAGTCAAGTTCCGGTTATAGCAATAAAATACTATTTATCTACGCTTATACTTTTCTCTCTACTCTTAATCACCTTAATAATCTTACTAAACCACCTTAACCCTTTTAATATATTTATAAAAATAATATTATTGATAAAAGTCAAGAATAGGCTCGCACAGCTCGCGACTTTCGGATGTCCGTGCTAACACCCGTCACTTTACCGCTTATTAACTCACATTAGTCTTGTTAGATCTGATCTAATCTTGTTATCCTGATTCGTTGTTTAATATGGTAATTTGTTCTCAATGGTTATCCAGCGGCAGAAAGGTGAAACCTATCAAATTCAATTCACACTGAAGCACGTACTTCAATATCGAAGTGCTTGGTGGAACTATCGCGCTAAACACGCTGATTCCATTCGACCTGCCGTTGATGAAAATGTTCTCAAAGTGCTCGGTTGTCGCACCAAGTTAATGGGGTGTGATGTTTACGGTTGTTCCAATCCAAACTGCGAACATACCAAGGTCGTTTGTTTCACATGCAAGTCCCGCTTTTGCTCAACCTGTGGCAAAAAAGCAACAGAGCAATGGATCGAAGAGCAAAACGCCACTCTCCCACAGTGCAAATGGCAACACATCACATTTACTATGCCTAGAAAATTCTGGGCATTTTTCTTATTCAATCGTGAATTACTCAATATAATCTTTAGGACTGCAGCCAATACGTTACTAGAAACCGCAAAGAA
>NZ_AMFF02000095.1 GCF_000297215.2 Piscirickettsia salmonis LF-89 = ATCC VR-1361
TCCATGGCTCGCAGCGGTGGTAAATTATTTTCTTCAAAAGGTTTACTTTTCGTTAAAAAAAGCGTATAAATTTCTATCATAGGATTTTTACATCCTTTTGAAGAAGCCAGCACCATCAAGCTGGTTTTTTATGCTTAAAATTTATACTTCTTCCATTGTATTAATTCTTTCGACACATAACTCTTCGGCTTGTTTGCCAAGTTTTTCACAGCCGACAGGGTTTTTATTATAACTTTTTGCAAAAGAGGGTGGACTATAAACCTGAAATATTAAAATTGTGAAATAAACTAAAACAGAGCCAATGGAAATAATTAAAGGTACTTTAGTTTTTGAAAACATAACTTAGTTATCCTTCTTACTTTCTATCATAAGTATTACTCTAGCATAATTATCCTAAGAACGTAAGCATCACTACTTCGGTAGGTATTTTACATATCCAATGATTCAAATTGCCTCACAAAACGCAACGACTGTAAACCTTAGGTTGTCCTTGTTATACAGTGTTACGTGCCTTGAATACTGTACTCTCATATGATTCACAGCGGTAGAGTGATGGTACTCAAACTCTTTGAATTAACTTTTTTTAAGAAATTACATGATTGATAATGACCACATTCGCTGCGAGCCATGGAGTGCTAAGCACGGGGTGAGTAGGCCGAGGTAGGTTCGGGTTTTTAGCAGAGCGGAGTTGCGAAAGACCGTTAGGTCTGTAGCAAGCGTAACGAGTGTCTAAAAATCTATACGAACCGTAGAGTCATGTGAGAGCACAGTAGTGGAGTGTGCCGCTTCAAGGCACGTAACGCTGTGTAACGCTGTGTGACGCGGACAGCCGAGGGTTTATAGTCGTCGCGTTTTGCTCGGCGATTTTGCATCATTGGATGTGCAAAATACCTACCGAGGTA
>NZ_AMFF02000096.1 GCF_000297215.2 Piscirickettsia salmonis LF-89 = ATCC VR-1361
TCCATGGCTCGCAGCGTAAGCAGGCCAACAAGATTGCGTTCGATGCCAATCGATTCAATGCTTTCTAAATTCTTTTTGTAATACCAAGGCTGATAAGCATTTCTGAGGATGCTACGGCCTTCAGGGTTGCCTTTTCTGCTCGTTGTTCTGAACAATAAAACCCGGTTAATATCGACCTCACACTGCTTGCCAGATCACTACCGAGGTAGCGACGCTTACGTTTACTCATGATTTATATAAATTTTATTGTCATCAAAATTAAATTTGAATTTTTGTATGCTGCCTCCTTCTGTATTATACTTCATATAACGCGAAATCGCTGATCCATGCGCCTCTGCTTTCATAACTGTATAAATATAAGGAGCAACAACTAAGGATGCTTTAAGTTTATACTCACTAGAGTTAGATCGAATAAAAAAACAGATTCCTGACGCTTTTGATTCTTCATGAACTTTAATGAAATTATTTGCTTTAATGATTCTATTATTTATTGAATCTATATCAATTCCATCAGAATCACTTAAATTTGTATACATGCAGTTTACATCAAAAAAATGTAGGATAATGTCTTGAGATGTTTGGTTATTTATCATAATTGTTCGACCACTTAGTGCATGTAAGTTTAAATTAAAAACCAATAGAAACAATAAACTATATCGTTTTATAAACACAATTATCTCTCGTAATATATACATAAAATTTTAATAATTTTATTGTAATATTGCTAAATAAAGAGATCAATATTTTGGTGAGATCATTCTTTGGTTGGTGCGCTGGTATGGCCGCTATGCTTTGTCTTATCGTGACCTCAAAGAAATGACAGGTGAAAGAGGTCTTGAGCTTGAACGTTCAACAAATAGTTTAACGATTTATTCCTGAAAGGTTAAAATGATGCTTAGCATTTTAGGAGCTATGATATGAGTCAAAAAAGAAAGAAGCCAAGCGCTGAATTTAAAACTAAAGTTGTCTTAGAGGTCATCGAAGGAGATCAGACCCTCAACCAAATATGCTCGAAATATGAGCTAGTCGGCACTGTTGCGAAAAATTATAGTGAACTTCAGAAAGGTTATTTAACGGGATTTGCGCTTTACCGCTTTGTGATCATTTTCAATGCAGTTGTTGAACAGATCACCTACATCTTGGACAGTATGTATGACCATTTACTGTTTTTCGATACCACCATTCACCACAAGATTTACAACCCCATGCATATACAACAAGATTACTCGCTGTTTGAATCTCTGATAATATATGTGATTCGATTGCAGTATCTTCTTCACTACCTTCTAACGCAAATAAAATTGCATCTCTAGCATACTCCAATGATGCTGAGCCAGAAACGTCAGCAGACTGTATACTACGCACTGTGAAATTTGTAAGATTTAACTTTCCCCTGAACTCTATGAGATCAATACTATACGATATTAAAGGTGATCCAAGAGGATGTGTCGTTTGCTCTGCGGGTGAACCAAGAGTTTTTTTTGATTTTTCATTTTCACTCATAATAAAGTCTCCTTAAGTTTAGCTTCCATGATGACGAAAAAAATCTAAGTCTACTTAATATTCAGTCACTTGGCTTTTACCAACCATTTATAGTCGGGATCCGGAACAAACGTTAAGCCTAGCCCCGCTCCTTTTGACAGGCCGATTCCAATGTTGTTGTAAGATTTTTCACCTACAAAATGTTCTGACCCCACTAGCCATCCTCCATAAACCTTAGCTCTTTTTATTTTCTTAACTTGATAGTAATTATCATCACCATATGAGTATGATTCAATAATTTCCCATTCAAGTTTGCTAAAACGCCCTCCGTCATCTG
>NZ_AMFF02000097.1:0-3643 GCF_000297215.2 Piscirickettsia salmonis LF-89 = ATCC VR-1361
TTTCACCTCACTAACTACGTAAGCGTCGCTACCTCGGTAGGTATTTTGCACATCCAATGATGCAAAATCGCCGAGCAAAACGCGACGACTATAAACCCTCGGCTGTCCGCGTCACACAGCGTTGCGTGCCTTGAATCGGCACACTCCACCACTGTGCTCTCACATGACTCTACGGTTCGTATAGATTTTTAGACACTCGTTACGCTTGCTACAGACCTAACGGTCTTTCGCAACTCCGCTCTGCTAAAAACCCGAACCTACCTCGGCCTACTCACCCCGTGCTTAGCACTCCATGGCTCGCAGCGGACGATCAACTTTTTATAATTTTTACCTTTTTTCCAAACGGAACACAAACGAGACACAAATAAATATTTCAAAATATAACAATAACAATACTTTTATAAGTAACGGAACACAAACGGGACACAAAACAGCAAAGTTTAAGCTGATCAGGAAAATTTAACTAATTTTATCAGTTATAACCAAGATAAACGGAACACAAATAAATATTTCAAAATACAACAAAGACAATGCTTTCATAAGTAACGGAACACAAACGGAACACAAACGGTACACAAATAAGCATTTCAGAATTCAATAAGGACAATACTTTTATAAGTAACGGAACACAAACGGTACACAAACAGGAAAACACATCTGTATTTCCTAATAAACGGAACACAAACGAGACACAAATAAGCATTTCAGAATTCAATAAGGACAATACTTTCATAAGTAACGGAACACAAACGGAACACAATAAATTCTCTATATATAATAATAGTAATATATAATAATTATCTTTTTATTTTTTTATCTACTTTAACCTATTTTAAATAGCTACATAGAAACCCTATAGCTAAGTAACATAATTTAACATGATACCTTATAAAACTTTGAAAGATTCATTTGACATGCTATCATCCTGTGATATGTTTACACATATTAGACACGTAAAAACATACCAAGGCGTTATTGATGACTAAAGCATGGACTCCTGGACAACTGATTAGCCTTTATAGAACTAACAAAGCAAAAAGCAGTGTATTAAGAGATGAGCAAAAAGGGGTTATTCCTCCAGCAAAACGAGAAAAAAGAGGAGCTATTTCTGTTAGGGTTTGGGATGAAGAATTAATTCCATTAATTGGTGAACAATACGGCTTTCTTAAAAAGAATTTTAAGAAAAAACGAAACCCTCAATCAGTTATTTCGGTTTATGCACCAAAAGGGGGAGTGTTAAAGTCTACTCTTGCTTTTAATCTTGCCAGAATATTTTCTATCAATAATATAAGTGTATTAGCCATAGGTTTAGAGGTCTCTCAGAGGACTCTTACATCAAACTTAGAGCTTGTGCATGACCATGAGGTAGAAAGTTTAGCAGAAGCACAAAAACTTCACTCAGGAGGCTTATGGGATGTATCAGAAGGGAGTCAATCAATACAAGATGTAATTTGTAAAAGTTCTTTGCCAAATTTGCATTATATTCCAGAATCAACAGACCTAAATTTATTAGAGCAAAGAATCAAAGACAGCCCTCGTAGGGAATACTTTTTACAAAAACTACTTAAACCAATAATGAAAAACTATGAGGTAATTATTTTTGATAACTCTCCTAGTTGGGGAAGTTTATTGGTGCAAAACTCATTAACTTTAGCCACGGATGTTGTAGCACCATTCTCCTGTGAATTAGAATCATATCGCTCTGTAACAACTAATATTGAAATGATTAATGATTTTAAAAGAGACATGGAACTGAATTGGAATAGCTTTTCTATTGTACCAACTAAAGTAGATCAAACGAAACTTAGTAAAGAAATTGAAACCCAATACCGAGTTTTATTTCCAGAGTTTGTTACTGCATCATCAATTAGGTTTTTGCGTGGAGTAGCAGAGGAAAGTGGGATGGAGCAGTTATCGGTAATTGAAAATAGTAATACTTCATCATTAGCTGACGATTACTATAATCTTTCTAAAGAACTTTGGACTAAGTTGAGCTAAGGACAGTAAGCTATGAGTGGCTCAAGTAAAAAGAATAAATCAAAGTTTAATGCTCTTTTTAGAAGTGTAAGGGTTGGTGATACGTCTGCACTATCAAATAATAATTCTTCTAAAAAAAGAACTGATAACGAACATAATGATTTAATTCTTAGTGAAGAAAAGGATATCGAAAAATCAAATGAGACGGGCTTGGAAAATGTCAACGGAACACAAACGGAACACAAACGGAACACAAAATTAGGCTTTAACTCCGAAAATAAACAGACGATAAAAAATAGAAATGGAACACAAACGGAATACAAGTTAAATAAAGAAAAAGTAATTAAATCAAATTCTAAAGATAAAACGGAACACAAACGGAACACAAAATTAGGTTTTATCTCCGAAAATAAACAGACGCTAAAAAATAAAAACGGAACACAAACGGAACACAAACGGAACACTGCTGATGCACTGAAAGGTGGAACTGCTGAGAAGCTAGAAAGTCAACCTAAAAAGTTTAACGGTGGTTTTATAGCAGATGAAACGCCTTCTATTGATTTATTATCTTCGATACAACAATCTGTTTTAATGGTAATGTATGACAGTGCTAAAGAAAATAATATGGATTTTACTACTGGAAAACTTACTATTAATGGAATTGCGAATAAGGCTGGTGTAAATAGCCGATCAATTAAAACAACAATTGCTAGATTAAAAGATAAGTACTATATTTCTATCAGTTCAAGAAAAGATGGTAGAGGTGGTTGGGTTTCATATAGGTTACAAAGAGGAGTTTTTTTTGAGATTAAAAACTCACTGTTAAGTGAGTCACCTGAAGAAAATAATCACACAGTACCTAAACATGAAATTGATAATCAAAGCACTGTTATTTCTGATTTAGACCTAGCCGGATTAGAAGAGTTTGGTTTTAAAAAAGTGCACTTTAACAATCTGACTAATAAGCTATCGATAGAAGAAATTCAGGAATCAATTAACCACTTTTCATGGGGGTTAAGGTTTAATCCTAAAAATGAAAAGTATAAAAAAGATGCGATTAATGTGCTAATTGGTTGTTTGGTGAAAAAATCAATATGGATAGAAAAAAACTATAAATCTGATGATGAAATCAGGCTAGATAAAAAGTTAGCATATGAAAAAGAAAAAGCTGAGCGTATTAAGAAAAAAGAGGAAGAGTTATTTAATGAGAAATTTAAAGCTTGGTCTGATGGTCTTACAGACCATGAAATTAAGCAAATTATTCCAAACTTGCCAACAGGAAAATTAGCAATAAAGCCGATGATTACAGCTGGATTAAGAAAGTACTATAAAGATAACTTGTGGAGTAGTGAAATTCTTACAGAAATTAATTAACTTAAAATCTACGATATAACTAGATATAGACTAGCCATTGAAGATACAAATATTTCTTTTCAATGAAATGATCCCCAAAATTTAATATCTAAATTAAGGCATACTTTTGGAGATTTTTACATGAGCAGACAGCAGTATTCAAGCAGCAAAAAGTTCCAGATTGCGACAGAACCCTATCATTCGCTTGGAAGGCTGTACCTTTAACCAACTGTAATAACCTGATCGGCTAACACCTAAGATTGAGCACACCCTATCTATTGGAAAAACACATTTATTTTCTTTGATCCAGGCG
>NZ_AMFF02000097.1:6973-10122 GCF_000297215.2 Piscirickettsia salmonis LF-89 = ATCC VR-1361
AGAAATAGCAAAAATAGAGGATACATTGAACACCAGAAGAAGAGCGAGTTTGAATTATTGCTCACCTAATCATGTTTTTTTAGAGTATTTGATGGCGGCTTAGTATAGAGTAGTGTTGCACTTCAGATGACGGAGGGCGTTTTTCTCTTAAAATAATGCCCTATAGTAGCGATTACGTTGAATTTAGCAAGGCCTTCCTAAAGCTGCCGACGCAGGAGGCCTCTTTTAATTCATATTAACAAAATACGATAATTTTCAGAAAATCTGTAGATTATGTTATCTCGTTATTTGTGATTAATTAACACCATCAAAAACATTTTAAATGTGATTGCTAAATATGCCTAAACCGAGATATGCCTTAGTTGATAATAGTAAAGAAAGAAGTATTAAAAATGGTAATTGTGGTTATTATGCCTATGCTTTAGGCCTGATGAGTTACCTTTGTAAAGATCATAAGATTAATTTAGCAAAGGAAATATGGCAACGGTTCGATTTAGGTGAAAAGGATAAGTCATCCTTAAATAGCATTATTGAAGAAAAAAATGCCTTTATGTCGCTGAAAAATCAGCGAACAATTACGCGATTGTTAAGACCTGTTTTACGAGAAAAAAATATAGAAAATATTATAAATATATTTAGTGACCAAGACTGTAAAGATAGTGCGTATCATTCCCCATTAATTTGGAAAATAAAAAAAATGATTGCAGGTCAGCTGCTACGCCCACAAAGGTGGTTGCTCGGTGAAGCTTTTGACCCTGATGGTATTTTTTCTGGAACAGAGTTACTTAGGGCCCCAGGGATTTATGATCAGTGCTAAAAAATGCCAAGCTAAAGTAGCAAGGCTTGATAGGCAGCTATTAAGAAATAAAGCCATATGACTCAGCAATTTATCAACTCATATCAGGAAACAGCAGCAGAGTATACTCGTTTAAATTTATTAATACAGGAAAAACAGGCATCTGAGGATGGCCAGAAAAAAGCATCAAAGTATTATGCGTTTACTCAGCGAAATCTTGGCATTTATAATAGGTTAACTCACACTCGTAGAAGGACAATTTCTAGAGACTTTGAACCTGAAAAAGTCGTCTGGTCACGCTTAAAGGAAGAGGCTTTAGTTAAGGTAGAAAATTTAGTAAATGAAGCATATGAGGCTTTAGTTAAAAGTGATGAATTTCAGAAATGGTTTCGGACTCAGTTTACACAAGATGGTGTTTGGGCAGGTGATGTTGAGTTAAATGGATGTTTACATCCCTTTGTTCAAGGTGAACATGATATACCTTTTGGCTATGTTGCAGGCAATGGTAAGTCGACACCTTATTTGCTTCATGATGAAGGAATTCTTTTAAGCCGAAGATCAAGATTCCAGCGCTTGAAATCCGGCCATACGACAAGCCATCATTGGATGGCCTTAATTCCTAAAGAGCAGTTTTTACCTGAGTCTTTGCAAGAAGGTGAACTGGATGATTTTAATAAAGTTTATCAAGCGTTAGTTGCTGGACAGAATAAAATGTTTAGGACAAATAAAGGAAAGCCTGTAGATGTTGATAAGATCAATGAATATATCCTTAAATACCCAGCTTCTAAATCTGCTTGGGCCTTATGATTATTAAGAAAACATAAAGAGGCCGGTCTTGATCATAGCAATCCAGGTTTAGTTACTGATATTTATGATGCGATGAGAAGCAAATATGGCCGATCTAGAAAATCTGCAGATTGGGCCGGGCCTCAGAAGCTTCAGAGTCCAACCGGTTTTTTTGATTATGTTAAAAAACAAGAAAGAAAGAGGATTCATGATCGGAGTGTTGCCATTTATGAATCATTATCAGGACTTGCGCATTGACAGAAAAATCTAGCTATGGGGCTACCAAAAAACAGCGTTTTCAGTGTGTTTATTTCATAATTTGCATGAAAATTTGTTATAAAGGTATATTTTTTATGAATTTTGATGATCTGCCATAAAGCCATTGATATGACTAAAACTCATGTTTTCGATAGACTGTCAGTGTACAACCTAATTATAAATATTCGTATTAATAGTAAATAATAATGGTGTTTCTGATTGCCAAATTTAATAAAAGCATCTAGAGCAATAAGAAATTTAATTACTGATCATATGGCTGAAATAGGGTATGTTGGTTTTTCTATTGCTAATATATTTGCAGATTCAAACGTTAAAAATCATTTATTTAACTTTAGGTCGACTATTACTTCGCAACAAGCGAGTATTATAGGATCTGTTTGGAACCACCTTGATGCGGTTTACTCAGCTCTGGCTGCGGCAACTATGATTTATAACATGGCTAATGGTAATGTAAACAAACATGAAATGCTTTATCAAAAGCCTCAAGCAGCAGTTTTAATTGCGAGTTCAGTTGCTCTTGCCGCATTGACTATTACAGGAATACCTAGCTGGGGGTTTGCTATTGCAACGTATGCAGACTTGATAAATGAGTCGATGAACTTCTACAAAGCACAAAAAGAGTATAGTGATATTAGCTATTGGACTCAATCAATGGTTTCTAAGCTTCAGCTGATTGATAAGAAATTAGCTGAAACCTCCTCTGGTAATGATAAAAATGTTTTGCAAAGACAAAAGACAGATATTTTAATAGACATTGCTGCCAGATATGAGTTTGAAAATAAAAAACAGATTCCTTTTAGCATACGTAATAAAGTTGACAGTGCGGTAAAATCTAGTGGCTTAAGATTATGGCAGCTTGAGCAAAGAGGTAAAGGAGTTACACACGATTTAAAGAAACAACGTAATGAAAAAACTGGTCAATTTTTATTGAAATTAGGGTCTGCTATTGGAATGACATTACTTGCTATTGGGAGTGCGGTGCACCCAATTGGTTTTGCTATTACCCTAGGAATAGCTGCTGGTTATATGGGCTGTAAGTTTTATCAAGCTTATCAATCAAAAAAAGAAAAGGGTAAAAAAGCAAAAATGTTATTTTTTAATTATGAGGTTGAGGTTAATAAAAACGAGGATCAAGAGTCTTATCGTTATGGGGGCAGACACCTGGAAGCACCATTTTAAACGTAGGGCCTGAGTATTATGATCTGGCAGGCCCTGTTGCAAAAAATTTAGATTTGAGTAGGGTGTAGCAATCAACGGAAGTTAAGAGTGAATTGCTGTGGGTAGAAAC
>NZ_AMFF02000098.1 GCF_000297215.2 Piscirickettsia salmonis LF-89 = ATCC VR-1361
TCCATGGCTCGCAGCGTTTGTTAAATAATTATTATTTCCAACTAATAACCAGAAAGAAAATCCATTAAAAATCTACTAATTTAAAAATATAATGTTAGTTATAATTAAATTTAGTAAACAATACACGCTTAATATCTACATTTTGTGCATTTTCAGTTAAAACACGAGTAATTGTTTTTAATGCTTCGGACTGCAACCCATTCACACCCCTTTTCTTAGAAAGTTTTTTCAAGGTCTGCTGGCTAAATAGGTCAACCAAAGCACTACGAATTAACGGCATATTATTATTAATGACCTCTTCAACTGAAGCATCTTTAGGAATTAATAATGTCACTTCAACATATAAATGCTTTGTTGTCCCTTGCAGATTAGTTAAAAACTGTGGGCGAATATGTACATAAGCCAATTCAGCTGCCAAACAAAATGAGCTAAATAACAACAATATAATAACCAATAAACAGCGCTTAACTACATGTAATTGCATAATCAAGCTCCCTCTTTAATTACCCTAACTATAGATGATCACTTAATGATTACCACTCACATCACACCCTAGACATTCCCATGTTGCAAGAACACAAATTAAAACACTCCTGAGGTAGCGCTGTCATCAAACCAATAAAACAAAACCGGCAATTGAGTTATCGTTCAATATTCTTCCTAGCGCTTTTCCTGCAGCTGACGCTGACGCACAGCCTCAAACAAGCATATTCCTGTTGCCACAGATACATTTAAACTCGATACCGCCCCAGCCATTGGGATATGCGCTAAAAAATCGCAATGCTCTCGTGTTAAGCGACGCATACCCGCACCTTCTGCACCCAGGATAATCACTTGACGTCCCGAAAATTCAACATCATAAACGCTTTTTTCTGCTTCACCGGCCATGCCAGTCACCCAAAAGCCCAACTGCTGCAGATTTTCTATGGTTCTGGATAAATTAGTCACCAACACCAAAGGCAGTGTTTCTGCGGCGCCACAGGCGACCTTGCGTGCCGTTGCACTTAAAGGAGCTGAACGATTTTTTTGCGTAATCACCGCAGTAACGCCCGCAGCTTCTGCAGTACGCAGGCAAGCACCTAAATTATGCGGGTCTTCCACACCATCGAGAATTAATAACCAGGTGTTTTCGCCTGCCTTTTCAATAATCGCATGCAAATCATCTTCATGATAACTGTGTCCGCCCATATAATGAGCCACAACACCTTGATGTGTCTGCTCGGGAACCATGCGATCTAAAGCACTGCGAGTAACTCGCTCTATCGCCACCCCACCTTCACGCGCTAACTGCACCAGCTGATCCATTTTTGCATCACTGCGCCCTTTTAATAAGTGCACAACCTTTATCTGCTCAGGGCTACGTTTTAGAAGAGCATTCACCGCATGAATTCCAAAAATAAGTTCTTTTGAATGTTTCATTTATTTTTTTTCTTCACTTTAAATCTGCTAGATTTAGCGTTATTTTTAACCTTTGCTTTTCGATTTGAATTTTTTTTAGTGGCTTTTTTAGCTGCTACTGGCTGTTTATCGTCAGCCACTGTGGATTTTTTAGATTGAGCTACTTTTTTCCCTATCTTTTTCTTAGCTGTTTTTTTTGTGCCCTGCGAGTTGCCTTTTTTTTGTAAGTTATCTTGTAAAAACTCGAGCAAAGAAAAATCAATCATTTTCGTATCAAGATTAACATTTGCAACAACAATCTCAACTTCATCACCCAAGGTATAACAACGCTTTGTTCTCTCTCCCATCAAGCAATGGCGAGTGCCATCAAAGTGATAATAATCACCCTGTAGTTGACTAACATGAACCAAACCTTCAATGTAAACATCTTTAATCTGGACAAAAATACCAAAATGAGTGACTGCTGAAATAGTCCCAACAAACTGCTCACCTATTTTATCCAGCATATATTCACACTTTAAGGCATCTAAGGCATCACGTGTCGCTTCATCAGCACGGCGCTCGGTCATTGAGCAATGCTCACCATACTCCAGCATTTTCTCTTCGCTATAACTCACTCCACCAGTTAAACCGAGCTGATGACGAATAATGCGATGAACGAGTAAATCTGGATAACGCCGAATGGGTGAAGTAAAGTGTGTATACGCAGGATAAGCTAAACCAAAATGGCCTTTCTCCTCGGGCGAATACACCGCTTGCATTAATGAGCGTAGCAACACTGTCTGCACAACATGAAAATCATCACGCCCTTGAATTGACTTTAACGCCATCGCGTAATCTTGCGGACTGGGTTTACTCCCCCCCGGCAAATTTAAACCAAGCTCAGAGAAAAACTGTCGCACATCAACCACTTTATCGGCCTTAGGCCCTTCATGCACACGATACAAAGCAGCAAGTTCATGCTTACGTAAAAAGCGCGCCGTTGCAACATTTGCACACAACATACACTCTTCAATTAAGCGATGCGCCTCATTGCGTGCTGAGGGTACAATTTTTTCGATTTTGCGATCAGACCGAAATAATACTTTCAGCTCAGTCGTTTCAAAATCTAAGGCCCCTCGCTCTTCACGGCGCTTTAATAATACCTGATACATGGTATATAAACTGTGTAAATGCGGTACAAGCGCTCGATATTTTTCTTTTAATCTTGTGTCGTCATGCTCTAAAATCTGGCTCACGTCTGTATAAGTCAAACGCGCATGAGAGCGCATAAGCGCTGGATAAAACTTATACCCAGATAAACGCCCTGCAGCACTGATCGTTATTTCACTAACCATACACAGCCGATCAACATGCGGATTCAATGAACAAAGGCCATTTGATAAAATTTCAGGCAACATCGGTACCACACGACCAGAAAAATACACTGAATTACCACGCTTTAATGCTTCTTTATCCAAGGCACTGCCCTTGCGTACATAGTGACTCACATCAGCAATAGCAACATATAAGCGCCAGCCACCACTAACTTTCTCCTCACAATACACCGCATCATCAAAATCACGTGCATCTTCGCCATCAATCGTCACTAAGGGCAATTCTCTTAAATCAACTCGCCCTTTTTTATCTTTTTCTAGAACCTCTTCACCAAAATCTTGCACTTGTTCTTGCACGGCCTCAGGCCACTCATGAGGAATATTATGAACACGCAGTGCCACATCCGTTTCCATACCTGGCGCCATATAATCACCAAGAATCTCAACAACGCGACCATCAGCCTGACGGCGGTAACTTGGGTGAGAAAGAATTAATATGCTCACCATCTGGCCATCTTCAGCACCACCGGCATTTTCAGCCGTAATAAAAATACGTTGTTTGGTTTTTTTATCATCTGGCTCAACATAGTGGCCACGTGCTGAGGTGAAAAATCGTCCGGTCACTTGCTCAACACCGCGCTCAATAATATCAACCACCGTACCTTCACGACGCCCTTTGGCACTTACACCAGAGATACGTGCTTGTACAATATCACCATGCCAAAGCGCTTTCATCTGCCCAATACTTAAAAAAACATCATCCGCATCATCCAAGCAAACAAAGCCAAAGCCATCCTTATGCGCATGCACACGACCTTCAACCAGCTCAAATTTATCGGCCGGATAATAGCCTTCTTTTTTGCGAACTAACTGACCATCACGCTCCATCGCACGTAACCGCCGTCGCAACGCCTCTAAGCTTTCTTCATCTCTTAGCGCGAGCTGCTCAGCAATCTCACCACGTGATAATGCAACCGCTGCTCCTTTAATTAAAGCTAAAATATGTTCACGACTTGCAATCGGGTTTTCATATTTATTTGCCTCACGCCGAGCGTGAGGATCTTGCTGTGCTTTTTTACTTGTTGTCTTCTTTTTTACCATAAATTTTTATACTCTAATGGGCTAAAAAAAACAGCCCAATAAATAACACCCCTATGAGCCATAGCCCACAAGGAATCTCTTTTATTTTCCCAGTCAATGTGTAAATAATCAAATAACTTAATATTCCCAAGCCAATGCCATCTGCAATAGAAAAACTCAGTGGAATCATAATCACCGTGATAAAACACGGCACTGCAATACGTATCTGTTGCCAATCTATCTTCACTATACAGCGAAAAATTAAAATTGCGACATACACTAATACAGGCGCTGTCGCATAACTTGGAATCGCGGTCGCCAATGGTGCAAAAAATAAGATAATAAAAAATAATCCAGCCACCACAACACTGGTTAAACCCGTTCTTCCTCCAGCACCAATGCCCGCAGCACTCTCAACATAAGCAGATAAACTCGTTGTCCCTAATAAGGCACCCAGCGCAGTTCCTGCACTTTCTATATAAAAGGCGCGAGTTAAGCGTTGGCCTTTAATCTCATGATGTAAATTCGCTTGCTCTAACAACCCTAACATCGTCCCGGTATTATCAAATAAAACGAGAATAAAAAACGTTACAATGGCCGATATCATACTGACATGCAATAAGGCGTGGATATCTAAACGCAACCACGTCGGCGCCAGTGAAGGTGGCATACTTAACACACCATGAAATGAACTAATACCAAAAACTGCACCCAGAATACTCACGCTAATAATGCTAATTAATATGCCACCTTTAACACGATAATAATCCAAGATAACAATCATCAAAAAACCAAATACGCTTAATAGAACTTCTGGCTTATGCAAAGACCCTAAGGTCACCAAAGTCGTTGGACTACTAACAACCACACCTGAGATTTTCAAGCCCAATACACCGATAAATAAACCAATGCCACCCGTAATTGCAAAAACCAAAGGCTCTGGAATCGCCCCAACTAGCCAGTGACGCAAACGCAATACCGTTAAGATATAAAACAAAACCCCTGAAACGAATACCGCAGCAAGCATACTCTCCCAGCTATACCCCTGAGCACCAACTAAGACAAAAGCAAAATAAGCATTCATACCCATACCAGGTGCAACCGCCACAGGGAAGTTTGCCCATAGCCCCATCGCCAAGGTTGCCATTCCTGCGGCCAAGCACGTTGCAACAAATACGGCTCCTTTATCCATCTGCGTGGTTGCCAAAATGCTTGGATTAACGATAACGATATAAGCCATTGTTAGAAAAGTTGTTATACCAGCAATTACTTCAGTTCGTGCAGTCGTTTGATAATGTTTAAGCTGAAACACTTAAAGTAATGCCTCCAAAACACAAGGTACAAAATACATCAACATTAAAGAAGAAAGGCGCCTGCTGGCGCCTCTTTCAAACTCATCATTATAAACTTTCAAATGGATGCTGCAATATTATCGTCTCAGAGCGTTCCGGCCCCGTTGATACCATATGCAACGGTGCACCAACAAGCTCAGCCAGACGCTGAACATAGCGTTGGGCATTAACAGGAAGCTTACTCCACTCTGTCACACCACGAGTTAACTCTGTCCAGCCAGGCAACTCTTCATAAACGGGAACACAACGCTCATAATCAGCCGCATCAGCAGGAGGCAGCACGTGCTTTTCTCCGTCCATCTCATAATGCGTACAGACTTTGAGGGTCTTAATACCATCTAAGACATCTAATTTAGTAATACAAAGGCTTGAAAAACTATTCACCTGTACAGAACGACGTACAGCAACAGCATCAAACCAACCACAACGGCGCGAACGACCCGTTACCGTGCCAATCTCACGGCCAACATTTGCTAAACGCTCGCCAATTTCACAATCTAGCTCTGTAGGAAAAGGCCCACCACCCACACGTGTTGTATAGGCTTTGGTCATTCCCCAAACTTCATTCAAGTGCAAAGGCCCAAAGCCAGTACCACAGGCCGCATTACCTGCCGTTGTATTCGATGACGTTACATACGGATAAGTGCCATGATCGACATCGAGTAATACACCTTGAGCACCTTCAAAAATAATATTTTTAGCTTCACAGCGTGCAACTTCTAACTCTGCTGCAATATCGCCCATCATCGGTACAATCACTTTCGCCCACAGCTTAAGGTCAGCCAATAATTCGTCATAGCTCACCGGCTCTTCATTAAAGTAATGAACCAAAGTAAAGTTATGATAATCAAGAATATCTTTAAGCTTTTTTTCAACACGGTCAAAATGCACAAGGTCTCCGACTCGTAATGCCCGACGAGCGACTTTATCTTCATAGGCTGGACCAATACCACGGCCTGTTGTGCCAATAGCTGACTTACCCCGTGCTTTTTCACGCGCCTGATCTAAGCGAATATGAATAGGTAAAATCAATGGACTTGCATGGCTAATCCGTAAACGCTCTTCAACTGGAATGCCCCGTGATTGAAGCTCTTGCATCTCTTCTATCAACGCCGCAGGAGATAGCACAACACCATTGCCAATCATACAGCGCACATGCGCATGCAAAATACCCGAAGGAATCAACCGTAATTTGGTTGTCTCACCATTAATGACTAAGGTATGCCCCGCATTATGACCTCCTTGAAAGCGAACGACAATATCCGCTTTATCTGTCAATAAATCAACAACCTTCCCTTTGCCTTCATCACCCCATTGACTCCCCAGTACAATGATATTTTTACCCATTACTTCTCTCTTCGCTTAGCTTAAAGATTAATCACATTCGTTTACACAAAAACCGAATCAATATAACAGATTTTTCTACCATTTACTAAGATATTTAAGATATTTCTCATACACAAAAAAATACATAAAAAAATGCTGCGCAATGCAGCATTTTTATATAAAACAAAAACAATAAAGATAAAAAATAAATATTTGCTCTAGCCTTTACCTGTGGAGTTAAAGTACTTAAAAAACTCACTATTTGGCTGCAATACAAACACACTATCTTTATTATTAGCACTCTCAAATGAATTTTTATACGCCTCTAAGCTACGATAAAAGCTATAAAATTCAGGTGCTACCGAATAAGCTTTAGTATAAATAGATGCTGCCTGCTTATCCCCTGCTGCTCTAAATTTTTGTGCATTGAGCTCTGAACGTGCCAAAATTTCAATTTGCCGCGCATCAGCCCGTGCACGAACGATTTCAGCTTGCTCTTGTCCTTCAGCTCGAATTTTCGATGCCTCTTGCTCACGCTCTGCACGCATGCGCGCAAACACCGAATCTGCCACTTCTGTCGGCAGGTTAATCTGTTTAATGCGCACATCAACAACGTAAATACCATAATTAGTCAATTTAGACTCAACGGTATCACGAATGTCTTTCATGACCTGATCACGTTTACCACCGGCCAACAACTCTTGAATGCTCGCATTACCAAATTCAGCACGTAACCCATCATTGACCTGCTGACTGATTAGTACTTGTGCTCGAAGAGCATCACCACCGGTTGCGGTATAATAACGTTCAAAGCTATCGATTTTCCACTTCACAAACGAGTCGACAATCACGTCTTTTTTCTCTTTGGTCACGATGCGCGATGCATCAATCGATAAGTTTTGAATACGTGCATTAAAGGTTAAAACGCCTTCAACACCTGGCCACTTAAAGTGTAACCCTGGCATTTTCAAGGCGACTTTACCATCTTGCTGCTCAACTTTACCTAAGCGCACCAGCAATGCTCGTGAGCCCTGCTCAACTGTGTACATAGAACTGTAAGCAAGGCCACCGATGATAATGAGTGTAGCAAGGCCCATCATACTTTTTTGCATTATTGTGCTCCTTGCCAACGTAGATACGCAGTACGCTGATTATTAGCAGCATTACTGCTATTATTACTCGCATTCACCGATGATGATTGCTGAGCACTGGCTGATTGATTTTGCAAAGTCACCGGATTATATGACGTGACTTTTTTTCCACCCAGCATATCGCCTAAAGGTAAATAAAAGAGATTATTTCCACCCTTAGTATCCATCACAACTTTTTGGTTCTTACCTAAAATACTTTCCATATATTGAAGATACAAACGTTCTTTTAATAGTTTTGGATTCGCTTTATACTCTGGCAAATACGCATTAAACCGCGCCGTGTCACCTTGAGCATCATCAATAACCTTTGCTTTATACGCTTTCGCCTCTGCCTCTAAGCGCGCGCCCTTACCTTGTGCAATCGGCACAATCTTATTGGCATACGCATTGGCTAAGTCAATCACCCGGACCTTATCCTCACGTGCTTTAATCACATCATCAAACGCACTTTTAACCTCTTCAGGTGCTTTTGCCGGTTGCATGGCAATATCTGTCACCTGAATACCTGTCTGAAATGGCTTTAATGTTGTAATAATCTGTTTTTTAATCTCTTGGCGAATCTTCTCACGACCTGTTGCAAGCACTTCATTCAGTTCTGACTCACCGATCACCTGACGAACAGCACTATCGGTCACCTCACGTAACGTCTCCACAGGATCATCAACTTCAAAAAGAAAATTACGCAAGCCATTACTGCCGGGTGTTGTATCAATTTTGTATTGAACGGCCACATCAACAAAGACAATATTCTCACCACTGGTGAGCATTTGCCCTGACGTTTTAAACGACATCACCTGATCAACATTGACAACTTTACGAGACTCTACAAAGGTTGGAATCCAGTGCATACCAGGCCCCACGGTCTCAATAAACTTACCAAAGCGCAAAATCGCACCTTCTTGTGCCGGTTGTACAACAAAAAAACCAGAAGCACCCCAAAGGCCCAACAAAATAACGCCAACAACACCAGCAAGTATCATTCCGCCCTTTGAGCTATTTCCTCCAGAGGAAGACGAACTGCCACCATTGCCACCACCAAGACCTAAAGCACGTCGCAAAGAACCTGTGATCTTGCGTAACACCGCATCTAAATCTGGTGGCCCATCATCGCGCTTATTGTTTTTATTGCCCCAAGGGTCTTTATTATTATTCTGTCCAGGCTCATTCCAAGCCATAGCTTCCTCCAGAGTTTTTCTAATACTGCTTACACTGTATCAACGAAAGGCCGTAACGGTCTAATGCATGATTTAAAACCGCATACGAGCCTTTCACATGAATCCAAGCCCAATCTTCATCATACCGCTCAGAGAGCACTGTACGCAAGCGATGTAACTCTGTACGTACCTCTGCTCTATTCATAGGAATTCGCAGAACCGTATCAACTGCTTCACCACCGATAGCATAAAGAATTTTTTCATAAAGCACATCAAAACCTAGTTGTTTAACCGCACTTACCCGAGCCCAACTCTCCTGGCAATCAAGCTTTAAAGCTGAGCTTGCTAGATTATCTAATAAATCAACTTTATTGAATACTAAAATTTGCGGAATATGCTCCGCTCCAATCTCTACCAATACTTCATTAACCTGCTCAATACGTAGTAAATAGTCCTCACTCGCCCCATCAATCACATGTAACAACAGATCAGCTTGTGCAGTTTCTTCAAGCGTTGCTCGAAATGCATCAATGAGCTGAGGAGGCAATTGCTGAATAAAACCTACCGTATCTGCCAACACAATGTCACCAAATCCTGGAATAACAGCACGACGCAATGTTGGATCTAAAGTTGCAAATAAACGGTCATCCGCATAGGCGGAGCTATCAGACAAAGCATTAAACAATGTTGATTTACCTGCATTTGTATAACCAACCAAGGCAATTGTGGGTTGCTGTGAACGCTGACGGCGCTGTCGGCCTAAGGCACGGCTATCGCGAATATGCACTAAACGCTTTTTTAATGTGGCAATCCGTTGACGCAAGACACGACGATCAACTTCTAAACCAGTTTCACCAGCACCACCACGTACACCGATTCCACCGCGCTGCTGATCATAATGGCCAGACTTTTGCACTAACCGTGTTGCTTGATGCTGCAGCTGCGTCAGCTCAACCTGTAATTTCCCTTCAAAAGTTCGCGCACGCTTAGCAAAAATATCAAGAATTAAGTCAGTACGATCAAGTACCCGACACGAAAACAGCGTACTTAAATTTCTTACTTGCACTGAGGTTAAAGCATGGTTAATAATGACTTCGCTAATGCCTTCATTACTATTAATAAATTCTTCTTTAACCCGCTCAATTTGACCTTGACCTAGAAAAGAAGCCGCATGAACATCGCTTCTAGACAAACAAATTTCATTCACAATCTCACGACCAGCTGAAACAATCAACTCACGAAACTCAGTAAGAGGACCTGTACTTTCCAGTGAACGAACAGTAAGGTAGATCAATAGTACCTTCTGATCAGAATATAATTTAGCCAAGAATTTAACCCGTCATTATTCGCTGTTACCGTTGAGTCCATCTCCGTGAGAACTTTGTGGTAATTTAACAGGTTTAGCAGGCACAATCGTAGAAATTGCATGCTTATAAATCATTTGATTGACTGTATTTCGCAACAAAATCACAAACTGATCAAACGACTCAATTTGCCCTTGCAACTTAATACCGTTGACCAGATAAATAGAAACAGAAACTTTTTCTTTGCGTAGCGTATTCAAGAAAGGGTCTTGTAACGATTGCCCTTTTGACATATTTAGCGCTCCTTTATAATAATCATTGTTACCGCTGTGCTCTAACTGGCACTCTTCACAAGTTTAGCATGCATTTTTCAAAATCAAAATGCCCCTCTACCCAGCATCAGCCAGCTTAATATTTGCCATCTCAATACGAAACATTCCTGCCGAAATTGTAGCTCTTACAATCTAAGCCCCAAACCCAGAGTTTCAATCTAAAAAAACAACACACTTAAACACTTAAATAACCACATTAAGTCATATTTGCAACGCTTGCAGCCTTCTTTTTACTATGACTAGACCAGGTTAGTGATAAAAAGAAAATCGCTAAAATGCACGCTGCAACTAGCATGATAAAACCACCACGCCAACCTAAATACTGCACAATATACCCCATTAACGCATTAGCGAGGACTGCCCCTCCCAAATAACCAAATAGCCCAGTTAATCCTGCTGCTGTTCCCGCCGCTTTTTTCGGCACTAAATCCAACGCCTGAACACCAATCAGCATCACCGGCCCATAAATCAAAAAACCAATTGCAATCAAAGCTAGGCTATCAACCCATGGATGCCCTGCCGGAGAGAGCCAATACACTAAAACCGCCCCGACAACCCCTAACATATACAAAATTGCTGCAGGTGCACGCTGCCCACGAAACACCTTATCACTAAGCCAGCCACAAACGATCGTCCCAGGAATACCCGCATATTCATACAGAAAATACGCCCAATTAGATTCTTTATGGTCAAACCCCTTCGCTTCTGTTAAATAGGTTGGCGCCCAATCAATCACCCCATAACGCACTAGATAAACAAAGACATTTGCCAGCGCGATATACCATAACAACTTATTGTTTAGCACATATTTAAACAAAATTTCCCGCGTTGTCAGCTCGCGCTCATGATCATAATTATGCTCATTATGTTGAGCTACTGCAGGACAGTCATTATTATAAACTTCAATTGGCGGCAAACCCACAGATTGCGGTGTGTCTCGTAAGGAAAAAAATACAAAAATGGCAACTACAATGGCAATCAAAGCTGGAAAGTAAAACAAGCTTTGCCAAGCAGAAAAAAGAGCCAGCCCCATAATTGCCAAAGGGCCAATCAAACCACCCCCAACATTATGAGCGACATTCCAGATGGACATCTTCGTGCCACGCTCACCAACTGAGAACCAGTGTACCATCGTACGTCCACAGGCAGGCCAACCCATGCCTTGAAACCAACCATTTAAAAACATCAAACAAAACATCAAAGGAATGCTAGACATCGAAATTGATGCTGCACCAAAAAATAGATTAATCAACGCCGAAAGCAATAAGCCAACGGTTAAAAAAGTACGTGGATTGCTTCGATCTGAGATGGTTCCCATCACAAACTTACTCAAACCATAGGCAATAGAAACCGCAGCCAAGACTAATCCTAAATCCCCTTTGTCAAAACCTTGCTGCTGTAAATAAGGAATAGCCAAAGAAAAATTTTTGCGGACAAGGTAATAACCAGCATAACCAATAAAAATACCTAAAAAAACCTGAAACCGATAACGCTTATAAGCACTGTCTACTGTCTCTTTTGGTAAAGGGGCACGATGGCGTGCTGGCTTAAAAATATTGAACATACTCACCCTACTTATAATTACTCAAAACCTAGCTTAATTAAGCACTAATCGGCAATGCTAATGCTATGGAGTATTTTCACTAAAATTAATACAGTTTGCCGATTATACATAAAAATTATTAGAAATCATTCGATTTATAATAAGTATTTGTAATGTATTTCATTCATAATTAATCACAGTCAATAATATTTCGTTAAATTATCGAAAACAAACATTATTGTATTGACAAAAAGAAACAATAAAATTAAAACAATGAGGCTTGCTTATCCCTAGACCTGCGTCACAGCAATAGCATGTGCCCGAGCTAAATTAAAACACCGAGGAAAATGAATGAAAAAAATAATCCATTCTTTATTAGTCACAGCAACCACACTAACAACTCTAAGCTTTAATGCACACGCCGTAGACATTTATGGTCACCGCGGTGCGCGCGGTCTTTCGCCTGAAAACACCATCCCCGCCTATAACACAGCTCTACGCCTTGGCGTTAACTATGTTGACATGGATATTACCATGACCAAAGATGGCGTCCTCGTTGTCAACCATGACTTAAACCTTAATCCAAACACAACGAAAAACAATAAAGGGCAATGGGTCTCTAAAAAAAACTCGCTTTTCATCAATACATTGACACTCAAACAGCTGCAACACTATGACGTTGGCACGATAAAACCTGGGACGCCCTATAGCACGCTCTTCAGTCAACAATACCCAGTCCAGCACACCAAAATCCCAACATTAAAATATGTAGTTCAATACGTCAAAGCAATTGCTGGCGAGAAGGTCGGCTTTCAAGTTGAAATTAAAACAGACCCAGCACATCCACACCAATCAGCCACACCCAAGCAGTTTGCAACAGCACTGGCTAAATTACTTAAAGCAGAGGGCATTACTGATAGAACAGAAGTTCAAGCCTTTGATTGGCCCTGCTTAATTGCTCTACAAAAAATCAATCCAAACATTAAAACCGCTTACCTTACAGAGGCCGCCAGCAATAAGCAAATGACCTCTGATAACCCAAAAATCGCGGGATTATGGACAGGTGGCCACCTCTTAAAAAACTACAATAACTCCATTCCAAAAATGATCCATGCTTTAGGTGGTAAGTTATGGGATCCAGAAGATCGTGAACTCACTAAACCATCCCTAGAAGAAGCGCATAAGCTTGGCTTAAAAGTCGTTGTCTGGAGTGATCCAGTCGCAACAGGCCAAGCCTTTGATAACAAAATGATGGAAAAGATGATTTCTTGGGGAGTCGACGGCATTATTACTGATCGCCCAGACCAATTACGTGGGCTCATTGCAGCACGAGGCTTTAACCTCCCTCAAGGCTTTATAATCAACAACACTTAAACTCCTTCTTTATTCACCAATAACTATTTAATAAAAGCCCCTACCATCTAAACATTTACAGGGGCTGGATTATACACTCACCGATTAATCAACTAAGCAGCTGATTGAGCAAAATTTTTTCCTGCATTTGCCATAATAAACTGTCCTGTGGCAACAAAGGGCGCAACCATACTATTCACAATTTGTGACTTCTCCGCATGATTAAAGCTACATGCTTGCAACAAAAGCACCGCAAACAAGCACGCTCCTATTCTTACTAGCACTTTTAGATATATGCTTTTTAACATAAAAATTAAATTACACATCTAGACCACAACACAACAGACTATACACCAGCTCTTAGCACGAACAAAGAAACCGTCAATTTAAATTTGAAATACATCATAAAAAACAAAAGCTCATGAAAATTCATTATTGCAAAAATAATAAGACTTGTGGTTATATAAGTTGATTATTAGCTGCATATTGAGCCCATATTTTGAATTTTAACTAACTTACATTTAAAAACCTATAGGAGATTATATGAATCAGGATAATAAGATTGGGCTATTTTCAGTGATTGTCATCGCAGTCACCTCAATGATTGGTTCAGGCTGGCTATTTTCAGCACAGCTTAACGCCCAGCTGGCAGGAAACTATGCATTTATTGCCTGGATCATTGCCGCTGCAGTTGCAATTATTGTTGGGCTGTGCTTTTCTCGGCTCTGCATTCTTTTTCCCGAAAGAGGCATTAATGCAAAGTGCACATCAATCAGTCATGGTAAAGACTTTGGTATGATTTTTGCCTTTGCCATCTGGTTTGGACTTCTCGCGATGATCCCCACAGAAGCACAAGCAACAACGCAATATCTCAGCCCTTTTATCAAATTTGTCACATTATATCAAAACGATGCCCTAACCATCACAGGCAAATTTGCTGCACTAGTTATCCTTCTGGTTTATTTTATCATTAACTACTTTGGCATCACTCTACTTGCTAAAGTCAATAATATATCCACAGTATTTAAAGTCTCTATTCCTCTTTTAACAATCATCATCTTGCTTGCTGCTCACTTTGATACAACAAACTTTAACCTAAGTGCTAATGCCAATGAATACACTCTAAAAACAGTTAAAACTGCTTTAATTGGCGCTGGCCTAATTTATGCTTTTAACGGCTTTCAAGTCGTCGCCGCTTTTGCCAGTGAAATTAAAAATCCACAACGCAATGTACCTCTTGCAATTATTATTTCTATTCTCTTTACGCTTGGCATCTATATGCTGTTACAGCTTGCCTTTATGGGAGCAATTCCAACAGAGATTGCAATAAAAGGCTGGTCTCAATTAAATTTTAACAGCCCATTGGTCAATTTAACCATGCTACTGGGCCTTAATTTTATTGTTATTGCCTTAATTGCTGACTCTATTGTCAGCCCATCAATTACCGGTATGACCTACTTAGGTGCCTGTTCAAGAATGCTCTATGCCATGGCAGAACAAGGCCAAATGCCACGCTGGATTGCTAAGCTGTGCCCAAAGCATAACCTTAGCAAACGCTCTCTTATTCTTAATTTTATTATTTCTGCCATTATCCTATTTAATAGCTCAAGTTGGGCCGCCCTGATGGTCCTTACCACTGCCTTTAATATTCTCGGCTACATTGGTGCACCGCTGGCTCTAGGCGTGCTGGATAAAAAACGGCGTTTTTTTTATGGTGTTGTCTTTGTCATGCTCGGGCTATTGCTAAGCACGTTAAACACTCAAGACTTTATTCTCAGTAACTTAGCCATTTCGGTCATGATGGTCATTTATGCTGGAGTTCAACTCAAAAATGGCAAACGCTTTAACCTGAGAAGTTTTTCCTTTATCGCTTATTTATGGATCTTAATGCTTGTTGCTCACCTTAACTGGGCGGTTGTTATTCTTGCCTTCGCATTCTTCTTTTATGCCACCGGAGAAAAATTTACTCAACAATCAAAGATTCTTAATCCTCCAGAAGCAAAATTTACCAGCGCGTAATACACAAACACTCAAACTCGAATTCAGGCAGCGTTAAAAAATAATAAACGCTGCGCTTAGATTAAAATTAACCAAACATTAATAATTAATAAAGTTTTTAGTTAGTTATAAACATTAAATTTACATAAATAATTAATCCAACTAAATTAATCAGGGTATCGCCTAATGTTCAAGTACCTACTTATTTTTCTTAGCCTTTTTTCTTGCCTGACCACTCTGTTTGCTATTGACCTTCAAATCATAACCTACAATGTCAATCTATTACCTAATATTCCAATCAGTTCGCTGACTAAAAATTTAAACCGCCCCTTTCAACGCGCCAAACTGATTCCAGAACATTTAAAAACTGCAGATATCGTTGCACTCCAAGAAGCCGTTGACCCAATCATGCGCCTAATGATTAGCAACAGAATGAAAGATCTTGGCTTTACTTACAAAACACCTGTTGTCGGCTCACCCTGGTGCCACCCCTTACACCCGGCGCTACTGAATGGTGGTGTGATTATTTATAGCAAATATAAATTTGTAGGCTCCCCACAACAATTAATTTACCCACGCTCAACAGGTTGGGAAAGCATTTCTAATAAAGGAGCTATGTACGTTCCAATTGAAAAAGACGGTGTTATCTTTAATATTTTTGCGACCCACACTCAAAGCGTCAGTACTGGCACAGAAAAAGCGCCGAAACAAATGATTAAATTACATGACCAAATTAATCACTTAGCAACATTTATCAGCAACTTAAATATTCCAGCAAACCAGCCTATACTCGTCCTCGGTGATTTTAATAGTAACAGCGGCAATATTCACCAACAGGATAAAAGCCAATATCCTCTCTATCTAGATCTAATTAATACGTTAAATGCACAACTCGCAACACCCTATAGTACAGATAGCCTTCCCTACAGCTATGATACAGTGACAAACTCAATGGCTACAGACCAAGGGCCACAAGAAACACTGGATTACATTTTTTGCTTAAAAAGCCACCCCTGCCCAAGCACAGGTAGCACAACAATTTTCAAGATTACAGATAGTAGCTTAGGTAATAAACCTGACTTATCAGACCACTATCCAATCCAAGCACAGTTGCATTATGATCTATCACAATAGCCTTATAATCTAAACTAAAACACAATTAAGCATTAAACCCTCTTAATGCACAGAGCTGTTTAATGACTTAAACAGCTCCAAAATATAACAAAATACAATCAATTAACTATAAAACAATTAATCCCATACACAAAATTATCAAAAATAAATAGAATCAAATTATCAAACCAGCCAAGATTACCTCTCTACATAATAATCAAGATAAACTCTATATAAATAGCTCCTAAAAAAGCTAAAAATATAATATATCTTGACCAAAATATAATTCATATGGCAGGATTCACATGCCTATAAACACAAAAAAAGAGTGTCGCTAAAATGAAAAATAAAATAGTATCAATGCTCATATTAGCAGCTGCTAATTTAATCACGCATGCAGCACCAAATAATATGACCATCCCGATTGAATTAACACAAGATGCATTTAACTATATTAATCCAAGCAAAATTAACGACACTGTTATCAGTGCAGCCAAAGCAAAGAAGATGCAAACCTATTTTAGGAAACAATACTTTTATCAATGGTCAAATAAGGCAAATCAGCAATATTTTTATTATGTTCCTGGCGTTGAAAGCTCTAAAAATAACATTCTTCAATTAGAGGAAAACACGATAAAGTTCTATCAGGGAAAAGTCGGCTACGATAAAAACTACCAGCTACATAAAAACGATTGGATCGCTGCAATATCTGATAATATGAACTTAGCAAGCTTTCCTAATGTCCCCTGCCAAAACCCAAACTCATCAGACACCAACAGCTGCTTAGGCATTATTGTAAAAAACGCACAGGTCAGATCTTTACCAAGCAGTGATGCATTTTACCATGATTTCACCACACCCGGCGAAGGCTACCCTTTTGATTACTTACAGCTGTCCGCGCTTTGGATCGGCACACCGGTGATGCTCATGCAAACGACACAGGATGGTCAATGGATTTTGATAAAAGGGCAGGGAACAATGGGCTGGGTTCCCATAGCCAGCGTAGCTAAGGTCACCCCTAAATTTATAACGTTCTGGCAAAACGCCAAGTTTGTTACTCCATTAGAAAGAAGACAAAACTTATTTATTAAAGAAAATAATATTGGTAGTTTAGTCATTCAAGCAGGATCAGTACTCGCCGCTCATAACAAAATCATGCAAATCCCTATGTCACCATGGGTTATATACATTCCTACTCGAGGTAAAGACGGCTACGCCAAATTAATAAATATTAAACAAAACAGGCTCAATGTTAGCCCATGGCCGATCAGCCCAACTTATAAAAATTTTGCAAATCAAATTAATAATTTATCTGAAATGCCTTATGGCTGGGGTGGCAAAGACTTAAACAATGACTGCTCAGGGCTATTAAGGCGACTATTTACTAGCTTCGGCATTTGGCTACCACGCTCCTCCCTGTGGCAAGCGGACTATGCTGGTAAAAAATATAGTCTATATGGACAAACTCAAGCAGAAAGAAAAGACTGGCTCATCAATCAACAGGGTCCAAGCCAACTTATTCCATTTATGTCTTTAATTAGCTTTGGAAATAGTGAAGAAAAAACCAGCCATATCGCACTGTATTTAGGAACAACACAATATAACAAAGAAAAAACAGCCATTATGTTCCATGCACCATGGGGAGTCCCCATGACCAATAATAATACCAAAGAGTCAGGACGTGCTTTGGTCGCTCAATCGTTAATCAGCCCTGTAGGCATGGGTGATGCCCTCTTTGCAGGAGTCTCTGCTCAAGGTTGGAGCTTATCATCACTGTGGGATAAAGTGGGCTTTAACGTGACTATACTCACTGAATCACCTAATAAGCAATTATTACAACAACAAAACGCTTTAGGTGCAGAGGCAACTAACGCAAAAGACTACATTATTTCTAAATAATAGCGACAAATCGGTAGGCTGGCGTTATTATCACCCAGCCTACTCCACTCTTTTATACTGCTAAACTTTAATTATTTATAATATGGTGCCTTCACATGACAGCACTGCTCGCAAGGCTTCTTTTTGAGCTCTTTTTTGATCAAAAAATAAAGCCGGCTGATTCAGTTGTATTGACTCAGTAAAAGCAAAGCTTGCTTGTAACAATTGATGATGATTTGATGATAAGCCAAAAAAATCATCATCCTCTTCACACGGCATAAACTTTTGCATAAAGTTCTTCACGTTAACACAACAGCACGAAACATTATCCACTCCTGTATCAAAAACAAAAATTGAGCAATAGTAATCTATCTCTTGTTTTAATTTTTAGCAGATTTAAATGCTAGCCTAGATTCAGTGACGCCTTTATTAAACATATCCACAGCATATCAAATCACTTATAATTTCTGTAAATTCAAGGAAATAATAGCAGCAAGAGGAGAACATACTATGCAACAAGAAAAATTCAAACAAATGTCTGCCGATTTAATGGCCTTAAAAGAAAGTGAATTTTTAGCACACAACTTTAATAAAAACCCCATCGCTCAAGCACATCAACAATTTAACCAAAAGCAAATTACATTTTTTATTCAACAATGGGCGCTCATTGCTAACCGTTATATTACAAACTTAATCCAAATGGAAAAGACAATCAGTCCAAATGGCTGGGAAATTGTTGCCACTATAATTCAAGAAATCATTACGGACGAGTTAAGTCATCACACACAAAAAACCACTCATTATGAAACATTAGGAATTAACTTTCATAATATAACCGCTTCGAGAGCAACATCAGTACTTTTTAACAACATGGACACTGCTTTCTGCAAAGAAGTTTCCTATATTGTCGGCACGCTCTATGCTACCGAGGCGAAAGCTATCGAAGAGTTACTAATGCTTAGAAAGATCATACTGTCCTTATCAAAAGGCAATCTGTCTAGCACCATGCATGTCTTTCTCGATGAGCCTATTAATAAATGGAAAATTACTCACTTAGAAGGTCTGAATAGCAGTATCTATAAATACTTAAGCCCTGAAGACTATGGCCTTTTTCGATTAGGTTTTACGGATATGATTCTAGGGCTCAATGCCTGGTGGATGAATATTACGACAGAAACATTAGCACAGCGAGAAACAGTCGAGGCTTAAAGCAATAAGGTGAGGAGAAAGGCAAGGTAAGTTGGCGCGCCCGGAAGGATTCGAACCTCCGACCGCCTGGTTCGTAGCCAGGTACTCTATCCAGCTGAGCTACGGGCGCGTCGATTAACGTGGCGGAGAGGGAGGGATTCGAACCCTCGGTACGCTTTAGCATACGGTTCCTTAGCAGGGAACTGGTTTCAGCCACTCACCCACCTCTCCAGCGACTCGGCAAATTATACAGACTTGCCGAGCGAAGTCAAATACTTAGGACTTATTTCCATCTATAATTATCTATTTCCATCTATATCATCACTGCCTGGGAAAGGGACACGATTACCGTTCATTTCAGAACCAGAAGAATGGCCTGCTTGACTTTGACCACCATCTTTTTCTTCTTGAATGCGTAAATAGATTTCTTCACGGTGAACAGAGACCTCTTTAGGTGCATTCACACCAATACGAACTTGATTACCACGAATACCGAGGACAGTCACAGTGACATCATCACCAATCATTAATGTTTCACCAATACGGCGAGTTAAAATTAACATTAAAATTTTCTCCTTTGCTTAAACCCTTCGCATCTCATGTCCCACAGAACCTGGTCAGTTATACTACGAGCTAGGCACTAGAGTCTTTATGCCCTAGTACTAATATCGTCAAAAATAACAACTGACTTTAGTCTAAACATTCGCCCTAAAACATCCGTTAGGACTTATGCTGTGCAACATCAAGCACGAGCTGCGAATACTACCCTGTTCTTTATAAAAATTCAACAAATTTAGCACATCTTTAACATAAAAAGGCCCTTCCTGGACCTTTTATTAAATCAAATTATTTTTATTTTATCGCTAGATTTATAGCCGCTCAGCCACCCAAGCAGTTACATTTTCTAGCGCTTGGGCCAGTTTTTCAGGCTCGCGGCCACCGGCTTGGGCCATATCCGGCCGACCACCGCCTTTACCGCCAACTTGCTCTGCCACAAAGTTAACTAATTGTCCTGCCGGTACTTTACCCTTGCAATCAGGTGTAGAACCTGCAATTAAGTGAACCCGGCTATCCTGTACAACGGCCAAAATAATCACCGCAGAACCCAGTTTATTTTTCAACTGATCGACTAAATCACGCAAGCCTTTCGCTTCAACGCCCTCAACTTTCGTAGCCAAAAGTTTAACGCCTTTAACCTCTACCGCTAGGGATGCTAAATCAGCACCTTGAGAACGGGCTAACTGCGCTTTTAAGCGCTCAGTTTCTTTCTCTAAGTGACGCAGTTTTAACAATAACTGATCTGCTTTTTCAACCACAGTATGGCGATTGCCCTTAAATTTTTCTGCCAACGTCTGCAACGCTTGCTCATGAACAGTCACATAAACCAAGGCGTCTTCACCCGTCACCGCCTCAATACGACGTACACCTGCAGCAATACCTGACTCACTGGTAATTTTCATCAAACCAATATCACCGGTGCGCTTAGTATGTGTTCCACCACAAAGCTCCATAGAAAAATTACCCATAGACAGCACACGCACATCATCCGCATATTTTTCGCCAAATAAAGCCATTGCTCCTTGTGCTTGCGCGACCTCTATTGCCATTATATTTGTTTCTATAGGATGATTGCAGCGAATCTGCTGATTGACCAAACCTTCTATTTCAGCTAACTGTACTGCATTAATCGCTTCAAAATGAGAGAAATCAAAACGTAAATGTCCACTATCGACCAAAGAACCTTTTTGCATCACATGCTCACCCAACACTTTTCTTAACGCTGCATGTAATAAATGCGTTGCTGAGTGATTTAACGCTGTTGCTTGGCGTTGCTTATCATCAACTAAGGCCTGCACCTCTTCACCAATAAAAAACTCACCTTTAACCACTCGACCAATATGCAAAATCGCCTCTTGCTGCTTTTGCGTATCTGTGACTAGAAACTCAGCTCCTCCTGCCTTAATGATTCCAATATCGCCCACTTGCCCGCCAGACTCAGCATAAAAGGGCGACGCATCGAGCACGAGCACCCCCTCTTGGCCTGAGGTAATTTGCTCAACACTTACTCTACCTAGAATAATATCCGTCACTTTTACCTGATCTTGCGTTTTATCATAACCATTAAATGTTGAGCAGGTTTCTAACTGAACTAACTCATTATAATCCAGGGAAAACTGACTTGCAGCGCGGGCACGCTCACGCTGTGCCTCCATATGCACCTCAAAACCTGCTTCATCAACAGAGAGATTACGCTCCCGAGCAATATCTGCCGTCAAATCCACCGGAAAACCATACGTATCATAAAGTTTAAAAATAGTCTCACCAGGAATCTCAGAGCTGGTTAAATCTGCAATACTTTGCTCAAAAACACGCATACCTTGCTCCAGCGTTTTTGCAAACTGCTCTTCTTCTTGCAGTAATATACGTTCAATCATCGCCTGTTGCTGAAGCAGTTCTGGATAAGCCTCTCCCATCTGTTGTACCAGCGGGGCAACTAACTTGCAAAAAAATGCGTCTTGAATACCTAATTTATGGCCATGACGAATGGCGCGACGAATAATACGCCTAAGCACATAACCTCGACTTTCGCTCGAAGGGACAACTCCATCAACAATTAAAAAACTACACGAACGAATATGATCAGCAATGACCCGCAATGACGGGTTTGCCAAATCACGGCAATGCGCCAAATCTGCGGCATAACGAATTAAGGCCTGAAAAAGATCAATATCGTAGTTATTGTGCACTCCTTGTAAAATAGCGGCTAAGCGCTCAAGACCCATCCCCGTATCAACAGATGGCTTAGGCAACGGGTTAAGTTCACCATCGGCCCCCCGGTTATATTGCATAAAGACAATATTCCAGATTTCTATATAGCGATCACCGTCTTCATCGACAGTCCCTGGCAACCCACCAAACACCTCAGGTCCATGATCATAAAAAATTTCACTGCATGGGCCACACGGCCCAGTATCACCCATTTCCCAAAAATTATCTTTAGTGGCAATACGAATCACTCGTTCTTGACTTAAGCCGATATCATTGGTCCAAATCGTCGCGGCTTCCTCGTCTTTGTCATACACCGTCACCCATAGTTTTTCTTTAGGCAACTTCATAACTTCAGTTAAAAACTCCCATGCAAACAAAATCGCTTCACGCTTGAAATAATCACCAAAGCTAAAATTACCCAACATCTCAAAAAACGTATGATGGCGTGCGGTATAGCCAACATTATCCAAGTCATTATGCTTGCCCCCTGCGCGCACGCAACGCTGAGACGAGGTCGCTCGTGTATAATCACCTTGCTCTTGACCTAAAAAAACATCCTTAAACTGCACCATGCCGGCATTAGTAAATAATAATGTCGGATCATCTTTAGGCACTAAAGAACTGCTGGGCACAACACTGTGCCCTTTACCTTTGAAATAATCTAAAAACGCTTGACGAATTATGGCTGTTTTCATTCTTCACTCACTTGCTGACGGCCTTGCTGTAAAGCCGCTTGAATATGCTCGAACTCAAAGCCTCGAGACTGTAAAAATCGTATTTGGCGCGCCTGATCATTAAGATATTCTCCTGAACGGCCAAAGCGCTTATACCACACCCTAAACGCGTTATCATACCATTGCTCATCATAGTCTGCGAGTACAGTAATAATAATCGACTCTGTCACTCCCTTATGAAATAAAGCCTGTTTGATTTTTAACGGTCCCTGACCCGCTGCCACTTTAACCCGTACATAACTTTCACAAAAACGCTGATCGCACAGCAAGTTTTGCGCTTGCAAAGCGCTTAAAACAACATCAAGTAAGGGCAATAATTGACAATCAATACGAGGCTTTAACCGTTCATAAAGCTCACAATAAGAATATTCGCGTCGCGCTAAAAAACGAATCGCGGCGACACGAATCGACGAGGCATCAACCAGCGGCGTGTTCTGCATTCTGTTCTTTAGCGGCCGAAGTAGTTCCTAGATCAAGTTTTTGAGCACGTACGCCTGCTTCAATTTCTGCCATCATTTCAGGGTGATCTAATAAAAATTGGCGGACATTTTCCTTACCTTGACCGATGCGTGTTTCATTATAGCTATACCAAGCCCCTGCTTTAT
The DNA here is from genome assembly GCF_000297215.2 of Piscirickettsia salmonis LF-89 = ATCC VR-1361. Lineage (GTDB taxonomy): Bacteria > Pseudomonadota > Gammaproteobacteria > Piscirickettsiales > Piscirickettsiaceae > Piscirickettsia > Piscirickettsia salmonis. The sequence continues at coordinate 23,595 of NZ_AMFF02000098.1, forward strand.
CAATCAATCCACAATCAACACCTAAGTCTATTACCTCGCCGGCGCGAGAAATACCTTCACCATATAAAATATCAAATTCTGCTTGTTTAAATGGTGGTGCTACTTTGTTCTTTACCACTTTAACCCGCGTTTGGTTCCCTAGCACATCTTCACCTTTTTTAATCGCTCCAGTACGGCGAATATCCAAGCGCACAGAAGAATAAAACTTCAGCGCATTGCCTCCTGTCGTTGTCTCAGGATTACCAAACATCACACCAATTTTCATACGAATTTGATTAATAAAGATCACCAACGTCTTCGAGCGACTAATACTACCGGTAATTTTACGCAAGGCCTGGCTCATTAAGCGGGCTTGCAAACCCACATGGACATCTCCCATATCACCATCAATTTCAGCTTTTGGTGTCAGCGCAGCTACAGAGTCAATGACAACGACATCAACCGCGCTAGAACGGACTAACATATCAGCGATTTCTAAGGCCTGTTCACCAGTATCTGGCTGAGAAACAATTAAATCTTCAACATTCACACCCAAGCGCTCAGCATAAATCGGATCTAAAGCATGCTCGGCATCAATAAAAGCCGCTGTGCCACCTTTTTTCTGGCACTCTGCAATGGCTTGCAAAGTCAACGTGGTTTTTCCTGAAGATTCAGGCCCGTAAATTTCAACAATACGGCCTTTCGGCAACCCCCCCACACCCAAGGCAATATCCAACCCCAACGATCCAGTCGAGATAACTTCTAGACCTTGGTTTAAATTAGAATCCCCTAAACGCATCACCGAACCTTTACCAAATTGACGTTCAATTTGCGATAAAGCGGCCTGTAAAGCTTTGCTTTTTTGTTCTGACATAAGTTTTATCCCCTCATTTTTATGCGTTTATTCTATGCTAAAGGCCGCTTGGGACCAAGCGCTATTATCTACACACTTAATCTACCCTTCCATAACCGTTCTATAATATGGTCTATATATAGTACCAAGCTCACTATCTCAGCGTATCGTTCATAATAACTAAGCGCCAAACTTAACTCAAACGGGTAAGTAAACCAGTCAACGCAGCATGAACTGCTCTTAACCTTATTTCTTCTCGATTACCAGCAAATAAATAACGCTCCGCCGTCACATCACCACTGACACACCAAGATAGCCAAACCGTCCCCACTGGCTTATCTATAGACCCTCCATCAGGCCCGGCAATGCCACTTGCAGCCACCCCCACAGCACAACTACTGCGCTCACACGCATGGTGCGACATCAAACGCACCACCTCCTCACTTACCGCGCCTTTTTCTTCTAATAGATGATAAGGCACATCAAGCATGTCATGCTTGGCTCGATTACTATAGGTAACAAATCCCCGTTCAAACCAGGCTGAACTACCTGCAGCATCAGTGATTGCCCCAGCAATTAAACCGGCGGTACACGACTCTGCTGTCACCAACCACAGCCCCTGTGATTTAAGTTGTTGACCAAGCTCTGCCGCAATGACATGAATATTACCCTCTTCCATTCTAAGCAAACTCCTTTTATCATCGTTGCTCTAGAAATCAAACATTATAAAACTAAATGAACGATTATTAGCAGTAAATTAAAAACTATAAACAATAAGGTACCTAGATGAGTGCAGTGAAGCAACCATTACAGCAACATACCCCAATGATGCAACAATACTTAACCTTAAAAGCCAACCATCAGGATACTCTGATGTTTTATCGTATGGGTGATTTCTATGAATTATTTTTTGATGATGCTAAAAAAGCCGCGGCTTTACTCGATATTGGCCTGACGGCACGGGGAAAATCTGGCGGCAATGCCATCCCCATGGCAGGCGTCCCTTATCACGCCGCTGATAATTATATTTCACGTTTAATTAACCTAGGTGAATCAGTCGTCATTTGTGAACAAGTGGGCGATCCCAAAACCAGCAAAGGCCCTGTTGAACGCAAAGTAACGCGGATTATTACCCCAGGAACGGTCAGCGATGAGCATTATTTAAAAGAGCGCCATGATAATTTACTACTGGCCTTGCATACTCATAAAAACCAGCATGGCCTCGCTTATTTTGATATGGGCAGCGGCCGCTTTAACATCATGCAGTTAAACACTGAAGAAGCCCTAGTGAGCGAACTAGAGCGTCTACAAGCGGCAGAAATCTTACTCAGTGAGACGCACCCTTTCATCAATCAATTTAATAATCAGCAATTACCATTGCGTAAACGTCCAGAATGGGATTTTGACCTCACTACCGCCACCACTTCGATTAAAAAGCAATTTGGCTATCATGATTTAACTGGACTAGATTGCATTAATTATCCCCTAGCCCTCTGTGCCGCTGGCAGCTTATTGCATTATTTAAAAGAAACCCAACGTACCACCCTCTCTCACATTCAAGGTCTACGTGTCGAGCAACACAGTGATTATTTAATTCTCGATGCCGCTACGCGCCGTAATTTAGAACTAACGCAAAATTTGCAAGGCAGCCAAAAACATACCCTCGCTGCCGTCATCGATCAAAGTAGCACCGCCATGGGCAGCCGCTTATTGCGCCGCTGGCTCCATCAACCCATACGCAACACAGAAAAATTAACATTACGCCATAGTATCATCAACGAATTACTTGATAATCAAGCCTACCTGCCTCTCCAAAAGCTCTTACAAAACACGGCTGATATCGAGCGCATTGTCACCCGCATTACCTTAAACTCCGCCCGCCCACGGGACTTAACTCAATTACGAGATACCTTGCAGCTCATCCCTGAATTATTTAGCCACTACAAACGTTTATCCGACCCAGCCCAACAGGCTTTAACTGCTGCTCCACTACCTCAAGATGATTTACTCGCCTGTTTAAGCAAGGCCATTATTGATAACCCACCACAACTTATTCGTGACGGCGGTGTCATTGCCCCAGGCTTTGATACTGAACTCGATGAACTACGCAGTCTTTCAGCAAATGCCAATGATTATTTACTGCAGCTTGAACAACATGAAAAAGAAGCAACCGGCTTATCTACCCTGAAAGTCGGCTATAACCGTATACATGGCTATTACATTGAAATCAGCAAAGCTCAAGCCGCAACAGCACCAGAGCACTATACCCGCAGGCAAACTTTAAAAAATGCTGAGCGCTTTATTACCGAGGAGCTCAAAGGCTTTGAAGATAAAGTCTTAAGTGCCAAAGAACGTGCACTAGCCCGTGAAAAAGCCCTATATGAAAATATCTTGCAGCATCTTGCTGAACATACAGAATCACTCCAAGCCCTCGCAACAGCCCTTGCTGAATTTGATGTCTTTGCTAATTTTGCTGAACGCGCTGAAACGCTAAATTTAACCGCACCCACCTTAACCACTGAACCGGGGATTACTATTCAGCAAGGTCGCCATCTCGTCGTTGAGCATGAGCTACAAGCGGACTTCACACCCAATGATTTAAATTTACAGCAAAATCGCCGTATGCTCATTATTACTGGACCCAACATGGGCGGAAAATCAACTTATATGCGCCAAACTGCGCTCATTACCTTATTAAGTTATATCGGCAGTTTTGTACCCGCCCAAGCCGTCACCATTGGTCCCATTGACCGTATCTTTACTCGCATTGGTGCCGCAGATGACCTTGCCAGTGATCGTTCAACCTTTATGGTTGAAATGAGTGAAACCGCTAATATTTTACATAATGCCACAACACATAGCCTCATCTTAATGGATGAAATCGGCCGCGGTACCAGCACCTTCGACGGTTTATCCCTGGCCTGGGCCAGTGCCCAACACCTCGCTCAATCAATTAAAGCCTTTACTTTGTTTGCCACTCATTATTTTGAACTCACGGCATTACCAGGCAGTGTACCTAATTGTCATAATGTCCATCTCAGTGCCATAGAGCACGATGAACGTATTGTCTTTTTACATACGGTCAGCGAGGGTGCGGCCAGTCAAAGTTACGGCTTACAGGTCGCACAACTCGCCGGTGTGCCTAGCCAAGTTATTCAAATGGCTAAAGCTAAGCTTAATACCCTAGAGCAACCTCTGCCCACCACCATAACAGCCCAGCCAACACAAACAAACTTAAACCTCGATAGCGCAGACGAACCTCAAGCACTTAAAGCGCTACGCCATTTAAACCCAGATGAATTAAGCCCACGCCAAGCACAAGATGCTCTGTATCAACTCAAACAGTTATTACAATAAATTTAATTAAATTAAAAACTAAAAAAGAAAAATGCATGAAAAAAACAATATTAACACTTACTTTTATTCAATTTATTTTATTATTTAAGTTTCTTTATGCCACCACACTCACCTGCCCAGATGCAAGTACCCTCCACTGGCAAGACTCAGCATGGCAAGCTCCACAAGGTTGGAGCCTGATAAATGACCCAGCATTTAGCCCAACCATCAAATTTGCCACTGTTCAGTACGGTGCTAAATATCACAAGGCCGGAGAAGCCTTTAACGGTAGCGTACAGTGCTACTATGAACTTACCAGTGGTAGCTTATTAATGCTCAAGCTGACCTCAAAACTGGCATTTAATCTCCCCCCCCCTGGTGGTGCAGGCTGGCGCATGAATATCGTCTATCCACCACTCAATAAAAATCCAGGCTATCTAAGCGGCTATTGTGGCAGTTATAATCAAACCCTGGCAAAAAGCTGTATTCTTGCCAAAAACCGTGAAATTTATAGCTAAAAATAATAAGAGACCATTATGCAAGCCATGCAGCTTAGCATAACTGACCTCTATAAAAGATACGGCTATTTACGGGCTGTAGTGAGTAGAACCAAAGATTTCCTTATTAGTCCCTGCTTTCACTTTAAGTGGATAAACGTTAGAAAAATGTCCACCACCTAAATCGCCTTGCCGATCAGAAATAAATTTTAAGCCACGCTCAGCATATTCTGCTGCAACTTTTTCATCTACTTTTTTGCACGCTTGGTTAATCTTATTCATTTGCTGCTGAGTCACTTCAAAATAACCAAGTTCCTCTTCAGTACCTTTTTTATATAAGCCACATAGACAAAACGGTGATGTATCTTATTGATTGCTATGGTATAATTCGAAGCAAGTTAACAATAATTTATAGATTTATCCATGCCTCATATCGAAGTCAATTGCCCACAATGCAGTGAGAATAATGTCATTAAATTTGGCAGGAACGCTTCAGGCAATCAGCGTTATAAATGCAAAAATACAGGCTGTGATAAAGATACATTCCTACTGAACTATAAGCGGCCAGGTGATTTGCCAGAGACAAAAGAAAAATATCGTTTAACATTCGTTATTACTATACAGATGATTGGGGCTCTTATCAGCGTATTTTGCCAGAAGACTCTCACTTCATTGGCAAAAAAAACACACAGGCCATTGAGCGCAAGCATTTAACCCTAAGAACCCGAATTAAGCGTTTAGCACGCAAAACCATTTGTTTTTCGAAGAGCGAAAAGATGCATGATGTAGTGATTGGTTTATTCATCAATAAATTCGAGTTTGGCAAGGCGATCTAACTAAACAATCAAATAGACACATTACCTAAATTTTATTGTTTTTATTAAAACGATATCTTTAAACAATTCTCTACAACCCAAGACAAGTTAAGACATTGATATATCTATAGTCATATGATGGTCAAGACTAAACCTTTAACTTAACCATAAGTTTACTTATAAAGTTTAATTCCTTAACAATATCCATGTAAAATTAACTGTTAATTTAAAAACTAAAAAGCCACTGAGTTTCCCCGTGGCTTTTAATATAAATACAGTAACAGATAATTAAGACATGAGCTCAATCCATAATTTTTAAATTGATATTGATAGGACAAACATATAAAAATTAAAAATAACTATTGACTAGGATCAGGAGCACTTGCTGCGGGAGCAAGATGACTATTTCTCTGTTGTGCTTCTAATTGCGCCTCTATGAAAAGGAAGCGAACATGATAAGCATCACTCTGTGTTTTTGCGTAATGCGAGTGAGCAGATACAAAACCACTTGATAAAAAAGTACCATAGTAATATTTATCAATGATTTGTATATGTTTATCGACAATCTTACCAAAAGCCTTTAAATGATTGACTTGGGTTAAAAGCTGACTTTTAAGAGAGTTTAAATCCCTTCTCATTTTATCAAGCCGAATTAAACTTTCCCGATCATTCGGAATAATCTCTCCTTCATACCCTTGCCAATCTTTAGCTAACGTAGCTTTCGCCAAACGAGAAAAATCTCTGCGACATTTTCTATCTTGATAAGACTCAGTCCAGCTAGTTGGACACAGTAGGCTTGTTTTTACCGCATTTGAATCGGCATATTCTTCTAAATCAAGAAAAATATCAACTTTTATTTCTAAAAACTCTTTTGGTCCTTCTGTAAATTTTTTTGGCATAAAGGCCGTCCTATTGCAATATTGAAAATTTTCAGCAGAGAAACTATCATTGTTTTAAAATAAATAAAACCAATAATTACATTATAATGCTTTATATATTTATTTTTAACATAAAAAATTGCATTCTTATTCAAGAAATCACTTGAATATTTTTCAATGCAACAAATTAAACAATCGCCCAATAAAAAACAAATCTATAATTAAAACATCCTTTCACTAAATTATAATTAATATTGATCGCACCGAAATTCTATTTTTTAAAATGAAAAAATATTAATTAAATTACAATTAAAATATTTTTACATTAGATTAAGATAAAACAAAATTAAATGAAATGAAATTATTGAGATACTTAAGATAAACCACTTTAATCATTATAAACAATAGATAAAACGTCAAAAGCAAGCAACTATACATGTGAGTCGCTGCAACAGCGCTGTCATTTTGTCAACGATCTGATACAGATGTAAAACCCCATTTTCATGCCATTTAACCTACTGAAAGTATTGTCTGACAAACTTTGTTGTTCCTAATAGGCCTTAACGTATTTTAGCAGTATAACCTCTCGCTTTGAAAAATTAACTCGTAACTTCAAAGCGATGGTTTATCTGGCCTATACCTTTAATTTAGCTCAACTAAAAATAAGGGCATATCCTAGCTTAACTACGAATCCGTTCTACAGCATCTAACCAACCTTGATAAAGAAACCTACGCTTTTCCTCGCCCATCCGAGGACTAAACTGTAACTCTTTACACCATAACGTAGCAATCTCATCAGTCGATTGATAGATACCTACTCCCAAACCCGCCAAATATGCAACGCCCAATGCACTGGTTTCCACACAACCTGGCCGCTCAACCGTAATATTTAAAATATCTGCTAAAAATTGTAGCAACCAACGATTATGTGCCATCCCGCCATCAACACGCAGCGTGGTTTGAAATCTAGCACCATCATTTTGCATTGCTAATAACAAATCTTTCGTCTGATAACACACCGCCTCTAACGCTGCACGAACAATATGATTCACTCCTGTATCCCGCGTCATCCCCAACAGTGCACCACGTGCTTGTGGATCCCAATAAGGCGCACCTAACCCGGTAAAGGCAGGGACTAAATAAACACCATGACTACATTCTAACGAGCCAGCAATACTTTCCGTATCACTGGCTTTTTCTATCATTTTCACCGCATCACGTAACCAATGTACCGCTGCTCCTGCGACAAAAATACTCCCTTCTAATGCATAGCTCACCTGCCCGTGCAGGCGATAAGCAATAGTAGTGAGTAAGCGATTTTTAGACATTAACGCCGTCTTCCCTGTATTCATTAACATAAAGCAACCCGTGCCATAGGTGCTTTTAATCATTCCTTCAGAAAAACAGGCCTGACCAAATGCAGCCGCTTGTTGATCCCCGGCCATGCCCGTCACAGGAATTTCAGCACCTAAATGCTCACGATCAAGATAACCAAAGTGCCCGCTATTATCAGCAACTTCCGGTAGAATATTGGCTGGAATATTAAATAATGTTAGTAATTCTTCATCCCAGCGCTGTGTGTGAATATTATACAAGAGGGTTCTTGAGGCATTGGTTACATCGGTCATATGCGACTTACCGCCGGTTAAGCGCCACAATAAAAAACTATCAACCGTCCCAAATGCCAGCTCACCGTGCTCTGCCTGTACTCGCGCACCTTCAGTATGATCTAACAACCACTGCAACTTAGTCGCAGAAAAATAAGGATCAAGCAAAAGCCCTGTTTTTTCTTGAACCATTTCTAAACAACCAGGTTGCTGGGCGAGCCTTTCACACATTGCTGTAGTACGACGATCTTGCCAAACAATCGCTCGGCCTAATACTTGGCCTGTTTTTTTATGCCATACCAATGTAGTCTCACGCTGGTTAGAGATACCAACCGCTGCAATCTGCCGAGCCGCCAGCTTGGCTTTTTCAATGGCTTTTTGGCTACTGATAAGCGTTGTCTGCCAAATATCATCGGCATCATGCTCAACCCACCCATCGTTTGGGAAATATTGCTTAAATTCTATTTGGTGCTGCGCTAACACTTGTCCTTGACAATTAAAGACAATAGCTCGTGTACTGGTCGTTCCTTGATCGATAGATAATATATACTCTGACATTAAATAATTAACCTAGTATTTTATTCTTAAAAATTTATGACTGTGCCTTAACATACCTTAGTGTTATATTATGCGGCAAGCGCATCATTAGATTCAATCTTGGTTATTTTAGTAAGTAGGAGCGATGCAGTTGGCTACAGTTGTTTCTCATAGTGATCTTTTTATTATTGGCGGTGGTATTAATGGTACAGGTATCGCAGCAGATGCAGCCGGGCGTGGCTTAACAGTCACCTTGTGTGAGCAAGCTGATTTAGCGTCTGCAACCTCCTCTGCAAGCAGTAAGTTAATTCATGGCGGACTTCGCTACCTTGAGCATTACGAATTTAGCTTGGTTGGAAAAGCACTTGCTGAACGTGAGATTTTACTAAGAAAAGCACCCCACATTATCAAGCCCTTACAATTTATCCTACCCCACCAAAAGCACTTGCGCCCAGCTTGGCTCATTCGCATTGGCCTATTTCTCTATGATCACCTAGCAAAACGCAAGTTTTTACCAAGATCCAGAGCTTATAATCTAAAAACCACCCTCATTGGCAAAAATCTTAAACCTGAGCTAAAACGTGGTTTTTCTTATTACGATTGCCACGTCGATGATGCTCGCCTGGTCGTTTTAAACGCCCTCAGTGCAAAAGAGCAAGGGACGACAATACTCACGCGCAGCAAGTGCATCTTTGCCAAGCGCCATAACAATATGCTTTGGTATGTTAAGGTTCAAGACCAACAAACTCAAATTATAAAAGAATACACAGCAAAAGCACTGATTAATGCCAGCGGCCCGTGGGCGAGCACGATTTTGCCTAATCTCACGCAAACACCGACGCAGCATCATTTAAGCCTAGTAAAAGGCAGCCATATCGTCATCCCTAAACTGTATGAAGGTGAGCATGCTTATATCTTACAAAATGCCGATAACCGCATTGTGTTCACCATCCCCTACGAACAAAACTTTACTCTGATTGGCACCACCGACTTAAACTATGAGGGTGACCCTGCACAGGTTAAAATTAATAACGAAGAAATAGATTACTTGATTAATTTAGTCAATGATTATTTCGAGCCTGGTATGCAAAAAGCTGATATTCTCTGGAACTATTCAGGTGTCAGGCCTTTACTAAATGACGAAAGTGATACCCCTTCTGCTATCACTCGCGACTATAAAATCATCGTTGATGATCAACATGGGCTACCTTTAGTCAATATTTTCGGCGGGAAAATAACCACCTATCGTACACTGGCCGAACAAACCTTAGAAAAACTACAGCCTTACTTCCCGGCAATGACAGCGCCCTGGACAGCGAATGACTACCTTCCCGGCGGTGATTTAGGTACAAAAACATTCGATGAGTTTTACCAACGACTCCAGGATCAATACCCTTGGCTACCTAAGCAGCTCACCTTGCGCTTAGCGCGTAGCTATGGCGCACGCATACACTGTATTTTACGAAAATGCACATCAACCACTGACTTAGGCCAGCATTTTGGTAACACACTCTATGAAAAAGAAGTAAAATACCTTGTCGAACATGAATGGGCCAAAACAGCTGACGATATCCTCTGGCGCCGTAGTAAATTAGGTTTACACTTAACCACAGAGCAACAAAAACAACTCACTGACTGGCTTAAGCATTACTTTAATCAACAAGAAAATAATATAAAATAATACTAAGGTGTATATTTAAGTTTATGTCTACATCCATAGCCTCTTCTGCTGTTGAAAATACTGGCAAATTGCTAATCGAAAAAATGTTTAATTGTATGTGGAATCAACAGCAGCCTGAATTGGCTAGAGGGTGTCTTTAAACCCCTTTTTTGATAGATTATTGATTATATAGCGCTGGATTAACAGT
>NZ_AMFF02000099.1:0-2894 GCF_000297215.2 Piscirickettsia salmonis LF-89 = ATCC VR-1361
AATGTCAACGGAGCCTAGTTTAGCTGTGGATTATTGCCAGTTATGGTATGATGCGGCGGGAATTAAGTGAAAGAGGCCGGCCATGCAGCTAGAAGAATTGATTGAAAACTTTGACTTTATTGATGATTGGGAAGACCGTTACCGAGTGATTATTGAGCTTGGGCAAAATTTGCCAGTTATGCCTGATGCGCTGAAGACAAAAAATAGCTTGGTACCAGGGTGTATGAGTCAAGTGTGGATGGTCAGTCGGATGGACGGTGAGCATTTACACATTATTGCAGATAGTGATGCGGCGATCGTCAAGGGTTTGATCGCTGTATTATTACTGGCATATGCGAATAAAACCCCTCAAGAGATATTGTTAGTTGATATAAAAGATATTTTTTCTAGATTAAATCTTGAGAGTCATTTAAGCCCAAATCGACGTAATGGCTTTTATGCAATGGTTGCTCGTATTTGTGCGATGGCCAAAGTACTTGGGGTTTAATTTAGTTTAAATTTAGGGTTGAATGAGTTTTTGCTGTTTTTGAACATCTTTGCTTAAGTCTGGGCCAGTGGGCTTTTTATCGGCAGAGAGTCCTGCGATAATAAGCGCAATGGTGATTGCAACAAATAAAATAATACGCATTCCTTCTTTCATGGCACAGGTCACTTAATGGCTGCTACGTTGAGTATAGCTAAGAATGCAATGAGAAAGTGAATGAATAGGGATAAGTTTTGACTGTTACGAATAATGATGAATGCAACTGAATATCAGGTTAAACATAATGACTGCCTTGCTGAATTACGTGAAATTGCAGAGAATTCGGTTGATCTAATTTATTTAGATCCACCTTTTTTTACGCAGCGTCAGATTAGCGGGCCACCGCAGGGTAATGAGGCCTCAGCCTACCAATTTAATGATATATGGACAGGACGTCATGAGTATCTTTATTTTTTACAGGTGCGGCTTGTTGAGCTACAACGTATTTTAAAGCCAACGGGTTCACTGTTTTTTCATTGTGATCAGCGCGCTGGTCATTGGGTAAGAATGCTTTTGGATGATATTTTTTCAGTTGATCAGTTTCGTTCAGAGATTATTTGGCACTATAAGCGCTGGAGCAATGTGAAAAAAGGTTTACAGTCCACGCATCAAAAGATTTTCTTTTATACAAAAACGGATGACTTTACTTTTAATCATTTGTATGGCGAATATTCACCAACGACAAATGTAGAGCAGTTATTGCAAAAGCGTACACGTGATGAGGAAGGTAAGAGTGTGTATGCGAAGGATGAAAAAGGTGAGCATGTACTTAATGAAGCAAAGCAAGGCGTACCTTTGGGTGATGTGTGGGATGATATTCCTTATTTAAACCCAAATGCTAAAGAGCGTACAGGTTATCCGACACAAAAACCTTTATTATTACTAGAACGGATTATTCAGTTAGCAAGCCATGCTGGTGATATTGTTTTAGATCCATTTTGTGGCAGTGGCACAAGCTTAGTCGCAGCAAAATTATTAGGGCGCAATGCGGTGGGTATTGATAGCTCAGAAGAAGCAGTCACTTTAACGCAAGAGCGTTTGGAGACGATGATTCGTACGGATTCTAAAGTCGTGCAGTTTGGTCGAGAGTTTATTTATAAAACAGAAGGTTATATTCTAGAAGCGGTGAAAGCATTGGGGGCGACTTTGGTATCACGAGATTCACGAATTGATGGTTTATTGGCGCAGCGTTTTCGTGGTATGCCAGTACCGTTACGGGTGCAGCGTTTAGGTGAAAGTTTACAGCGTGCAGTTGGGCGTTTAGTGCAGTATCGTGTGATGAATCAACAGGTCGAGCGCATGGTGTTGGTGCGTACAGATATGAAAGATCGAATTGAGTTGCCAGAGAAGGTTGTTTTAGTGGATCATCCAAAATTCTTTTTAAAAAATAAACTGTATTCATATTTCTAATATTCTTAAAGGCCTATTATATGTTACTGCATATTTTATATCTGATTGGTATCTCTGTTGAAGCAAGTTCAGGGGCGCTTGCCGCTGGTCGTAAACATATGGACTTTTTTGGTGTGATTATGATTGCTGCTATCACCGCTTTAGGTGGTGGAACTGCCAGAGATGTGTTGATTGGTAATTATCCGTTAAGCTGGGTAGGGCATCCAGAATATTTGCTATTTACAACAACAGCAGCAGTGGTGACAATTTATTTGGCTCGCTTTATCTCCCGTTTATCTATTGTCTTTCTAGTTTTAGATGCACTTGGCTTAGTCACCTTTGCAATTATTGGTACAGAAAAAGGGCTTGCTTTGTCCTTGCCTTTTTCTGTTTGTGCGATTATGGGGATGTGTACCGGTATTTTTGGTGGTGTAATGCGTGATATTTTATGTAATGATGTGCCGCTGGTTTTTCGTAAGGAAATTTATGCTTTGGTTGCATTGATCGCCGCTACCCTTTATATGTTGCTAAAGTATACTTCATTGCCTGGGAGTTTGACGGTAGTGATTACTTTGGTGAGTTGCTTTTTGTTAAGACTGGCCGCTATTTTTTGGCATTTAGAATTACCAAAATTTAATTATGAGGGAGAATAATTAAAGTCCATGTTATGGTTCGATAGGGCTGCAAGTTTTAATACACAATTTCTTGACTAAGGCTGAATCTATACTGAGATCGGTAAATAATCTAACAATGAAAAAATTATTCTAATCCATTGCAACTGTAAAGCCCCCATTTTTATGCCAAGTCTAAAGTGGAATTTCTGTGGTTTGATCTGGCAACCTTTTTCTAGACAAATTTTTAACTGATTTTTTGATTATGCTCGTATTCCTCAGGTGATAAATAATCATTAGCTGAGTGAATGCGTTTTCTGTTATAAAAAACTTCGATATACTCAAAGATCGCTGATTTAGCCGCCTGCCGA
>NZ_AMFF02000099.1:7264-9589 GCF_000297215.2 Piscirickettsia salmonis LF-89 = ATCC VR-1361
CTTTCAATTTTCGTGAAATATCGCGTTTCGCTTTTAAATTCATTAATCTTTACCTCCAAACAGTTAGTAGACTCCAACTGTCAAGCTAGGTTCAGACTTTCACAGGAAGTGAAGGGTGAGGTAGATTTTACTGGAGCAAACTTCACCGGAGAAATTGTTTTTGATGATTTTAATTTTGATCAAAGACAATTAAGTCCAGAGCAGAGAGAACATGTATGTATAAAAGCTGCTCATTTAATCGCTAAAGCTGAAGGAGCACAGGCGAGGGCTAAAAATGCGATGCCATTTCTTAAAAAACATTTAGAACAAGTGCGAGAAGATGAGGCTCCTTTTATTAATGATTTTTTGAGATTATATAAAGAAGAAAGAGGCTGGCGACCTACAAAAAGTAGAGTGCAAGAGCATATGGATAGCTATAATGGTATTACGATAAGAGAAATAAGAGATCTTGCTGCTAAGGGAGCCCCGGGTTGTGCTTCGCAACGGGCGTTAGCTAGGGTAGATAGAGATTATGGGTTGCAAAGTTCAGAGCTTGAGCCAGGTAAATGATTTCAATTGAAAATAAATACTAACGCATGATTAAGTTCTATACTAAATTAAAAAGTAAGTGATTTATAAATGTTTTAATTATTATGAAGCTTTATTTAAATGTAATTGTTTTCTTTATTTTATTCATGGGTCTAGCTTTTACTACTTTTGCAAATTTAACCAATGTTTATCGTGTTACTTTATTGAATAAATCTGTACGTACAATTCACTTTCATGTGGATAAAAAAAAGTGCACGCGCTATATCACACCAGTTGATCTTCTTATTGAAGAAAATAGCGCGTTGGTTGTGCATTGGATTACTAGTGCAATCAATTGTCTTGGCCGTTTTGCGGTGATTAAGCTCAGAGTTGAGCGAGAAGGCCTTGAGGATACTTATTTGACTCTTGATGCAAAACTGTATGGTAAAGGGGAAGTGGGGGTTTTGTCTGGAGGCGTGCCGATTCGTTGTAAAATGACTTCTTATATTCAGAATGAAAAAATGTATGATTTTCAGTGTACTTTAACTTAGTCTTTTAAAATCTATTTTACTTTGTTTATAGTGGTTTTTTATGGTATGAAATTTGCTTTTAGTATTTTAATAAAAAATAATTACTTTGGCTAAACTCTGAACTTTTTAGATAAGTTCAAGATGATGAGCGCCAAGTGATAAAAGCGGTTAGAAATTATGGCAGGAATATTAGATACGGTTGATGCGAGAACGCAACTTGTTGGTAAAAATAGATTAGAGTCTTTGCTATTTAAGTTGGGTGATGAGAATATTTATGCTATGAATGTTTTTAAAATTCGAGAAGTACTGCAGCAACAGCCTTTGACGATATTGCCTAATAGTCATCAGTGTGTATTAGGTGTTATGCATATGCGCGGACAGACGATTCCTATTATTGATCTGTCAAAAGAAATTGGTATGAAAAGTTTAGCCGATGACGATTCAGCGGTCATTGTTATTTCTGAGTATTATGGTTATACTCAGGGATTTCTTGTCAGTAGTGTTGAGCGTATTATTAATATCGAATGGAATGAAATTAAGCAGCCGCCAAGTGGGTTAGGAAACTCTCATTATGTAACTGCAACATTGAACTTTGAGCGTAAAATTGTTCAGGTTGTTGATGTTGAAAAAGTATTAGCAGATATTATTGGCTTTGAAGCGCACACTGATGATATTGAAATTGATAAGAGTCTTGATTTAAGCAGTGTTTCTTTATTGATTGTCGATGACTCAAGTTTTGCTAGAAATCACTTAATAAAAATTCTAAGTAAGCTTGATGTTAACGTTGTTGCTTGCAATAGCGGTGCTGATGCATTTGCTTACCTTAAAAAGGTTGCTAGTGAGGAGAGTGATGCTGATATTAGCAAAAAAATTCCTGTTGTCATTACCGATGCTGAGATGCCAGAAATGGATGGTTATACATTAACGGTAAAATGTAGAGAAGATCCGAAATTAAAAGATCTATTTATTGTATTGCATACTTCTTTGAGTGGTGAGTTTAATAAAGCGATGGTTGAACATGTTGGTTGTAATGATTTTATTGCTAAGTTTGATCCGGCAAAAACATTGCATATTACACAAGAGCGCCTAAAGGCTCTATTTTTCTAATATAAAAATGTGAATGGTGGCAAGTTGCCTCCTAGCTGGTGAGTTATCATGTTTAGCTCCATATATAATGGGGTCTTCAGATTGTTTTCAAGAAGCAAGTTCAGTTCTTTTTGTATAGTTCTATAATTTATAGATTATATTTGCTCACTTACTAGGCTCTGTTGACATTTCCATATAAATC
>NZ_AMFF02000100.1 GCF_000297215.2 Piscirickettsia salmonis LF-89 = ATCC VR-1361
GAGGTAGCGACGCTTACGTGCAGATTTATTCTCATAAGCTTTCCCAATCATCGGCTGAATCGCTTTGACAATACTTTTAGAAAGAGGGTATTTCCCCTTAGTTAATTTCAGGACTTACGCATTGACAACAAAATCTAGTTATGCACCCACAAAAAATTGGTATTTTCAGTACATTTTTTTCATAACTTGTATGAACTTTTGTCATAGGCTCATACTTTTGCTCTCTTCAGAGAGTTTGTAAAAAAGTGATTAAAAGGCTAGATCTATTGATGTCATTAGCTTTCATGTTTTAAAATAGCTGTCAATGCGTAAGTCCTGAATTTGTGTATATCGGCTTCTGAGATAATCAACACAGCCTTATTCGGCTCACTAGATGTCTTTAACCAAGAGACCATCGCTTTTGGTAGAGTATTAAAAAATTCTTTCTTCCATGACTCTAAATCGGCAACACCGCCACCCAGTGCCGACGACAACCTTGATTGAATATCTTTAGGTAAAAAGCGCATACCTTCAATTAGATATTTGCCTTCAACATCCATAAACGCCGGGGCTTCTTGATCAACTTTCCCCCAATTCCAACCAATGAGGAGTGGTTCTTTCGCTGCGAGCCAT
>NZ_AMFF02000101.1 GCF_000297215.2 Piscirickettsia salmonis LF-89 = ATCC VR-1361
CACTCCATGGCTCGCAGCGTGGGTAAATTCCGCATTAATTGTCATACCTAAAAAATTAGGCTGCATGTTACGCTCAGCAAACAGCATAAGTGAGGTAAAAGTTTGATTATATAATGCCCAGAATCCAACAGAAATTACAGTTAAGATCAATGCTGCAATCATTTTATTGCGTATATCATCACTCTCACGCAGAGCAATAATTAACACCCAAAGTACAATCAAGATGGATGCAATAATTAATACGGTTGATGTTATTGTTGGAATTTTAAATAGCGCATGAATAATAAAAGCACAAATAACAATAGTACATGCCAGTAAAAAATGAATGCGATTAAGATAAGTCAATAATTGCCTATATAATGGGCTGCCCTTAGGTACGCCACCTTTTCCCTGTAAACGATAACGACCATAAATAAAGCTTATTAAACCAATAAACATGCCAACAGCAGCTAATAAAAAGCCACTATGCCAACCATGCTGATGTACTAAATCTCCAGCAAAAATCGGAGGAATCAATGCGCCAATATTAATTCCCATATAAAATAGTGTGAACCCTCCGTCACGACGCGGATCATCTTTTTCATAAAGCTCGCCGACAATACTTGATACATTCGGCTTTAGAAAACCATTACCAATAATTAGGAACGTCAGCCCCCAGAAAAAAGCAGCTTGACCCGGTAGTGCACACAATAAGTAACTCAGTACAAATAATAAGCCACCCAAAATAATCGAGCGCTGAAAGCCAATATAACGATCCGCAACAAAACCACCTAAAACAGGAGTTAAGTAAAGTAATGCACTGAATGTCCCATAGAGTAAGTACGCACGATAATCTGAAAATAATAGACCTTTACTCATATATAAGATCAAAATAGTCTGTACTGTATAAAAGCCAAACCGCTCCCACAACTCGGTAAAGCAAAGTAAGTAAAGCCCTTTTGGTTGCTGGTTAATCATTAAAGTATCTCTTAGTTCATAAAAATAAATAGCTTCAAAATATTTTAAGCTAAGGGTGAATTCAAGGCTACAGAAAACAGTGAAGTTAACATTAAAAATTTAGTGTTTTTATTCTGCATAAAAAATGCCCTTTTAAAATAAAGGGCATTTTCAACTTAGAGCTATTTATCTTACATAAAGCAATAGCAGGGTTATTTATTATCAACACCCTGTTGCCAAGCAATGTCTAACTCTTTTACTGCTTTAACATCATCGAGACGACGCACAGGCAAAGTATAAGGTGCAGCATGTAAAAATTCAGGATTTTTAACAGCTTCTGCACGAATATTAACCATTGCATCTACAAACGCATCCAATTCTTCCTTGCTTTCAGTTTCCGTCGGCTCAATTAAAAAGCATTCTGGAACCAATAACGGAAAATAAGTCGTTGGTGCATGCATGCCATAATCTAATAAACGTTTAGCGACATCCATTGCTGAAACGCCAATGCTTTTTTTCTCTGCTGCAAGCGTTAAAATAAACTCATGAGTCGCACGACGCCCTGGATAAGCCATGCTAAAGCCTGCTTGCGCGAGGCGCGCCATTAAATAATTTGCACTTAAAGTCGCATACCGGCTGACTTCCTCCACACCAGACTTACCCAGCAGACGAATATAGACATAAGCGCGTAATAACACACCACTATTGCCCATAAAGGTACTCATTCGCCCGATGCTTTTCGGCGCTGCTTTACGATCAACCAGGCTATATTCAGTGCGATTACTTTTAGTCTGCTGTTGTACATAAGGGATAGGCAAATAGGGTTTTAAGCGCTCACTCACCGCCACAGGACCTGCACCAGGGCCACCACCACCATGCGGTGTGGCAAAGGTTTTATGTAAATTCAAATGAATCACATCAAAGCCCATATCCCCTGGACGTGTCTGCCCTAAAATAGCATTAAGGTTCGCCCCATCATAGTACAATAAGCCACCCGCTTGATGAACAATCGCAGCAATTTCCTTAATTTTACGCTCAAACACGCCAAGCGTTGACGGGTTAGTCAACATAATCCCCGCCGTTTTTGCACCAACCATAGCTTTTAAGGCATCGATATCAACATCGCCATCACGCGTTGTTGGAATCTCTTTAACTTTAAAACCACACATCACCGCAGAAGCAGGGTTCGTTCCATGCGCTGCATCCGGCACAAGAATTTCATCACGCTCATAATCACCGTTATCCAGATGATACGCACGAATCATGGCAACCCCTGCATATTCACCTTGAGCTCCTGCCATTGGTGATAAAGCAACTGCAGACATCCCCGTCATTTCAGCGAGCATCTCTTGCAATTCATGCATGCAGCTTAAAAAGCCTTGATTATCCTGGTCGGCTAAATAGGGGTGACGATTTAAGAAGCCTTCCAAGCTTGCCGCCTTATGTGCCCCGCGTGGGTTATACTTCATCGTACATGAACCCAACGGGTAAAACTGGCTATCGATTGAAAAGTTCTTCTGTGATAACTGGGTATAATGACGCACTACTTGCATTTCAGATACTTCAGGCAGTACCGGTTTATCTTTACGTCGGTGCTGTTCAGCAAACTGCACTGACTCAATTTCTCGCGGTGCTTGTGCGGTTGCGGTGCGCCCTGTTGCAGAACGTTCAAAAATTAGCATGACACACCCTCCGCTTTTAATACCTCAAGTAAAGCATCATAATATTGCTCTAAATCATGAGCGGTTTTCGTTTCTGTTGCACACACCAACAAACAATGCCCCATAGTTGAATAGTCTCGACCTAGGTCATAACCCGCTAAAATCCCTTTTTTGCTCATGCCCAATAATACTGTTTTAGCACTGATCGGTAGGCGAATCACCACTTCATGAAAGCTATTATCACGTGAATACACCTGCTCAACACCCGAAATTTGACAAATACGCTCAGCCAAAACACGACTATTCGCACACGAGTGAGTAGCAACTTGCTTTAAGCCTTGATAACCTAGCAACGCTAAATAAATCGTCGTCGCCGTGACTAATAAACTTTGGTTAGTACAAATATTCGATGTTGCTTTCGCCCGGCGAATATGTTGCTCACGCGCTTGCAAGGTCAAAGCAAAGCCTTCTTTGCCATCCAAATCCGTCGTGCGGCCAATAATTCGCCCTGGCATCTGCCGCACATGGGCTATTTTACAGGTCATAAAACCACAATACGGCCCACCTGAAGCCAACGGCACCCCTAAAGGTTGACCTTCACCGCAGGCAATATCTGCCCCTTTTTCACCCCATTGCCCTGGCGCATGCAATAAGGCTAAGGCTGTTGGATTCACGACAGCAATAACAATCGCCTGTTGCTGATGTGCCCAATCGGTTAACTCATTCACCGCTTCTAACTGACCCAAAAAGTTCGGCTGACTAATAATCACCGCAGTAATATCTTCAGTCTGCCATGGCTCTAAATCACTGAGCTGCACCGTACCCGAGGCTGCATTAAACGGCACATCGACTAATTCAATTTTTTGGCTAGACACCAGAGTATGAATGGTCTCACGATAAGCCGGATGCAAGGCACCTAAAACCAAAATACGGCGTGATTTTGAGCGACGGTTCAAGCGCACACTCATCAACACCGCTTCAGCTAAACTACTGGCGCCATCGTATAACGAAGCGTTTGCCGCATCCATTCCTGTCAGCGAGGCCATCATCGATTGATATTCATAGAGTAACTGCAATGTCCCTTGGCTGGCTTCAGCTTGATACGGTGTATACGCAGAATAAAACTCACCACGTGAGACAATATCCCATACCGCTGCAGGAATATGATGCTCATAGGCACCTGCACCAACAAAGTTAAGTTGGGACTTATCCAGGTTTGCCCGCTCACGCATTAAACGCAAGATCGCCATCTCAGACAAAGCTTCAGGCAAATCTAAGCCTGCTACTTTTAGTTCTGCTGGAATTTCATCAAACAAATCTTCAACAGACTGCACACCAATCGTCGCTAACATCTGACTGATATCTGTTTTTGTGTGAGGAATAAAGGCCATGTTACCCCCAGTTACTCTTCTTCAGCCAATAAAGCAGCGTAGGCTTCAGCATTCATCAAGCCATCAAGGTCAGCTGCACTATGTGGTGCTAAACGATACATCCAACCATCATCAAAAGGTGATTCATTGATTAATTCCGGACTATCCAGCAAGGCTTCATTGACTGCCAACACCTTTCCAGCAATCGGGTTATAAGCATCCGCGGCAGCTTTCACTGATTCAATCACTCCCACCTCAGTTCCAGCATCATATTCAGCGTCGATTTCAGGTAATTCAACAAATACAACATCACCGAGTAAGGACTGGGCATGATCACTAATCCCAATCACCACACTGCCATCGGCCTCAACACGAACCCACTCGTGTGATTTTGTATATTTTAATTCATTATTTACTTGGCTCATGCCAGAATCTCCTCAACAGCTTTAGAAGGTTTACCCATACGAACAAAAGGACCACGCACGATATGCGCAGGAAAACGTTTATTACGAATTTCAACTTCAACACTCGCGGCATCACTGACAGGAATACGAGCAAAAGCAATCGCCACACCTAAACTGGGCGAGAATGTCCCACTGGTAATCACGCCTTCTCCTACGCCTTCAACAATGACTTTCTGACCATGACGCAACACACCTTTTTCTGTCATCACCAAACTGACCAAGCGATGCGTGACACCTTCTGCCTGAATTGCTTCCAGCGCCTGACGGCCAATAAAATTACGCTCACTCGGCTCTAATGCCACGGTCCAGCCTAAATTAGACTCATAAGGGTGAGTTAATTCATCCATATCTTGACCAAATAAATTAAGTCCAGCCTCCAAGCGCAATGTATCTCGTGCCCCCAAACCACACGGAGTAATTCCCGCCGTAATAAGATCTTGCCAAGCCTGAGTAACCTGGTCCGTTGGCAAAATCAGTTCAAGACCATCTTCACCGCTATAGCCGGTACGAGCAATCGTCCAGCCTTCAATAGACCCCACAGCAAAAGGCTGCAGTTGACTAATCAGTTCAACCTTAGGCGCAGAAAGCACAGAAATAACCCGAGCCAATGCTTGAGGACCTTGTACAGCAATAATCGCAACATCTTCAGGCGTGCTAACCGTCACAGCAAACTGACTGGCAATCTCTTTAATCCAAGCAATATCTTTATCCGCACAACCCGCATTGACAACGATACGATAATATTCTTCGCCTAAATAATAAACGATAAGATCATCAATCACCCCACCTTCATGATTTAACATGCAGCTATATAGGGCTTTTCCTGGGGCTTTGAGTTTATTAATATCATTGGCAAGTAAATAAGAGAAAAAAGCTTTAGCATCAGCTCCCTTGACATCCACCACCTGCATGTGTGAAACATCAAACATCCCTGCATCATTTCTCACTGCCAGATGTTCTTCTAACTGCGAGCCATAATAAATCGGCATCTGCCACCCAGCAAAATCAACCCAACGTGGTGACAGTTGATCCTGTAAATCATACAGTGCTGTTTTCCTCACATCGTCCTCCTAATTCAAAAATCTGAATGAGCTGAATGAGAAAACACATTAACGAATTCACTGCATAAATACAAGCGGCATTGCAAAACCATGGAAAAACCATCAATAAAAAAATAAACAGGCCTGTGCACAAGCCAAACTAAGCCTGTTTGACTCGACAACCATTAGATTAATAATATCAGCGTGATTTCATCACTTTACGGATTTCATCCAACGTCGCAAGGCTCGCACCCTGGTGTTTTTTAACCACGGCTTGTCCCCGCTCTCCCATCGCTGTGTATTTATCAGGATCACTCAATAACTCCATAATACAGCCCGCCAAATGCTGACTATCACTCGCCTCTGCAAGCTTTATTGCCGCATTCGCATCCGCCAATAATTGAGCAACTTGAGTAAAGTTAAACACATGTGGTCCAGTAATCACCGCTTTACCAAGGGAGGCTGGCTCTAACATATTATGCCCACCAATCGGCTGAAAACTACCCGCCACCACGGTGATATCGGCGACTTGATAATACAAGCCCATCTCCCCCATGGAGTCCCCTAGATATAGCTGAACCTGCTGCTCTTGATCAGGGTGTTTACTATTATCATCACCATCACTACGACAAGCGAATGCTTTGCCGGTTTTTATACAGAGTTTTTTAACCTCAGCAAAACGATTGGGGTGACGCGGCACTAACACTAAAACGACATCGAGCGTCTGCCAAACTATTTCAAACGCCCTCAAAATCAACTCTTCTTCACCCTTATGTGTACTTGCAACGGTGACAACGGGCCGCGTTTCTCCAAAGACCCGACGAAGGAGAGCAGCGTCTCTAGCTAAATTTTCCGGCCAGGACAAATCATATTTTACATTACCACAGATTTTTACTCGCTCACTGTGAGCACCAAGTTGAATAAAACGCTCAGCATCTGCACGGGTTTGCGCCAAAATCACATCAAACTGTCGCATCATCCAACGACTAAAGCCCTTCAGGCGCTGATAACCGGCCGCTGAACGTGCAGATAATCGTGCATTCACCAAGACACATGGAATATCATAGTGTTTTGCTTCAGCGAGCAAATTTGGCCATACCTCCGTTTCAATCAAAATTAAAACCTTAGGCTGCACGCTATCAAGAAACCGCCGTACTGCACAGGGCAAATCATACGGCACAAAGACATGATAGACCTCGTCACCGGCCAAACTGCGCTGAATTTGCTCTGAACCTGTTGGTGTCATCGTCGTCATCACAATCGGCCGCTTATCTCCTTGCTCACGCAAGGTTTTCACCAACATGCTAGCAGCAACAGCTTCACCGACAGATGCCGCATGAATCCACAAGCCATGCTGATATTCTTTTGGTATTTTCACCCAGCCTAAACGCTGCAACCAACGACGACGATAAGCCGGTAATTTGCGGCCTTTATACCACAGCCGCAAAAAAATCACCGGTAACAACAAATAAAAACAACAGGTATAAAATCGACGCATCATCAGTCCATTATCTCGCCTGTAGCCAATCTAAATATAGTTTGACCCCTTCTTCAACCGTTAAAAAGCGCTCATCAAACCCAACATGACGCAAGTCATGAATATCCGCTTCAGTAAAGCTTTGGTAGGCGCCTTTCAGGTGCTCTGGGAAGGGAATATAATTCAATTCACCACGCCCGTGCCAGTCAATCACTGCACGTGCCACATCATTAAAGCTCTGACTAGCACCTGTGCCAATATTAAAAATACCAGACACATCAGCATGCTCTAAAAACCATAGGTTCGCTTTCACTACATCGCCAACATAGACAAAATCGCGACGCTGCTCACCATCTTCATAGCCATCACAACCGGCAAATAAATTAATTTTACCTGTCTCATGCATTTGATTGTTCAAGTGATACGCCACACTGGCCATCGACCCTTTATGCTGCTCACCTGGTCCATAAACATTAAAATAACGCAATCCGACCACTTGACTATGCGCAGATAAAGCACACTGACGGACATATTGATCAAATTGCCATTTCGAATAGCCATAAACGTTGAGCGGTTTTTCAAATTGACGTGATTCTTTAAAGGTCTCACTACCCCCATAGACTGCAGCGCTGGATGCATAAATAAAGGCAATGCCTCGTGCCATACAATAATGTAATAACTGCTTTGAATATTCATAGTTATTATCCATCATATAGCGGCCATCCCATTCGGTCGTCTTCGAACAAGCACCTTGATGGAATACTACTTTCACATAGTCCGAGAAATCATCATTATTTTTAATTTTTTCTATAAATTGGTTTTTATCAAGATAATCTAAAATATCGCAATCAGCTAAGTTCACAAATTTTTTGCCATCGGATAAATCATCGACAACTAAAATTTCACGGTGCCCTTGCTCATTTAACTGCTTAATTAAATTACTACCAATAAACCCTGCGCCACCGGTAACAATAATCATACACGACACTCCTAATTTAAATATTGACTGATGCCAACATGCGCTTGGCTATGTGTACCATCAATCACTTGTTGCAAACGCATTAAATTCTCTTGCTCTTGGCCCCGGCTATTTTCTCGATGCCAAAGATGAAACACCGGTGCATAATAACGCCCATCCAGGCGCTTTATTCCTGCCCGTAATAAACGAATGGCAAAATCCGAATCTTCATAGCCCCAACCGGTAAAACTCTCATCAAAGCCATTAACGGCATACACATCCGCTCGCCAAACCCCCATATTACATGTTTTTATTCCTTGCCATACTTGTTTGCTTTCACGCCAAGCACCCAAAGAACGTTTTAGCAAAGGCAATACACGGTTGCAATGTCCCTGTAAACGCTTAAAGCACCA
Organism: Piscirickettsia salmonis LF-89 = ATCC VR-1361; assembly: GCF_000297215.2. Lineage (GTDB taxonomy): Bacteria > Pseudomonadota > Gammaproteobacteria > Piscirickettsiales > Piscirickettsiaceae > Piscirickettsia > Piscirickettsia salmonis. The sequence continues at coordinate 8,320 of NZ_AMFF02000101.1, forward strand.
ATACAATAGATTTTTATCAGCTAAATTTATTTTATGAGCAAGCACATCGTGCGTAAAATGCCTGCTGAGTAGAATACGATTACCACCGACAAAACAACCCGTTTTAGCCAACTCATAATGACGCTGAATAAAGTAATTTGGCACGATGCAATCGCCATCGATAAAAATAATATACGCACCTTTTGCTTGGGCTACCGCTTTATTGCGACAGGCAGCCGCACGAAACCCTTGATCTTCTTGCCACACATGGTGAATTGAAATAGAGCCAGAACCAGCTGATTTAATTTTATCAATCAAGTTTTTTGTTTCAAGTTGAGAGCCATCGTCGGCAATCACCAGCTCAAAACTCGCTTGGGTTTGTTGTGACAACAGGCTATTAACCACCAACTCCAGCGCACTAGGCCAGTTATAAGTCGTAAGGACAACCGAAATATCCATGACTAATCTTTTTTTAGCACCTGTTCACTCTTAGGCAAAGACCAACTAGCCTGACGCTCAGTTAACTTAGCATGACGATAAAATGTCCCTTCAAAATTGCCCAATGCAATAATAAAACCAGGCCAACCGTCTAAAAAACCACGCTTAAGTAGATAATGCTTAAAAAACGACCAAAAGCCATGCAATAAAGCCTTAGCAAACGAGCCCTGCTTGCCACGTTCAACCAGCTTATCAACGCCCAAGGTTGAATAACGATTTGCCTTATGCATCACTTCGTCTAGATTTTTAAAGGGAATTTGCCAAATCGCTGCTGTTAATTCTCCTATCGGTTTATGACTATGCGCAATATAACCCTCATGGACCGGCTTTAAATCATAGCTCATGCTACCACGACGAAAAAGCTGGGGTTGACGATAATTAGGATACCAACCCGCATGCTTAATCCAACGACCTAAAAAAAAGTTACGCCGCGGCACCTGATAAATATCCGCACGTTCACTCTCAGGACGATGGATAATCTCAAGAATCTCATCACGCACCGCTGATGTACAACGCTCATCTGCATCCAAGCTGAAAACCCAATCTCCTGTGCAATGAACAATGGCCTGATTACGTAAATCACCAAAACCATTAAAGGGGACTTGCACCACGTTAGCGCCGAGCTCTTCTGCCCATGCAGCCGTTCTATCGGTACTGCCAGAATCCGCGACAATAATCTCATCCGCCCATAATAAGGTCTGGACACAGTCTCTGATTTTCTCTTCTTCATTATAAGCGATCACATACGCCGAAACCTTCACGATGGCACTCCACACATTAATCGATCAAGTGTACTCCACACCATGTCAGGTTGCACCGTCGTAAAACAACGCGGCCACAACGTCAATGTATCATCCGCACTATATTGACAACGTCGACTTAAACATGGTGCACAATGAAAATCTGCATGCAAGTGCTGTTGATTTTTACCATAGGTCGATGTTAATACCGGATTCGTCGGCCCATACATAGAGACACAAGGCACAGCTAGTGCAGCGGATAAGTGACCAAGTCCGGTATCTACCGCGACCACGCCTTTCGCACCTTGTAAACACACTCGCATCTGACTCAGCGTCATTCTACTCAACACGCTAACATATGAATAACCCTCAGCAATCTGCAAAGCCGTTTGTCGCTCTTCTTCACTGCCCCAAGGTAGCTTGACCTGAAAATTAGCCTCAGCAGCACGTTGACACAGCTCACGCCAATAGCACACAGGCCATTTTTTTGTCTCCCACGCAGTGCTATGCAAAAATACGAGGTAATCATTCGGTTGGTTTAATTGCTGACTCTGGCCATTCGCTAGGTCAGCCTGGGCAAAATTAAGGCCGTAATCAATATCTAAATCAGATAAACTATAACCTAATGCACCTGCAAATAATTGCCTCACCCGCTCAACGGCATGCTGGCCTTTGGGTACATTCACTGTCTTTTCATAGAAAAAAGACAAGCCTTTTTCCTTCGCACTCTGCTGATTTAAGCCAATGCGTTCTCCCTGTGCCCAAACCGCCACCAACGCACTTTTCCAAAGACCCTGCGCATCGATAACTTTATCATAAGGGGTTTGCTTGAGCTGTTGAATACAGGATTTTATCTCGCCTGATGACCAGGCTTTACGCCAACTTTTACGCCAGCGTCGCAGTGCAATCGGAATAATTTGCTTTACCGCTGGATGCCAGGCTGGAATTTCTGCTAAACCTTCTTCAACCACCCAATCCACTTCTAAATTAGGGATACAGCGCATTGCATCTGTTAAAGCAGGCAGCGTGTGAATCACATCACCAAGTGATGAGGTTTTAACAATCAGCACTCTCATGGCAATTGATCTAGCGCGTGTAAGACTTCATCAGGCTTAATAGAATCCATGCAATGATGGTGCTCTAAAGGGCACTCGCGCTTAAAGCAAGGACGGCAATCCAATTCTTTTTCTAGTACTCTAACTTTTTTACCTAGCGGCGGAGTAAAACCCGGATCTGTCGAGCCATAAATCGCAACGGTTGGCTTACCCAAACTCGCGGCAATATGCATCAGACCTGAATCATTCGAAACCACTTGATCTGTTGCAGACAGTAAATCAACCGCTTCTTCTAAGTTCGTTTTACCAACTAAATCTATACAGCCCGGAGCCTTTGCTAAAACCTCTTGGGCGACCGCTTCATCTTTTTTAGAACCAAATAACCACACCTGCCAACCTGCTTGAATTTTCTCAAGCGCCACGTGAGCAAAATAGTCAGGTGACCATTTTTTCGATGGGCCAAATTCTGCCCCGGGTGATAAGGCTAAAATTGACCCAGATTGCATATTTAAATTAAACTTTTCCAAAGCCTGCTTGACATTATTTTCATCAGCAATCAATTCAGGATTCGGACACATTGAAGGTAAAATTTCTTTGCCCTTCGGATAGGCTAAAGCCACCATCCGCTGCACCATTAACGGATATTTCACTTTATCCAGCTTTCTTCCATCATTAAGCAAGCCATAACGGAACTCACCCAACCAACCCGTACGCTGAGGAATTTTAGCCGCCCACGGCACCACCGCCGACTTCCATGAATTTGGCAACACAATCACCTGATCATAGTGCTTTTCTTGTAAGCTTTGGCCTAAACGCATGCGCTCTTTAAAGGCAAATTGGCCATGAGCAAACGGTGCAGAGATCGCCTCACGAACCTGCGGCATACGTGCAAGTAGCGCAAATGTCCAATTCGGCGCGAGAACATCTATATTAACTTCTGCATGCTGCTGCTTTAAGACTTTAAGCAAAGACTGAGACATCATCATATCCCCCACCCAGGAGGGACCTACAATTAAAATATTTTTCACGCAGGCTTAACTTTTGTTAGTCAAATGGAATTCCGCACCACAGTACGGACACGTTGCTGTCCCTGTTTCTTCAATCGGTAAATAAACCCGTGGATGAGCATCCCAAATTTCCATCTGCGGCATCGGACAAGATAAGGGCAAGTCCTTTTTTGTCACATCATAACGTGGCACGGCACACGCACGAACTGGCTTTTGATTAGACATCGATTGATCCCCTTGTAAATTTGACACATTATTTGCTACAATGCCCTAGGATGCAAATGGTTATAGTAAATCTAGCCGCCCTTGTTGCCACTGCTGCCAACGCTGTTGAACTTGGTGACGGTGCCATTCTAACCGATCTGTATCTTCATCAGCAAGCAAAATATAATCCATCAATGCCGTCTTATACAACTTTAATGCTGTCATTAACTGCAGATAATTCTCTTCACTCACTCGCTGATGTTTGAAGGCTATCTTGAGTATAGATAAGCTATCACGCGCACTCACCAACTCAGGCACTTTCGCACTCAAAGCCAAGACAAAATATTGCGCGATAAACTCGATATCAATGCTCCCCCCCGGTAATCCCTTCAATGATAATGATAATAATTGATGGCGCGCTGATCTAGGCGAAGATGAATCATGCATCTTCTGACGCATCTGACTAATACTCTTAATCAATTCAGCCCGATCACGCGTTTGACACAGCACTTGACCACGAATATCCTCAAACTGTTTAGACAATAGACCATGCCCACAGATAAAACGCGCCTTCACTAAGGCTTGATGTTCCCAGTCCCACGCATCTTCTTGCTGATAACGCTTAAAGTGCTGAATATCACTCACCAGTAAGCCGGCACTCCCCGAAGGGCGTAACCGTGTATCCACCTCGTACAATAGCCCTTGCTGGGTTCGCGCTGTTAAGGCGCTGACAATTTTTCGTGCTAAACGGCTAATAATCGCGGTGTCTATTTTGCGACTATCATACAAAAACACGAGATCCAGGTCCGAGCCATAATTCATCTCTGCCGAGCCCAATTTACCATAGGCAATAATAGCGAAAGGGCAATCTTCCTCAGCAAGTGCCAGTTTATTTAACGTCATACGATAGACCGCACGGACCAATATTTCAGCCGTATTAGCAAGAATTTTCTCGGGTGCAAACGACTCATCAGCACTGCCATCTAGATAAAGCGCAGCCACTTGCATCTGCGTCATCAACTTAAATTCACGCAGTATGTCAAATTGGCGCTCTTCATTCTCTTCACAATAGCTCAGTTGACGTGACAAGCGTTGCTCTAGGCCCATTATATCAAAATCAGCAAAATACCCTGGCGTAATTAAATCATCCAATAAAAACGGGTAATCATGTAAATTCTGCGCCACCCAAGCACTCTGGCTGACGATATCAACAAAGCGCTGTAATACAACAGGGTGCTCAGCCAGCATAGACAAATAAGCACTTCGACGCACGATCGCCTCCAGCACCAAAAATACTTGCTCTAACGCATGTGCCTTATTTTGCTCTGGTATCGACACACAGATCGCCGGTAAAACTGCCAATAAGCGTTTGGCCGCTTGCTTAGACATATGCCGACACGTTCGCGAATGAAATAAGTTTTTAATGCTGGTCGCAATCGCCATCATCATCTTATCATCCACATGATCACCATCAGCCACTGCGACCGGGGCAGAAAAAGCCATCAGCCAAGTACTAATATCCTCTACTGTTAACACCTCCAAACGGTTATGCTCTAAATCAATCAAAGACTTAACATGCATATGATCGGTATGCGCATTAATATAAGTTGCAGCGTCCACCCCTTCATCGGGAACATGAACCGACTCAAGAAAGCATGCATGCACCCGTTGTTGTATACGATTTAACTGATTCTCAAACGCTGCATAATTTTCAAAGCCCAAAGCATAGCTTAAGCGTAACTGGGCCAGCGTATCAGCCGGCAATTGGTGCTCTTGCCCATCTGCATACATCTGCAAATAGTTTTCAACGCGCCGTAAAAATAAATAATCTGCTAAGCGGGCGCGTACAACAGTGCTATCAACCAATTGGGCTTCATCAAGAGCCTGTAAAGCATGAATAAACGAACTGGTTTGCAAGGCCACTAAACGCCCACCATAAACCAGTTGTAAAGCTTGTACACTAAATTCAGCTTCACGAATACCACCAATACCACGCTTGATGCAGTTTTTTGACTGCTTTTCAGCCTCTAATAAAATTTGCGCTCTTAGCTCTCTTAATGCTGAAAAAATGCCATAATCCACATAGCGCCGATAGACAAAAGGCGTACAAATTGCCAGCCATTCTTGCCGTCCCGTTAAAGAGCCAATTACCAACTGTGCTTTGACTAAGGCATAACGCTCCCAAGCACGACCTTGATGTTGATAATAAACCGCCATCGCCTCCAATGGCATCACCAGTGGACCGCTATTGCCATACGGCCGCAAGCGTACATCAACTCGATAGACAAACCCATCAGCAGTCACTTCATTTAAGACTTGAACTAAATATTGAGCTAATTGATTAAAATAAAACTTCTCATCGACCTGACGACGCCCACCTGCGGTCACGCCTTGACCACGACTAGCAAAGATTAAGTCGATGTCCGAAGAAAAATTAAGCTCACCACCACCGAGCTTTCCTAAGGCCAGCACAAGCAATTCTGCCTCATGTGTATTCAGTTCACCATAGACTGGCTTTAAATAGCCTTTAAGCCAATCGAAACTCATGATCAAACAGGCATTTGCCAGGGCGGAAAGCTCAGTGAGCGTCTGCTTATCTTCGCTCCAACCGGCCAAAGCACGCCAAGCAATTCTAACGGTCTCATAACGACGAAACCGTCGTAACTCACATTTTAATTCATCAAGGCAATGAATATCATTGATCAATATAGCGAGTTTATGCTGATAATTGTCCTGAGTCACTAACTCCGCCCCCATCGCTTGACTTTTAAATAAGGCCGCGAGTTGCTCGGGGTTTTGCAGGCAATAATCCATAATAAAACGACTACTGCTCCACACGCGCGCGACGGTCTGATAAAAATCATCGGGTAATACGAGCGTTAAAGCACTCACCTGTGCTTGCCAATTGAGCCAATATTTGGAAAATAGATACAAAAGATCACTAGGAAGGTCGTGCGTAGGCAATGGGCCACCCTGTACTGATTTCATCCACCCTCCGATCAAATCACTGGCTAAATCACAGCTAAAAGCTATAAACAATAGTTAAGAACAATAAAAAAGAAAAATACAGCACCTAGCCAATTATTATTCATAAAGGCGAGAAAGCACGGCTGAGCTTGCTGTTTAAAAATCAGCGTTTGCTGGTACAGTGAAAATAACACCGCACTCACACAACCAGCAAAATACCACGGCCCAAGTTTCAATAACCCACCCAAGCCAACAAGCCCAAGAATAAATAACAATTGAAAGATAAAAATAGCCAAACGGTCATACTGAGCAAAAAAAACCGCCGTTGACTTTAAGCCAATTTTAATATCATCCTCGCGATCAACCATGGCATACATCGTATCATAGGCCAAGGTCCAAGCGCAGCAAGCAGCGAATAACAACCATGCTTCAACCGGCACACTATTTTTGACCGCACTATAAGCCAAAATCACCCCCCAATTAAAGGGCAAACTCAGCACAAACTGGGCAAAGTGAGTAAAGCGCTTACTAAAAGGATAAATCACCGCCATAACGATGCAAACAACAGACAATAAGACGGTCAGTATGTTCAGCTGCAACACCAGTAAAAAGGCGATTAATGTTAAAATAGCAAATAAAGCCAACGCACGCTTTGTAGAAATTAAGCCTTGCGCTAACGGCCGATAGGCAGTTCTTGCGACATGTGCATCAAAATTACGATCAGCATAGTCATTAATCACACATCCGGCTGCACGCACAACAATCGCACCTAACACAAAAATAACGACATAAGCGAATGACGGCTGACCCGATGTAGCGAGCCATAATGCCCACAATGATGGCCACAGACAAAGCACCACACCAATGGGCTTATGTAATCGCATCAGTTGCAAATAAGGGTAAATCTGTGCTTTCACTTCAGCAATACCTTATTCAAATTATTATCCTCTTAATTTTTACACTCTAGAGTTCTCTCTTCTAAAGGATAGTCTGGCAACGTATCGAGAAAAATTTCTGTGACTAACACTTGCCCCCAATAAGGTGAAAAAACAGAACGGCGTGCATACAGCCGATCCTGAGATGATAGATCAAATGCTGGCAAATAAACATCGCAAGAACGGTCAATTCCCGCATATTCCATTTTTGAACGTGCAACATCACGACCATCAGGATGAAAGAAGAGTGTCTCTCCCAAAGGACGGCTCCCTAGTGTCGTTAATATTTCAGGGGGATGGGCTGAAGAAAAAACCACACTCGCATACACCCACGGTGTATCGTCTCCACATAAATAAACTTCACGCTCCCATACTTGATTCTCTTGATAAATCATATCATCCGATTGATAAAGGCTCTGTAAAGGCTTAGAGCTTTCTGACAACACACGCACCGAAAACCGGCAAGTCGCTCGCTTTATTGCCGAGGTTAAACAATAAGGCCGCTCTAACCATGGTTGATACAAACAACTTGCACCAATTACTGTAGCATTATGTTGCCACACGATAGGCTGTACACTCACATGCCGTCCCCATATATAAAAAATAATAAAAATTTTAGCGTCGCTATTGTCACACCCATCCTCTTTGGATTCAAGCCTGAACTCAGACCAAGTGTACTTTCTGCCAAAACTCCTGAATGCAGTTGGCCACCTGCCTTGGTACTTCTAAATGCACATGATGGCCACCGTCAAGCTCATAAGAATAAAGCATATTCACCATCGCTAAGCGCTGATTAAACCCAGCATTCTTAGGCAAAATACCATGCTTTGCCCGAATCAATGCAACTGGACATATGATTTTTTTTAATACAGCCAGCACAGCCGTTTCACCTGCATATTTTAATTTAGTTTTTACCAGTAATTTCGGATCAAAGCACCACAGCCAACCACCATTAATAGCCTTTGCACCACGTTCAACCAACCCCTTGATAAATTTAGCATCAAGCTGATTAGCATGGGCACGTGACTGGTACATTTGCTCAACAGACGCATAAATACGCGGTGCGCGATGACGACGTGAACGCATTTTATCAACTGTTTCGGCAACCGGGTGATCCGACGCCATTAACTCTGCCGACAATGGCCCTAGCGCATCCAAAGATATTAAACTATCGACACGCTTTGAAAAACGACTATCAGCAGCAATACAACTTCCAACAATCGCCCCTAAAGAGTGACCCAACACTGAAAATGTCGCCCAGCCTAAAAAATCAATGACCTCCTCTATCCCCTGAATGTGTAGATCTAAGCTATATAACCTTTGCCCAGGTAAATGATCCGACAACCCATGCCCTAAAAAATCAATGACAACGCACTCGGTGTCTGGCAGTAACGGCGCCAGAACATCAAAACTTGCCGCATTATCGAGCCAACCATGCATGACTAACACCTTATGTGTGCCCACTCCCCAGCGCTTAGCCGCTAGTGTGCCAAAATCTGTTTCAATTTTAAACTCTGTCAGCATGGACCCTCCCTCACCTCTTCACATTTATCCACCTGAGTGATAATGTCCCAATAAACTCTATCACAAGAGATAATAAAGCGAGAACTTGACAATGCAGCAAAAGCGCACCCTCACTCTGTTATTAACGACTACTTTAACAACCTTGAGTATCAATTTGCCTACACATGCCGCACTGTATTCGGCCGGTCAATTAAAAAAAGAGTGTGCAATTGCCGTTCAAATTGAAAAGCGTGAACTGCCTAAAAATAGCAACACCCTGCTGCCGGCCTTAAACTGCTTACGTTTTATCGAAGGTGTTAGGCAAACACGCTTAGCACTCGCAATCAAAGCCAATCAAAATAACCTTAGCTACGCTAAAATTCACTATGGTAAAGTTAATAATGCTGAACGCATCTTAACGACTTATAATTACCTTAAAACTCATATCAATAATCACAATGCAACAAAGCCTGCGGTATTCACTGTACTTGCAGCACTCAATAAAAACTACCCGCTCAATGCTAAATAATGGTTTAATCAAGCAAACAAACAAGTAATTAAATAAACATTAATAATAAGGCCAATATTATGAAAATCTCTCAACTCATCCGCCATAACCGCTTTGTTATTAGCATCAGTACCTGCTGCCTGTTATTGTCTTTTTTAGCAACAAGTTCGGCCAATTATGCTGCAACAGCAAATACGAATACAAATACTCGCCAGTCATTCACCCAGGCATTTAACAACAGCAAAGCTCTCGCTGTTTCCAAGCTCGGACAAACCTTTGAAATTAAAGTCCCTGCCAACCCAACCACTGGCTTTTCATGGTTTTTAAAGTCCTATGACCATGATCTTTTGGACGTCGTTAACCAACGTTATAATGCACCTAAAACCAATATGATCGGCGCTCCCGGCAAAGATATTTGGACATTTAAAGCCAAGCCCATGTTTTTCACTGCCCCACAAATCACGGTCATTGAGTTATATAGCGCACGTCCGTTTGATATTCGTAAAGGCCAGGTATTAAAGCTCGCTGTAGTCTCACAGCCATCTGCACCTAACCTAGTAAAAAATAATCTAAAATAATTAATAAAATAAAATTTAATATACTACTTTAAGGGAACCTAAACGTTGTATTCTCTACATACTAATTACCAACAATTTATTGATGAGCTAAAAAAAAGCCCATTCTCTGGCGATATCAATACGGATTTTGGTAGCCGTATTGTCTTTGCCACAGATAACAGCATTTATCAAAACTTGCCCCAAGCGGTCATTGCCCCGCGTCACCATCAAGATATCCTTTGTATAACAAAATTACTTACTCAGACTAAATTTCGCCATATCGCTTTAAGTGCACGCGGTGGCGGCACTGGCACCAACGGCCAATCTTTAAGTGCTAGTATTATTCTTGATACAACAAAATACCTAACTCAAATCCTTGAAATTAATCCAAAAGAGCGCTGGGTACGTGTACAATCGGGTGTCATTCGCGATCAACTCAATGATGCCTTAAAACAATACGGTCTTTTTTTTGCACCGAGCTTATCCACTAGTAATCGGGCAACTTTAGGGGGCATGACCAATACGGACGCCTGCGGACAAGGATCACGCATTTATGGCCATACCAGCGATCATATTCTCGAAAGTACCTGTATCTTTGCTGATGGTAGTCAGCACACCATTCAATCCCACCCCTCAGCACAAGATCTCAAAAAAAACTCACCGCGGCTACAGGCATTATCTAATCAACTATCAAATAAACTAACAGCGCATCAACAGGAAATTAACCAATACTTTCCTAAATTAAGCCGCTATATGACCGGCTATAACCTTGCCCAATGCCAAAACAACCATAACAACAATCATCACGCGCTGAACCTCAATAAACTGATTGCAGGCTCAGAAGGTACTCTAGCCATTGTCACTGAACTGAAATTAAACTTAATGCCGATTCCAAAGTTCAAGCAGGTGTTCGCCTTATTTTATACTGATTTTCAAGATGCCTTAAAAAGTGCTCACCAGTTGCTCGCAATCAACCCAACCTCAATCGAAAGCATCGATGATAATGTACTAAATCTTGCTAAACAAGATCCAATTTACACTGAACTTGAGGATTTTTTTCAAGGCAAGCTCCCTGAGAATTTAAGCGCACTTAACCTCATTGAATTTACAGCCAACACACTTGAAGAATTACAAGATAAAATCAAGCCATTACAAGCCCAACTACATAATAAAACCGGGAAAATTATTCCCACAGGTTATACTAACACCCAAGATCCTAAGCAAATTGAAACCCTCTGGAATCTACGGAAAAAAAGTGTTGGCTTACTAGGGAATACCCCAGGTGAACGTCGACCCTTACCCTTCATTGAAGATACTGTTGTTCCTCCCGAACATTTGGCTGACTATATTTTTGAATTACGTCAATTGCTGGAACAGCATGGACTCACCTATGGCATGTTTGGCCATGTTGATGTCGGCTGTTTACACGTCCGTCCAGCGTTAGATTTAAAGCAAGAACATGACGTTACACTCATAACAACACTGACTGAAGAAACAGCAAAACTGGTTAAAAAGTACCATGGCCTCCTCTGGGGTGAGCATGGTAAAGGCTATCGTGGCCACTATATTAAGGATTACATTGGCGACAATCTCTATAGTCTCATGGCTGAAATTAAAAGCTTATTTGATCCTTTTAATCAACTCAATCCCGGAAAATTAGTTTCCTCGCCTTATAAACCACAAGCATTATTACCGATTCGCAGCACCTTGCGTGGTGATTATGACAAGCACATCAATCTAACTCATCAAAATAACTATCAAACTATTTTACGCTGTAATGGCAATGGTGCCTGCTTTACCTATCAGAAAGATCAGGTGATTTGTCCCTCCTATAAAGTCACAAATAACCGTTTACATTCTCCTAAAGGTCGTGCCAATTTATTACGTGAATGGAGCCGGCAAGACTCAACGGGTGAGCTCACCTCTACATTTGAAAAAGAAGTGTATCATGCCCTACATGGCTGTCTCGGCTGCAAAGGCTGTGCAACTGCCTGCCCCGTACAAGTGAATATTCCAAATAGCAAAGCAAAATTTTTAAACCATTACTATCAAAAAAATAAACGGCCATTAAAAGATTATCTCATTGCCAATATCGAATCTTTATTACCACTACAAGCTACCATTCCTAGATTCTTTAATACGTTATCCCATAACCCAATCAGCACTTACCTTATAAAGCAGTTAGGCTTAGCGGATCTACCCAGATTAAGCACACCCAGTTTAAGTGCCAGGCTAAAAAAAGCGCAGATTCCTCTTTATAACCTAAATGACTTACATCAACTTTCCAGAGCCGATAGAGAAAAAGCGGTAATTCTCGTACAAGATCCATTTACCAGCTTTTATGAAGCTGAGCTTATCACTGACGCTTATGACCTTATTAAAAAACTGGGTTATCAACCATTGATTCTGCCTTTTAAAAAAAATGGTAAGGCCATGCATGTAAAAGGGTTTTTAACTAGCTTTAATCAGCTTGTCGAAGAAAACAGTCAATTTTTTAATCAAATTGCTAACACCGGCATTCCCATGATCGGCCTCGATGCCAGCACCGTGCTCTGCTATCGCGATGAATACCAGGACTACAGTAATCAATCCAATCTACAGCCAGAGTTTAATATTTTATTAATTTCAGAATGGCTAAAATCTATTAATATTGATTCTAGTATTACTAAAAAATATCACTCTGCCATTGAATATACACTATTGCAGCACTGCACAGAAAAGTCACTATTGCCTGAAAGCACGAAACAATGGCTGAATGTTTTCAAGCAATTTAATTTAACATTAAATATTATTCCAAGCGGCTGCTGCGGCATGGCCGGCACCTACGGCCATGAAACTGAACATGTAGAAAACTCAGGGAAATTATTTCGACAAAATTGGCAGGAAACTATCGAGCAATATAGCAAAGAGCAAATTCTAGCGACCGGATTTTCTTGCCGTTGCCAAACCAAACGTTTCAAAGGTTTTAAACCTAAACACCCGTTAAGCGCTTTACTGCATGCTCTACAAGAAAAAACCTAGGCCATAAATCATAAAAATATAAAATAATTATGGCGGTTTACTATATTTATATCTTAGAGTGCAATAATGGTGCGTTTTATACTGGCTATACCACCAATATAAAGCGCCGCTATCAAGAGCATTTACAAGGCAGCCCTAAATGCAAATACACCCGTGCATTCCCACCCAAACAATTAGCCGTTTGCTGGCAAATTCATAGTACTTTGTCTCATACTTTAAAAATAGAAGCCTTTATTAAAAAATTACCACGCTCAAAAAAACTACAGCTCATTCATTTTCCAGAGCAATTATTAACACAGTGCCAACATATTACCGATGCTATTGTTCTATTTCATTTTCAGCACCAACAGCAACCAACTTAATAAATTTTTTACATTTTAATTTAAAAAAATAACAAAATTACACATAGAGCTACGACTGGTACTTTGCTAGAGTCACAGCTGAAACTATATTTTATTAAAGGACTAAAGTGAAATACCATGGCAAACAAACTAACACGTTTTATTGCGCAAGAAATACGGCAACTAAGAGATACCATTCAAAATAAACAAGAAAATGAACGATGGTGCTGGCCAGTAACAGGAACTAAGCGTGCTATACGTATTTGGCTACTTAATGAAATGGAAAAAGAGCTTTTAGAGCATAATTTTAGCCGTCCTGAGGATTTAGAAATCTTTTTAAGTCAATGGAGTGATAAAATTGAAAACTTTACTGCCATCCCACCAAACAGCAAAGGCATTGGCAAAGGTCAAACTATCCGTGATTTTTTTAATCGGAAAAAAGATAGTAGTATTTTTAGTGAACTTAAGCAATATTGCCTAACAGAAGGCATTCCTTTGGTGACCTACACATCCTTGGCGGATCATATGGCCTTTGCAGGTCAGGGCGCACGATACAGCAAAGCTACTCCTTTTTTTAATCACACATCCACATTAACAAGCCCCACGCCAGAAGAACACTATGTATCATTATCCGACACTGAAATTTATGAAGCATAAAGCAGCCCAGCAGACAGCTCCTCTAAACCTTCCTCCCTCTTTTCACCCGAAGATAACCATTAGCGACTTTTTTCTTTAGTCTACTTTTTACATTCTGGTGAAAGCGATTAACAATATTACTAACCATAAAAAGTTAAACATTTGTCACATAACCCACAAGTTGACACCTTTTTTGTTGAGACCCAACATATTGTAAGCCTCTAAATTTTGCTGATTCAGCTGAAAGTAACCCATAAAGTAACAAAAAATAAAGTTTTATGAGTGGCACTATATTCTGGTCTGATCAATGTGTTACAAATATTATAATCCCCACTAAAATATTACTATTTTTAATAAAAGCATTCAGTTAACAATATTAGCATAGTAGGATGATCAGCACTTTTCTTGATTAGCCTCAAAAAAGCTAGGAGTTCAGTCGAAACTTATGGTATACCAATGAGGCTAAAGCTATTCAACCGTGAGGAAGATTAATTTATGACTGCCCGTATTATGATCATTGATGATGAAGCCCCGATACGAGACATGGTACGCTTTGCCTTGGAACTATCACATTTTGAGGTCATTGAAGCTGAAACTGCCAAAGAGGGCCAGCGTAAAATTATCGAAAAAACACCCGACTTACTGCTACTCGACTGGATGCTACCTGATCAAGCGGGCATAGAGCTTGCTCAAACACTCAAAGTACAGTATCCAGCTTTACCCATCATCATGCTCACCGCACGTGCTGAAGAAGAATCGCGTGTGCTCGGCTTAGAGCAAGCAGATGATTATGTAATTAAGCCCTTCTCACCACGCGAACTCATCGCGCGAATTAAAGCGGTGCTACGCCGCAGCCAAACGAATGCTGGAGAAAATACAGAACCGGCTCAATTTATCAGTTTAGGCAGCCTCTGTGTCAATCAAGATAGTCAACAAGTGTTTATTAATGATCAAGCCGTCAAAACAGGGCCTATCGAATATAAGCTGATTTGCTTTTTCATTACTCACCCCAATAAAGTCTTTAGCCGTGAGCAACTTCTTAATCGCGTTTGGGGGCCTCAGGTCTATGTTAGCGAACGCACTGTTGATGTACACATTCGCCGCCTTAGAAAAATTCTCGAATCTGCTGGCAGTTATAATTATATTCATACCACACGTGGCTCAGGTTACAGCCTGCGCTTACCTGCTGAGGATGATCCTGCATGAGTATTGGACTGCATTATAATAACCCGCTGATCGCCAGTCTCTCTGATGCCATCGTTGGCTTAGATCAAGACTTTTTAATCAAGTGGTGGAATCCCGCAGCACGTAAACTATTACGCCTAAAAAGCCAGCACAAACACCAAACTATCACCAGCGTTATTAGCCATCCTGACTTTGTTGAGTTTCTAAAAGACCCACAAGATAGTGTACAATGCACGCTAAAAAACAATAAAGCCATCACAGCGATGTTGCTCCCTGTTGAAAGTGGTGAGCGGCTGCTTGTCGCCAAAGATATTTCCCAAAGCTATTTTCTCGATAAAATGCGTCAAGACTTCGTCGCCAATGTCTCACACGAGCTCCGCACCCCCTTAACTGTCATTCATGGTTACCTAGAAACCTTGATTGATTTTAGTGAAAGCAGCACTGACCAAAAAACGAGTCCTTACCTACATATTTATAATCAGATGCAGCAACAAACCAAACGCATGGAGTCGATTGTCGCTGATTTATTATTATTATCACGTTTAGAAGGCCAAGCCCCCAATAAAGATGAAGACGAAGTCATTGCTCTGGCCAGTATATTACAAGGTGTCTATCAAGATACTTTAACATTAAGCCAGCAAGCACATGACATCCAACTTGAGATCGATGAACAGATTAAACTAAAGGGAAATCGCTCAGAGCTACGCAGTGCATTTACTAACCTTTCTTATAATGCCGTACGCTACACCCCCAAGGGCGGCAAAATATCAATTATTGCCTATAAAAACGACCACGGTATTCATGTCTTGGTCAAAGATACCGGCATCGGTGTACCAAAAAAATACATTCAGCGCCTGACCGAACGCTTTTATCGGGTCGATAAAGGGCGTTCCCGTGATGTTGGTGGCACTGGTTTGGGTCTGGCTATCGTCAAACATGTTTTATTGCGCCATGAAGGTGAACTCACAATCAAAAGCACCGAGCAGCAGGGCAGTGAGTTTACCTGCTCTTTTCCGCTTTATAAAGAAGTAAAAGAAACTATAAAAACCTAGACTAATAAAGATAACGGCCTGCTTAAAAATACCAGGCCAGTCATTCTTTAAGTAATTTATAAAACAACCAATAAAAGCAATATTTATTAACGTTAATCTAGAATTAAACTAACTGCATAGATAAAGCAATTTCCTGATCAATATTTAGTATTTTTTGTAACATTTTCTTCTCACTATCCAAAGAAGATATAATTCCTATCGACTCAACTTTAGAAGCATATAAATCCATGGGGCAGGCCGTCTCAGTTTCAATGGCATAATCTTGACCATTCTTAAACACACGTTTCACAGCAACATAGCCACTAAGACAATCTTTGCCAAAATTTCGATAGCCATAATCAATTATAGCGCTGGATTAACAGTTTCTGACATAATATCAGTAGGTTAAAAAATACAATAAGGAAAAACGATGCCTTCTCCTTACAGTTACGCCTGATTTAAACCCGATAGAGCATGTATGGTCACCGCTTAAAAATAGGGTTCGCATGAAGCTTGATCAAGATGAAATAAATTTAGAGACAGCGCTTAGTCAAGTAATGAAGTCAATGTCAGAAACTATTCGTTGAGTGCTATAACTCAACGTTTTTCACACCTTTAATTGCAAAATTCGTCAATAAGTTATTTTTCACACCATCATTAATTAAGCGCACTCTATCACGCGGATTCGAATCAAGTAGTGCAGAAATGTTTGTATCCATATAATAATTAGCTTCATTTCTTAGCATCCGCACCGAGTTGACATCCAATGTATGATCATTAATTAAATTAGGCGAAGGTGATACAGCCGAAAACGTAGTTTCTACAGCCAGTGTAATTTTAGAGTCGCCTTGTAGATACTCACCAGGCACCTTAAAATACATGTCCATCCCTGTGGTATAATATGACCCATGCTGCGACACCGGCGCAGTATAACACTGACTTGAGCCACACTTTGCTAAACCTTGTTTATATTGATGGGTTGTCGCACAACCTGCAAACACAGTAGGCAATAGCAATAATGCCAGATATTTTCTCATGTTTTATCCTTATTCTTTGCTCGAAGTTTAGCTTATCCTTTAGATCGTTCACTAATATCTTTATAACTATATTTACTTTGATAAGCAATTTTCTTTGTATAATCAGCTAATTACTCAATTCTAGTTCAAGAACAACAGCTATAACCCCGATTAATTATTTGTGCATTCTAGCAGCCGAGTAAAGTGAACACAAGCCAATATTTGACATTTATATGGAAATAAATATAACTATTCTAATTTATAAATACCTGACGGGAACATAAAATCAAGACCAATGATCAATCTGTAAAATCATCATTAATCATGGCTTGTTTTATATCCTAAGTCATCTTTTAGCCCACTTAAATAAATTAATAAAATTTTTTCTGTTTAATTTTATATCCAAGTTAAATAAAATAGGAGAGTCAATTAACATCTAAATTGGAGATAAGGAATGTCACGACCAGAAAGCCTTCTTATACAAGATATCGATAAAATTAAAAATAAGAGGAGTCTTAGCTCTAATAGTAGCAGCTACACAGATACGACTATATTCGCCTATACATTAAGTGACTATAGCTATTATTTATCACTTAAGAGCGGCAGAAAAATAAAACCTAACGCTGATACATGCCCCTGTGTCATTTTATAAATTACCTTTTAATTGATTTTTTTATTACAGCAATAATTGCGGTAGCGGCTTCAACTGAACTCTTAGGCCATATCTAAAACGTAAGCGTCGCTA
>NZ_AMFF02000102.1:0-9171 GCF_000297215.2 Piscirickettsia salmonis LF-89 = ATCC VR-1361
TTGTTGATGAGTTTTACCCGGATTCTGATCAATAAATTTTTGAAATTCTTTCATATCACTGATTTTATGGTTATAGCCCGTTTGGTAGCCAAACCTTGCTTTGACGTCTCCTGTATGATCACGCCTATTTTTCCAACGATGCAGAGTGTCTCGACTGATTTTTAAGAGCTTGGAAATTTGTGTAATAGGTATCCCTTCATCAATCATTTTTAGTGCTCGAATTCTTAAGTCATAACTGTAAGGAGAAGGCATCGTTTTTCCTTATTGTATTTTTTAACCTACTGATATTATGTCAGAAACTGTTAATCCAGCGCTATAACAGAATAACGATATGATCATAGGGCTTATTTGGGAAATAATTGCGGGTGCAAGATTCCTGGTAACAAGAGAGTTTGGGTAGTGCGGTAAAGCGTGCAAGATAGCGATTGTTAAGATAGCGTGCAAGTGAGCGAATAAAACCGCTGGTTGCATAGACAGTAAAGTAAATTACGAGAATAAATAATAAGATGCGAAAATGGTGGTCTTGAATAATATCCGGGTCGCGTAGAATTTTAAAATCGATGGCCAAAATGAAAAGCGTGGCTAAGCTAAAAAAGGTCAGGCCAATTAAAATTCCCCAACGGACCAGGTGATTACGTTCTTGGAGGTCTTTTACTATATTTGTCATAAGCGCTGCTCAACATATCCATATGTATGTTTAATATTTTTTTAAAACTTGGGCGGGCTGTCAATGCAAAACGATGAGTTTGAGATAATTTGTTTTTCATCAGCATGTGAGGGCGTTATTTTAGAAGGTGCAGGGCTGTGTGGTTTGGCGTAAGCGACCTTGGCGGTTGAGAATAAATTGTCGGCTTAGCTGAGGTGTGCAAAAACTTAATGTGCCATTGCTTGCTGCAATCCCACTTGCACCATAAAAGCTTAAATGATTACCGCGGTTCCAGGTGAGCTGAATAGAATGAGGTAAGGTGAATGTTGTAATCATCGGCTCTTCATGATCACGTTGATTGTTTTGATTTTGATCGAGAAAAAGCATTAAGGGGAGTTGCCAGTTTGTGTGGCAGTGAGTTTGGTTAGCCGTTGGGCACAAGGTGACTGTGTTTTGCTGATACAGGGCCTGTTCACGGCCCAGCTTAATCAGCTGCTCTAGCTGGGATGCGGCTTGTTGGTGTATTTGCTGCTCTTTGAGGTGGAATAAAGTGGGTAAGCTTAATAGAATAAGTGAGCTGAGCAGGGTCAGGACGATGAGCACCTCGATCAGACTAAAGCCCTGTAACGATGAATTTGGCGCAGCTTGTGAGTCTCGGGTATAATCTGCAATCATTGTTTGCCCTGTAGCTAATTTAGCGGGTGTTAGTCTAGTGTAGAAGGTTTAGCCAGCGTTGAAAATGGTGTGTTGAGAATGCATTTTAGGGCAAATTGTGGTGTAAAAACAAAAGTAAAAAGAAAGTAGGTAAGCTTCATGCAGACATTATGTATTGCAATGGCTCAGTTGTCGTTGCATGTGGGAGCCATTGAGGAAAAAGCAACGCGTATTATTCAATTGGCGGTCAGTCTTGACGGCCAAGCGGATGCGGTGGTGTTTCCGGAGATGACATTAACGGGTTACCCCGCAGAGGATTTATTATTACGAATGGATGTGCATGAACGTATTGAATCCGCATTAAAAATGATTGTTGAAGCCTCTTTGGATATTAACCTAGATATTCTTGTTGGTGCACCGGTATTTGATCAGGGGCAGATGTATAATGCCTTGATTCAAATTCGCCAAGGGGCGGAAGTGAAGCGTTATTACAAACGCTGTTTGCCAAATTATAGTGTGTTTGATGAAAAGCGTTACTTTGGGCCCGGTCAGCAAGATTGCCTCACTGAAATTGCAGGTGTGCCGGTGGCCTTGGCAATTTGTGAAGACCTTTGGTCTGATGAGGTCATGGCTGAAGCAGTGATAAGTCAAGCTAAGCTAATGATTAGTACCAATGCATCGCCGTATCATTTGAGAAAACAGCAGCAGCGTGTGCAGGTTGTCAAAGAGCGTGCTCAGCAAGGCAACATGCCATTGCTTTATGTACATTGGGCTGGCGCTCAGGATGATTTGATTTTCGATGGTTGCTCGTTTGTTGTCGATGCGACAGGCCGCTTGACAGAACAGGCTGCAGCGTTTCGTGAAGATGTGCGTATCGTTGAATTGCGCTGTGGGGAACATGACGAGTATATCCCGTATGCGCAAGCTTTGCCTCCAGTGTTAAGTGAAGACGCTGAAATTTATCAAGCCATTACTTTAGGCTTGCGTGATTATGTGCGTAAAAATAATTTTAATGGTGTGGTGCTCGGTTTATCCGGAGGAATTGATTCGGCCTTAAGTTTGGCGATTGCCGTTGATGCTTTAGGCGCTGAGGCGGTTGAAGCGATCATGTTGCCTTCTGAATATACCAGTCAGATAAGTTTAGATGATGCAAGAGCACAGGCGCAGATGCTTGGGGTAAACTACCATGTGTTGCCGATTACTGATAGTTATCAGGCTTTACAACAGGCGCTTGTGCCCGCACTTGGTGAGGGGCGACCATTTGGGGTGACCGATGAGAATTTACAAGCGCGTAGTCGGGGAGTCTTGCTGATGGCCGTGTCGAATGCGACAGGAAAAATGCTGTTGACTACGGGCAATAAAAGTGAAATGGCGGTGGGCTATGCGACTTTATATGGTGATATGTGTGGTGGCTACAATGCCTTAAAAGATGTGTTGAAAACGCGTGTATTTAAATTGGCCCATTATCGCAACACCTTATCGCTTGCGATTCCTGAGCGGGTGATTAGCCGGCCGCCGTCGGCAGAGCTTGCGCCGAATCAAAAAGATGAGGATAGCTTGCCGCCTTATGAAGTACTTGATCAAATTATTGAGCGTTATGTCGACTATGATCAAAGTGCCGTTGATATTATTAGCGCCGGCTTTAATGATGTTGATGTGAAGCGTATTTTGCGTTTGATTGGCCAAAATGAGTATAAGCGCCGACAGTCGGCGCCGGGGCCGCGTATTTCACAGCGAGCGTTTACACGTGAGCGTCGTTATCCATTGACTTCTGCGTTTGATCGAGATTTAGGGTAGCGCTATGTGGATTGCAATCACGGTTATTATTCTTGTTGTATTATTACTTGGGTTTGTGATTATTCGTCTGTTGCAGGCGCCGGCAGCAAATTTAGCTCTGGAGGTGGGAGAGCCGTTGGCAGGTGCGGAGACTGTATTTATGCATCAATTTGATAGGCGCATGAAAAAGCTTTTAGATGAATTAAAAGAGTTGCCTGCAGTCAATGATGCAGATTATCCAAAATGAAAAATAACGTATAAGAAAGGAGCTGGCGCTCCTTTTTTTATAGAATGCTATTGTATTAAATTTTTAAGCCATTTTAAGTAAAAATTAAGGGGAACCTGTGTCAGCTTACTCATTGCTTCGGCCTTTATTGTTTGCACTGCCAGCAGAAACAGCGCACCACCTCTCACTGTCATCAGCAAAGTGGTTAAATCACTTAGGTTTACTAACCGAGGTGAAAATCCGTCCGCAGCCGTGTCAGGTGATGGGTTTAGATTTTCCAAATCCGGTGGGTCTTGCCGCCGGCCTTGATAAAAATGCTGAATATATCGATGCACTGGCAACGCTGGGTTTCGGCTTTTTAGAAGTGGGAACGGTGACGCCAAAAGCGCAATTGGGTAACCCCAAGCCGCGTTTATTTAGAGTGAAAGAATATCAAGCTGTGATTAATCGTATGGGCTTTAATAATAAAGGTGTTGATTATTTAGTGGAGCAGGTCAAACATGCTAAATATACCGGTATTTTGGGGATTAATATCGGTAAAAATAAAGATACATCTTTAGAGTTAGCACATGAAGATTATTGCTTTTGCATGCGTAAAGTCTATGCTTATGCGAGTTATATTACTATTAATATCTCATCGCCGAATACGCCTGAATTAAGAAAGTTGCAAAATAAAGAATTTTTAGCAAAGTTACTTGAGTCTATTAAAGAGGAGCAGGCGGCTTTGGCAATAGCGCATAAACGCTTAGTGCCTGTGGTATTAAAACTAGACTCTGATATGGATGAGCCGGCCTTAATAAATGTGGCTGAATTGGTCTGTGAATATCAGTTTGATGGCGTGATTATCTCTAATACAACGGTCAGTCGTGATGAGATTATTGCTTCGCCGTTAGCGAAAGAAGTCGGTGGGGTCAGCGGTGCGCCTTTATTAGCGCGCTCAACGACGGTATTAAAACGCTTTGCTGAGCTTGTCGAGGGCAAAGTACCTTTAATTGGTGTGGGTGGCATTATGAGTGCAGAAGGGGCAATGTTGAAAAAGCAAGCTGGAGCACAATTAATTCAGCTGTACTCAGGTTTAGTGTATCAAGGACCTGAGCTTATTAAAGAAGTTGCTGCCGCTTGGCATTACTAGTGTTGCTAAATCAGCATTAAATTTAAAGTTAAGTTGCTGAGATTTAGACATCTGTCTACAATAAGGCTACATTTTACAACGAATTTGTATACGCTATAAGTACATTAAGTATATTTTAGTCAATCAATATTTAGATAAAAATAGAGAATAAAAAGAATGTCGATGGAGATAAATGAACACGTTGAAAGTTGTGCCTTGCATGAGTTTGCTGAAAAAGCTTACCTTGATTATTCCATGTATGTCATTCTTGATCGTGCCTTGCCTCATATTGGCGATGGCTTAAAACCGGTACAGCGCCGTATTGTCTATGCGATGAGTGAATTGGGCCTGCATGCGAGTGCGCAGTATAAAAAATCAGCGAGGACGGTTGGTGATGTTTTAGGTAAGTTTCACCCGCATGGGGATAGTGCCTGTTATGAAGCTATGGTACTAATGGCTCAGCCGTTTTCTTATCGTTATCCGCTGATTGATGGTCAAGGCAACTGGGGGTCATGTGATGATCCAAAGTCGTTTGCTGCCATGCGTTATACAGAATCACGTTTATCTAAGTATGCCAATAATTTACTCGAAGAAGTTGCACAAGGCACGGTCAATTGGTTGCCTAATTTTGATGGCTCGCTGCGTGAACCGGCATTATTACCGGCACGCTTACCCAATTTATTATTAAATGGTGTGACAGGGATTGCTGTAGGGATGTCGACGGATATTCCACCGCATAATATGCAAGAGGTGATTAATGCGTGTGTGCATTTGCTTGAACATCCAGCAGCAACACTTGAGGATGTGTGTGAATTTATTCAAGGTCCGGATTATCCAACAGCTGCTGAAATTATTACCTCACCTGCAGAGATCCAAAAGATTTATCAGCACGGTTTGGGGTCGATTAAGCAGCGAGCGATTTACCATAAAGAAAATGGTGATGTGGTGATTACGGCGTTGCCTTATCAAGTCTCAGGTGAAAAAATTCTTGAGCAAATTGCCGGCCAAATGCGGGCGAAAAAACTGCCAATGGTGGCCGATTTGCGCGATGAGTCTGATCATGAAAACCCAACACGCTTAGTGGTCACGCCGAGCGCTAAGCGCATTAATGTCGATGATTTGATGTTGCATTTATTTGCATCCACTGATTTAGAGAAAAATTATCGGGTTAATTTAAATATTGTTGGCCTAAATGGCTTGCCGCGCGTGTTTAATTTACTTGAGTTATTGCAAGAATGGTTGGTGTTTCGTCAAGGCGTCGTCCGTCAGCGCTTAACATATCGTTTGGGTAAAGTGGATGAGCGCTTGCATATTCTTGCTGGTTTATTGGTTGTTTTTGCGTGCTTGGATGACGTCATTGAAATTGTTCGCTTCGAAGACGATCCAAAACGGGCATTAATGACACGCTTTGAGCTTAGTGAGCTTCAGGTCAATGCCTTATTAGATATTAAATTAAGGCAATTAGCCAAGCTTGAAGAAGAAAAGTTACTCAAAGAGCAGGCTGATCTGCAAGCAGAAAAAGAAAAGCTTGAAGCGATTTTGGCTTCTGAACGCCGCTTAAAAACCCTGGTGCGTAAAGAGCTGCAGCAAACGCTAAAAGAACATGGAGATGGGCGCTGTAGCCCGATTGTTTGCCGTGGTGAAGCCAAAGTGCTTCAGGAAGTTGATTTAGTACCGACAGAGCCGGTGACGGTTGTATTATCGCAAAAAGGTTGGGTGCGTAGTGCGAAGGGACATCAGGTTGAAGGGCAAAATTTAAGTTATAAATCAGGCGATCGTTATCTTGCTGTCGCTCATGGTAGTAGCAATCAACAGGTGGCTTTTCTTGATAATACGGGGCGTAGTTACTCGCTGTTTGCTCATCTTTTGCCGTCGGCTCGAGGTTATGGTGAGCCACTGAGTCGTTGGTTTAAACTGCCAACGGGTGCGAGCATGCAGCAGGTGGTGATGGCACTGCCTGAAGATCACCTTGTTTTTACAACGAGTGCTGGTTATGGTTTTATTGCTAAATGCAGTGCACTTTATGGCAAAAATAAAGCAGGCAAGACATTTTTAAACCTCTCAGCTGAGGCCAAGGTATTAGCGCCGGTAACATTATCAAATGTAACCGATTATGTTGCTTTATTAAGTAGTGAAGGGCGGTTACTTATTCTTGCTGCTAAAAATATTGCGAACATGAGCAAAGGTAAAGGTAATAAATTATTACAGCTATCTGCGGATGAGCAGTTGCTTGCAGTGTGTGTTTTAATGTCGGGTGCTGAGTTAGTGGTCAGGACAGAGAAGCGCCAGCTTACCTTGGCGGCGAAAGACTGGCAAGTGTATATTGGTGAGCGCGGTCGCCGCGGTAGCAAGCTACCACGTGGCTTTCAGCAGGCTCTAAGTTTAGAGACCCCTAGTCAACAAAGCAGTTAAGTGCGGTTTCAACCATATCAAGGAACTGGTGTTGACGCTGCTCAGAGGAGGCGCGTTCCCCAGTGATCAATTGGTCACTGATGGTCATGATGGCAAGTGCCTGCGCCTGATAACGAGCCGCTAAGGTATAAAGGGCTGCGGTTTCCATATCAACGGCAAGGATGCCGTGCTCTTTGAGTGTATTGTATAGTGGCTGATCTTCGACATAGAAGCGATCAGTGGTTAAAATATTACCAATATGGCAGGTTTTTTGGCGAGTTTGTGCGGCTTGATGGGCGCGGCAGAGTAAATTAAAACTAGCAATCGGTGCATAGTCTATCGATTGAAAAGTCAGTTGATTAATATGTGAGTCGGTACAGGCCCCTTGAGCGAGGATAAGCTCACCCATGTTAATATGGGCTTGCAGCGCACCAGCAGTACCGACACGAATCAGATGTTTGACCTGATAATCATCTAAAAGCTCTTTGGCGTAAATGCTCATCGATGGCATGCCCATGCCGGTGCCTTGAACAGAAACACGCTTGCCTTGATAAGTGCCAGTAAAGCCAAGCATGCCACGAACTTTATTATAACATTCAGTATTTTCTAGAAATTCATTTGCGATGAGCTCGGCACGTAATGGATCGCCAGGCAGTAAAATGTTGTCAGCAATTTGCTCATTGTTTGCATCAATATGAATACTCATAATTTCGCCTTGTTTATAAAAAATAAAGATTAAATTTATGATCAATCTAACTCCAGTCTTATCTTAAATGTAAACCTAGGAGAGCGCAAAGGTGGGCTTTTAAACCAATCAAGCAAGTTAAGCAAGCAAGGTTATTCGTGTTATTTAAACTAAAATGTTGAAAAGCATCGATTCGCTTTAGGAGATTAATCTCGTGTATAATAGCCTTTTATTTTAAATTTTGAGTGGAAAACGATGGAAAATACAGTTGATATGATCAAAGGCCAAATTGCTGATACGGCGGTTTTACTCTATATGAAAGGCTCACCACAACAGCCACAATGTGGTTTTTCAGCACAAGCGGTTCAAGCCTTGATGGCGTGTGGGGTAAAATTTGGTTATGTGGATGTGTTAGCGAGTCCTGAGGTGCGTGCAACGCTACCGCAAGTATCGAGCTGGCCAACCTTCCCGCAGTTATTTATTAATGGTGAGCTCGTTGGTGGTAGCGATATTGTTGCTGAATTACACCAAAGTGGTGAGCTGCAAACCATGCTGGATGCTGTAAAAGGTGCAAGTGCTGAATAGTCGTTAGTTGGCGCTAGCAGAAAGTAGGCTGATTGAAAAAGAGTTGGAAAAATACCAAGTAAATGTATTTTGCTGATTTTTTTCAATTAGTTCTTGCTTTTATCGATTAGCTCCGTATAATGGGCCTCATTCTTTTGCGGGATGGAGCAGTCTGGTAGCTCGTCGGGCTCATAACCCGAAGGTCGTTGGTTCAAATCCAGCTCCCGCTACCATCTTTTTTTTATTTATTAGCCACTATAATTTAAATGATTAACTTTAGAGTCCTAAGCTGATTCTAGTGTTAGCTTTACACTTACACTTATCTTTTGCTCTGGCTTCTTAATTTTAATCCTCTTTTAATTTTGCCATTAAATAGCCATCAGTATATTTCCCTTGGTAGAGTGCATAATTTTTGCAATGACCTTCTATTTTAAAGCCGTGCTTTTCATAGAGGGCAATTGCGGCTTGATTTTGTGAATAGACTTCAAGCTCGATACGGATTTTTCCCAGCCAGTTAAAACAAAAATCAATCACATGGCAAGTTAATAAGCTACCGATGCCTTGGCCGCGGTAATTTTCATCGACGATAATACCAAAACTTGCACTATGGCTACGACGTGGTGTATCAGGAATAGAGATGGTTGACTCACCAATCACTTGATCTAGTTGCTTATCGACTGCGACGAAAGAATATTGATTGTTATGTTCTAATCGTTGCTGGTATTTTGCTATGATTTTATCGAGCGAGGGGGTGGGTAATTGGAAAGTGTTACTATACACGGACTTTTGACTGAATATGCGGTGTAAATCCTCGGCATCGTTGCTTTCATAACCGCGAATATAAATATCCATGATAGATAACTTCCTCCTGAAATAAAGCAGGCAGCCAAGCTGCCGTAAATACTTATATGTTATTTATTAGAAATGCACGGTCATATCAAGGCCAACTAAGTAGGCATGGGCTGTGACATCAGTATTGCTATAGGCGTCCATGCGGGCAATTTCGATACCTACATCAGTGCGATTATCTAACTCACCTTACGCACTGACATGATAAACAATGTATAATGAAATCTGATAGATACAGGGATTTCATCAGGAATGAATAAAGAGCTACT
>NZ_AMFF02000102.1:9199-12802 GCF_000297215.2 Piscirickettsia salmonis LF-89 = ATCC VR-1361
AAATTGAAGAATATCATAAGTCGATTAAACAAAATGCAAGTTTAGCAAAATCACCAACTAAAACTGTTCGGTCACAATGCAATCATATTTTTGCATCAATCGTGGCATTTTGTAAACTAGAAACATTGAGTGTAAAAGCACAACTTAACCACTTTGCACTCAAATATAAATTACTTGTGCGGTCAAATCAAATAGCTTTTGAAGAGCTTAGGCGATTAAAATGTTTATGACCTGTGCGTAAGGTGAGTTAACTATATTGAACATTACAAAAGATCAGGTAACTCCAGATGCTTTACGCTCAATTGCGGTATATGACTCAATTCGTGAAGGCAGTATGCAAGAGCACTTTTCAGCACAAAGAATTTGCAAGGAGGGTTACGCAACTGTGGATATTTTTTTTGATGCGGCTAAACGAGAGGAAAACCCTACTTTTATCTTTCATGAACATTGTAATACTATTAAAGGAGGTAGTGCAGAGCTTGCTTTAGAGTTGGCTTAGAAGTAAGAGTGGGGTTTGCTGTTTAACCCCATAGTTTTAAGGTCTAGTAAAAGCAAAATTTGTCAAACAATGCTTTCAGTCAGTAAATGATATAAAAAGCGAGTTTGTTACTTTCTGTGCAAGCGTTTCTCGGGTGAAACTGTGAGTCTATTTTGTTAAATTTACATTTAAATTACTTTAATTTAAAAAAAGTTAAAATTAATCGATAACAAGAAATATAGTTTTAATATATCTTTCTAACGGTTAGTTAAGAAACTTAGGTTCGCTAATTTTTAGAAAATTATCAAAGAGCCCCTGAATATAATCTATAAGAGAGAGTGTGCAAATAATTCCTGAGAAAAAATAAGTATCCGCTGCGAGCCATGGAGTGCTAAGCACGGGGTGAGTAGGCCGAGGTAGGTTCGGGTTTTTAGCAGAGCGGAGTTGCGAAAGGCCGTTAGGTCTGTAGCAAGCGTAACGAGTGTCTAAAAATCTATACGAACCGTAGCACAGTAGTGGAGTGTGCCGATTCAAGGCACGTAACGCTGTGTGACGCGGACAGCCGAGGGTTTATAGTCGTCGCGTTTTGCTCGGCGATTTTGCATCATTGGATGTGCAAAATACCTACCGAGGTAGCGACGCTTACGTTTTTATTACATTGAGCACGATAAAAGGTCTAATGTATATTAAAAGCCCGCTTTTATCCTAGTAGTAAGTGAGAATATTATGAAAGTATTTTATTTTAAATTAGATCCCGATTCCTCTTCAGATGGCCGTAGAATCACAGTATTTAATAAATATCCGATGTATGAATCAACAGGCACAAGTGACAATGTGGGGAAATATCCTAACACATGGTTTCCTTTTAAAATAATTAATCCTACCACCAGACGTGTTTCAGGTGGGCAGATAATATGTGGCCAATTAGTAAAAGCTCATTTTACTGCAGGTGAGAGCCTCGATTTATTGAAATACTTTCCTAAAGGTGTGATTGCAGCATTTGGCAATGATGCAGACTTTCTCAGACGAGCTGGAAATTTAGAGGCCTTGTGTTTATCTGCGTCTCTTGGTGGTGGCCAATGGGAGCTGGAGCGTAGAAAGTCTGGTTTAGCTTATTTAAAGACACACTATCAACATTTACTTGTTGATGATGCTCAGCTTGATCAAAAAGTAATATGGGTATGCGGAGCTGAAGAGATGAATAGATGTCTTGTTACAGAAGGCAGTCAATTTACATTAGTTGAGGGACCTCGTGCCTTTGAGATGAATGTCTTTCCTGAAAATACATATACGCAATGTCAAAACGCAGTAGCCCCTTCCTCTCCGCAGCCATTATTTCAACAGGAGCAGTCTCAACAGAGAAATAGCGATGATCGAAGCGAAGAGCAAGCTAATTGTCTTGTCATGTAAGTAGCTCACTTTACGGTTGGCTTTCGTTTATTTACTGAACCCCATTTTTGAGTGTTCAAATAAGCATAATAATTTGGAAATATACTGTTTGTTCATTAGGGTCTAGCTTTTATAGAATAATTGAAAAAGAGGGAGACTTATTCTGTTAGACGTTGATTTTCTGTCGGCTTACAAAGGCTTTGTGATAATCTTGCTATAGGTAGTTAAGCGGGTTATCTGGGCATTGAGATAATCCGCACTCAAACAAGACTGAAACTAAATTAAGTATGATTAAAATTAAAAAAACTATGGAAATAATTTTGCCAGTAATCGTTAGTTGCTGTACTGAATTTTTGTTGATGTCATTTGTTTTTATATGTTCAAGAAGCAAACCAATCCCAATAAATATTGCGACAAGAAAGAAAAGAATTGCTCCCCATGTATAAAAGTGAATGCCAAATACAGGGTGACCATAACCTAGATCACGGGGCTGAATATGGAGGAATATTTGCCTGACTGAGATGCTAAAACCCAGCAATGTTGTTAGGAGCATGAGACCGTAGTGCGAAGGGCGAGGTCCATAGATGATATTGAGTAGAGCAATACTGCCTAGACCAATAAAACACACGCGTTGTAATAAGCAAAGAGGACAGGGTAGCTCATTGTGAGTGAGTTGAAAGTAAAATGCCATGATTAATAAGATGGATAAGGCACACAGTAATAATGCATTAAAGAAAATGTGTACTTTAATTTCTGTGTAGTTTTTTACCATGATAGTCCTAAAGTATCTGTCGAGTGATGAGCAAACCAAATAAGGGTGAGCATTAGGCAGAAAACAAACTGGCTTTTTATAAACTGAGTTTTTTTAAAGAAAATTTGCAGATAAATTGCGAGGTATATCACAAGCAAGAGTGCCATCATCTGGTATGTCTCCAATTCTATTTGTTTTATTTAAGTTATTTTCTATGGATAAAATACACACGCCTTTTGCTAGTTTTTTAAGGGGCAAAGTAAACAATATTTTTTATATCACCTAAATTTAATAAATTATTTATAGTTAATTATATGCTTGTAAATGATTGGCATATATATTATTTGATAGTAAAGAAATTTTATTGAAAATGCTAGTTTTTTGTGTGGCTAACTTTCTGACCTTTAAAAGTTAAAATGAATAATTTATGACACTTAATTTTAAATGACATTGATTTTTAAATAAAATTTTAATCTGTTTAATTTATAAGAAAATAGAGTATTTGCTACTGAACTTGAAATATTTTAAACTACTTTTTTATATTGCCGGCCAGAGCGTTAACAGCAGGAGTTCTAGTGTTTTTTATCAAAGGGTTAAGGCTTAAGAGTTGATGGTTTGATAGTATATTGATTTTTATAAAATATATGAATGGTTCAGTAGTTAATTAAAGGTTTGCTATGAAAAAAAATTAACCTTAGTGGGGCATGTGGTTTTATTTCCCCCCCTCTTTTTTGCAATTTATTCAGCTTTTGCAAACAGCTTAATAACTCACCTTACGCACAGGTCATAAACATTTTAATCGCCTAAGCTCTTCAAAAGCTATTTGATTTGACCGCACAAGTAATTTATATTTGAGTGCAAAGTGGTTAAGTTGTGCTTTTACACTCAATGTTTCTAGTTTACAAAATGCCACGATTGATGCAAAAATATGATTGCATTGTGACCGAACAGTTTTAGTTGGTGATTTTGCTAAACTTGCATTTTG
>NZ_AMFF02000102.1:12848-23051 GCF_000297215.2 Piscirickettsia salmonis LF-89 = ATCC VR-1361
GAAAGTCCTGTTGCCGTTGCATAATGGTTCTGGCTAATTAAATAGTCGCTATAAATATCCAGTAGCTCTTTATTCATTCCTGATGAAATCCCTGTATCTATCAGATTTCATTATACATTGTTTATCATGTCAGTGCGTAAGGTGAGTTAATAAAGCCATCACACCTTGAGCATGGTGATACCGTTGCACTGATTTCGTCTGCGTCAAGGGCACCGACAAATCAATCTATTGAATTTGCGAAAGAAAGGCTAGAAGCGCTAGGGTTAAATGTTATTTTAGGAAACCATGTGTATTCTCGAGATGGCTACTTTGCTGGAACAGATGTTCAGCGTGTTGATGATTTAAACCAAGCATTTTCAAACCCGAAGGTTAAAGGTATTTTTGAAGTCCGTGGTGGTTGGGGCAGTAGTCGAATTTTGCCGCTTATAGATTATAATAATATTAAAAAACATCCAAAGATTCTGATCGGGTTTAGTGATATTACATCACTCTTATTGGCAATTAATAAAAAAACTGGACTTGAGACCTTTCATGGCACAATGGGCATACAACGGTGGCCGGAGTTTACTGTCGAGTACATGAAAAAAGTATTGTTTGATGGAAGCAAGGTTGTATTTGAAAATCCTCGTCCTAAGCCAGACCCTACAGTCGATTTGATTTTAACAAAAGATCGTATTGAAGTTATTCATGAAGGAGTCGCTTCAGGGCCTTTGATCGGTGGTAACTTGTCTGTACTAGTTGCTTTGTTAGGTACTGAATATGAACCCAGCTGGCAAGGAAAAATTTTGTTTGTTGAGGACGTTGATGAGAAAAATTATCGTATTGATCGCTTATTATCACAATTAGAATTAGCCGGAGTTTTTAAGGAGATTAAAGGTTTTATTTTTGGTAAATGCACTCGTTGTGAAATGGCTACAGGAAGCGATGGAGCTAAGACATTAAGAGAAATTGTTGAGCATTATGTTGCATCTAGAAATATTCCTACATTTATGGGGTCGATGATTGGCCATATACCAGAAAACTTCACTTTACCAGAAGGTTTGCCGGTGATAATGAATGCGAATAATGGTACGATTAAGATGCTCGAGCCTGCTGTTATTTAGCCCAGAGCTGTTTTTATTCAATAACTGTGATATTTAAATGATAACCATGGTTTAATTTATTGGATAAACTACAGCAGTTTAATTTACTTCTTACTGCGGAACTAAAATAAATCAGCCAATAAATCAATTTAAACTTCAAAATATTGGCCTGACTTTAATAAAGTGGTTGTTAAATAAAATAAAGTAATGCTGTGCGTTTTATAAGAAAATGTCAAAGTGGCCTAATAAAAATTTGAAAATTATCTATATACAGTGTTTAGTTTTTTATGTGAAATTACTAACCAATGAATGATTGCTTAATAAGGACTTTATTTATCGGACTCTCTTTTTATGTAAATGCTTAGGGAGTATTGTTTTACCAGAATTGTTAGTGGGAAGATTCATATTGTATGAGTTAAGCTGGGAAGTGGATATTGTGCTCAGGCAGGCTATCTTGTTGTTTTAAAAGTACCCAGTTTAGTTGATTTACTCGTCTTATATTTTAAAAGGTTAGGAAGTTTATGCCAGGGGTGAAATGGAGAGGTGAGAGTGGAAGAACTAAAGATGAACAAAAAGCCATTGAATGGCGTATTGCTAAAAAATATTTAGAGGGAAAGCCACCAGGGACAGAGATACACCCACGCCATATTAGAAGAGCGCAATTTATTGATGATGAAACGGGTAAACCTGTTGTTATTACGCACTGTTATTTAAAGGGGAATGGTCCTCATATTTTTGTAAAGTCAAATGGCAAAATATTAGGGAAGGGGACTTATGGGGAGGTTACTTTTGGTGAAAGTAAAGATGGCCGCATGTGGGCGATTAAGGTGTCCTCTATTCCTGAAGGTAATATTGCTTTTGATGTGGGAAAGGCATTACGCCCTTTTAGCCAGGGTAGTAAGCATTACCAAGTTTATCAATTTTTAGG
The DNA here is from genome assembly GCF_000297215.2 of Piscirickettsia salmonis LF-89 = ATCC VR-1361. Lineage (GTDB taxonomy): Bacteria > Pseudomonadota > Gammaproteobacteria > Piscirickettsiales > Piscirickettsiaceae > Piscirickettsia > Piscirickettsia salmonis. The sequence goes on from NZ_AMFF02000102.1 coordinate 14,859, forward strand.
AACTCCCCTTGATAAGTTTTTAACTGAAAATACCCTGTCGGAAGAACAAAAGTATGATTTAAGCATCAAGATAGCGCGTAAGCTTGATCATTTACATGGGGGGGGGGATTCACGTACAGGCATTCAGTATGCTCACTTGGATGTCCAACCTGGTAACATTTGTATAGATCAGGACTTCAATGCTCATTTAATTGATTATGGCCTTTCTCAAAAGTTGGCTACGCCGTTAAAAAAGTCTCCAGGCTCCCCTTGCTATGTGAGTAGTGATTATCATCAATCCAGTAAGGCGGAAAAAGATACCTTTGCTTTGTTGCGGACTATAGGCTTGTTGCCAAAAACTCGCTTAGCTCGCTGGCTTAAGGGTGCCTTTCCTGATTTGAGATATGTTGATGATCGACCAGCTATTTTTAAAATGCCCATACACAATCGGCAACTTTGGGAGTTACTTGATACGAGAGACGCGAAGATTCGTAAAACCTCACCGATTGATATCTGTGTCAAACTTATCCTGATTAAATTTGGGCTTTGTACGATTGATAATGTAGGTAAGGCACTAGCTCATCCTCAGCACTTTGATCAAAGTTATCAACGTTTGGAGTCTCTTGGGCTGAATCAAGCAAGGTATATTCAACGAGTACTTGATTATCTTAGCTGGTTTGAGCAAAGTTATCAGCGGTTACAGGATTCTGGGCTGAATCAGGCCATTTATGTTCAATTAGTACTCGATACCCCGAGATTGCTTGATCAGTTAGTAAGCTATAAAGAACTTTTTTTATTACTCAACCAATTTGGCCTTGGGCAGTCGCATTATGTTCAACAGGTACTTGCTGACCCGATGCAGTTTGCTAAAGGCTATCGGGAATTGGTCGTTTTGGGGCTTAATCAAGTTGCCTATATTCAATTAGTGCTTGATACTCCAAGCCAGGTTAGACAGTTTGAAACACATCGGGACCTTTTTCTAACGCTGAATCGATTCGGGCTTAATCAACCAAGGTATGTGCAGCGTGTATTTGAGGATCCATTGACGTTTTTCGGAAATTATAGGCGTCTAGTGGCTCTTGGTTTGGATCAAGCAGTATATATGCAATTAGCACTTGACCATCATCATTTTGATTTAGTTGCTCGATTGGAAGAGCATAAAAATATTTTTTTAAGGCTTAATCGGTTTCAGCTGAACTTGCGAGAAGATATTGAACGGGTGCTTGATCATCTTGAATTATTCGATCGCAATTATCGTCGCCTGCAAGCTCTTGGGCTCGATCAAGCGCAGTATGTTCAGCAACTGCTTAATTACCCTGATTGTTTTAATCAAAATTGTCAGAGTTTAGAGCAGCTTGGCTTAAATCAGAAGGTATATTTACAATTACTACTAGATTTTCCTGACTTGGATTTAATGGAGGTATTTGAAGATTATGATAAGGTTTTTTTAACTCTCAATCAGCTTGGGTTGAATCAAAAAGATTATGTACAGCGAGTGATTGACCACCCTGAGTGGTTTGATAAAAATTATCAGTATTTGGAAGCGCTTGGGCTGGACTTACCAAGAGATGTTCAATGTATGCTTGATTGCCCTGAACTTTTTGATCAAAACTATCAGCGGTTGAAATTTCTGGGGCTTAATCAGCTTGCTTATGTTCAGCAAATACTTGATCATCCTCAACAATTTGATCAAGTATATCGATTTTTAGAGACTCTGGGGTTGGATGAGCCGGGACCTGTTCAAAAAATATTGGAGGCATCGAATTTAGCGTTTAATATTTTTTCTTTATGTGAGGAAGTATGCAGGATAAAAACGGATAGTGAATCAGGTGAGCAATTTCAAAAAGCCGCCAATCTACTTAAAGATAATCTGGTAAGAAGTGCATTGACTGAAGTGGATTGTTACGCACAGGAGCAAATATTTAACTTAAAAGAGCTGGTGCATCATATGAATTCTGATCACTTATCAGAGGTTGATAAAAGGAGATTACTAAAAGAGTATGAAAATTGCGCTAAGAAGGACCATTGGTTTAGAAATAAACCGGGGTGGGCAAAACTAATGATTGGTTTTATCTCCGTGGCGACAGCGGCGATAGCAGGTACGGCTATTGGCGTATTTGCAAGCTCATGGTCTGGTCCGGGGGCAATTTTTGGTAGTATTGCTGGAGGATATCTTGGTTCAACTACTGCGGCTAGCAATGTAATGGGTGCGACGGTTGGTTTTGGTGTGGGCTGTGTTGCTGGAGTTGTCTTACCGTTGTTTTTTGATCAAGCCAGTGAAGATGAAACGTTAGCGAAAGAGGTTGTCAGTCACGCGGTAACTGAAGCACACGCTTATCCATAATAGAAGTATATGAATATTAATATTAACCCGTTTTGTTAGTAAGTTAACTATAGTAGTATGAGGGTGGTTTAGTTGGATATATTTGAAGTTTAAGGTGTTGCTGTGGCTTGGATTTATTTAATCATCGCGAGTGTTGCGGAGATTGTGTGGGCGCTGGCCTTAAAATTTGCGCATGGCTTTCAAAGTATGACTCCAGTGATTATTGTTATTATTGGTTTGATTATTAGTTTTTATTGCTTGGCGGTGGCAGTAAAGAGTATTCCCATTGGTACAGCTTATGCGATTTGGACTGGCGTGGGTGCTGCGGGTACGGCTTTGCTGGGTATGGTGCTTTTTGATGAATCGACGGCTTTTTTCAGGGTGTTAAGCCTTGTCGCGATTATCAGCGGTGTAGTTGGTTTGAAGTTATTTTTAACTGTTAGTGAGAGTGAGGAGCAGAAAAAGCCGGAGGACGTTGTATGAGTGCTTGGGGATTTTTATTTTTAGGTGGTTTGCTTGAGATTAGTGGCATTATTTGTTTAAAGTTAAGCGATGGCTTTAAAAAGCGTTTGCCAACGTTGTTGATGGTGATACAGATGGGGTTAAGCTTATATGTGCTGTCTCATGTGTTTGGGGTGATTCCTGTGGGGACTGCCTATGCCGTATGGACCGGTATTGGTGCGGTAGGCATTGCCTTAGTTGGCATGGTTTACTTTAACGAATCGAAAGACTGGCCGCGTTTAGTCTGTATTGCCCTGATTATATCCGGAGTGATAGGGTTAAAGCTGACCAGTTGATTATTTACTTTATCTTTTATTTTTCTAAAGAACCTGGGCCATCAGTAGCAGATGCTGATGAATATTGGCTTTCTTGTTGGTAAAAATGGCTGCTGATATAATCTTGATAAAAGTAGCGGATAATTACCATAATTACCGCTGCGGCTGGTAATGCAAGTAGCACACCTGCAAAGCCAAACAATTGCCCACCAGCAAGCACGGCAAAAATAACGGCCACAGGATGTAGACCAATGCGATCACCTACCAGCAGTGGCGTCAGTACCCAGCCTTCTAAAGCATGGCCTAAGATAAAAACGATCAAGACATAGATAATATGGGAAATATCCTGAAATTGAGCAATTGCACTTAAAACAGCAATGATAATGCCAGCAATGCTGCCCAAGTAGGGGACAATGCTGATAATGCCAACGAGCATACCAATTAATACGGCTGTTTTAAGGCCGACAATAGATAAGCCTAGGGCATAAAAAATACCCAAACACAGCATAACGAACAGTTGACCACGTAAAAAAGCAGCCAGGACTTCATCGCAAGTTGTAATGAGTTTATACAGCGTTGGTTCTAGACGGCGAGGTAATAGGTTGCGGCCTTTGGCAAGAATCGTATTCCAGTCGCGCAAAAAGTAAAATGCGACAACAGGCACCAGAACAAGTTGAATCCCCCATCCAATTATTTTAATCCCTGAACTAAATATAGTATTCCAGGAAATCTTTAATAAATCTGGATTTTGAGTTAGTAACACGCTGAATTTTTGCGTTAAGTCGGGCAGATTTAAGTTGAATGTTTTGACGTCTAGGTGGAGGTAATGACTAAGTAAAGGGAAAATATGGCTTTGCAGGTAATGATTAATTTTAGGTAATTGATTGATTAAAAGAACGACCTGCATTTCAACCATGGGAATAATAATTAAAGGCAGACTAAACAGGACGGCACCGATGAGAAATAAAATAACCAGCACGCTGAGTGTTCGTGGAATATGGTAACTTTCCAGGCGCAAGACCCAAGGGCTGCCTAAATAAGCGAGTAAGATTGCTGCAAAAAAAGAGCCTAAAATTGGGCTGAGTAGATAAACAAGCAAAAAAAATCCGGCGATGGATGCGGGAAGTAACCAACGTTTAATATGCACATCGATCTCCTGTTTTATTGTTAAAGTTAACCTTGCCAACGGAAGTTAAGCCAGGAGGCAGGTGATGCTTGATCTTCTATTGTGATTAGTTTGCGGCTTAACGCAAGCGTTTTTAATAGTTGTTGTGGGTTAACATTGCTGATAATACTGAGAGTGACGCGATCTGCGGCAATAGATCGTGTTTGTACTTGGCTGATCATGTGCTGTTGGCTTAAATAGGTGGTCAAATTCCGGTATTGCTGTAAATGATCAATGCCGTGCACTTGCAGGGTCAGCTGGTGTTCTTCTTGTGAATTTTGATAGAGCTTGGCGAGGGTTTGGGCAAGTTTTGCTGTGGCGGTTTTTAGAACGCCACTTAAGTGTTCACTGGCACTGCGCCATGTCAGCGCTTGATGGTGATGGTTGGTGATCAGGTGCCAACTTGCTTCCCAGCCGGTGGTGGTTGGAAAAATTCGCCCTGCTAATATGATGTCAGGACGGTAGCGCTTTGAGGCTTTTTTAAGGGCAGTTGTATTGAAGTTCCAAATATCATTCGCACTGACCTGCTCAAGGTCTCGTACATCGGCTTTAGGAAACTGTAGTGGAATGCCATATTGTTTCGCTGTTTTATTGAGAATCTGCGTGATTAGTTGGTCAGTATCGCCAACAATGAGTTTTTGCATGTCGTTATCTATGCTGAGCCAGACTAAAGTCAGAGGCCGATAGTTACTCCAAAAGGCAATATTTTGTTCTTTTAACCAGGCTTTAAGTTGTTGCTGGTTAATTTGCACGTGAAATATCAGTGGTTCTATAGCGTGAGTGGGAGTGTTTGTGTTTAGTGGTGTGGCTTTTTTGACTGTATAAGAGCTAACAAAACGCCAAGGGGACTGCTGTAATTGTTTTTTTTGTTCTGAGTTTAAGGGGCTTGGTGTAATTTTAGTGATAATACCGAATAAAGCGGTGCCTAAGGCGAGGTCACGTTCGCTTTGAGTGTTGTGCTCTATGGGAATATCAGCTTGAAATAAGTTGGGTAAGAAAATAGCAAAGCTGACTGGCAGCGTTATCTGGGATATCAGTAGGAGAGCGATAAATAGGAGACGATATAAAAACCGACGCATTGATTTGCCTTGCATTTTGAGAGAAACACTTGTCTTAAGTGTATAGTAAGTCGATAGTAATTGTCTTGTTACTCTTGCAGAGCAGCTTCAGACTGCTACAATGCCCATGTTGTGTTGGAATGCCAGGAGTATCGATCGTGCAAAAGCCGTCTTTAAGTTACCGTGATGCTGGAGTCAATATTGATGCTGGCAATCGTTTGGTTGAGCGTATTAAGCATGTTGCCAAAGCGACACACCGTCCAGGGGTTATGGGCAGTTTGGGTGGGTTTGGTGCTTTGTTTGAGCTGCCGACTGATCGTTATAAAGCCCCTGTTTTAGTTTCAGGAACCGATGGCGTAGGGACTAAGTTAAAGCTTGCTTTAGAGCTTGGAATTCATGATACGGTGGGTATTGATTTAGTTGCGATGTGTGTGAATGATCTGATTGTCATTGGCGCTGAACCGCTATTTTTCCTGGATTATTATGCAACGGGTGAACTTGATGTGGATGTTGCTGCCAGTGTTATCAAAGGCATCGGCGAGGGTTGCTTGCAAGCGGGAGCAGCTTTAGTTGGTGGTGAGACCGCTGAAATGCCTGGGATGTACAGTGCTGGGGATTATGATCTGGCTGGTTTTTGTGTCGGTGTGGTGGAAAAAGAGCGCATTGTTGATGCTAGCCGAGTGACAGCCGGTGATGTTTTGATAGCCTTAGGTTCATCGGGTGTACACTCGAATGGCTATTCCTTAGTGCGTAAAATTTTAGCCGTTGCAGGTCAGGGTTTTGAGACTGTCCTTTCTGAATCGGGGAAAACGTTGGCTGAATTATTACTTGCACCGACGCGAATTTATATAAAATCGTTATTGCCGCTATTTAATCAAGATAAAATACATGCTTGTGCACATATTACAGGCGGTGGTTTACCTGAGAATTTACCGCGTGTTTTACCAGCAGGGGTAAGCGCTAAAATTAATACCGCATCGTGGCAATGGCCGGAAATTTTCCAATGGCTACAGCAGCAAGGTGGTGTAGAAACTGACGAGATGTATCGGACGTTTAATTGTGGTGTGGGTATGGTGATCTGTGTGGCGCGTGAAGATGTGGATGATTGTTTAGCACAACTAACAGCCTCTGGTGAGAATGCGTGGGTAGTGGGTGAGATGATTGATGGTCAAGATCAACCGGTCATTTTTTCAGAGTAAAGCGTGTCGTTTTTATGAGCAATCAAAATGATCGCATTGTCGTATTGATTTCAGGGTCAGGGTCGAATTTACAGGCGTTGATTGATACGATTCATCAAAACCCCGAAAAGGTCGGTCATATTGTTGCAGTAATTAGTAATAACGCCGATGCGTTGGGCTTACAACGTGCCGAGCAGGTGGGGATTGAAACTCGGGTTTTAAGCCATCAAGGTTTTCGAGAACGTGAAGCTTATGATACTGCACTATTAGAACTCATTGAATATTACCAGCCTAAATTAATTGTGCTTGCTGGTTTTATGCGTATTTTAAGTGCTTTTTTTGTTGCACACTTTCAGGGGCGTCTGCTTAATATTCACCCGTCGTTATTGCCTAAACATAAAGGTCTGCATACACATAAACGCGCGCTAGAAGCGGGTGATACTGAGCATGGCGCATCGGTACACTTTGTTAGTGCTGATCTCGATGGTGGTCCGGTGATTGCCCAAAGCTATTGTCAAATTAACCCTGAGGATGATGAGGCAAGTTTAGCTCAGCGAGTTCAAGACCTTGAACATGTGTTATATCCACAGGTGGTCAGTTGGTTTATACAAGATCAATTGCAATGGTTTAACGGTAGTACACTGCGCTTGCATGGTAAAGAGCTGGCTCAGCCTCTGCGTATTTAAGTAAAATTAAGCAATAACGGTGAGAGTTAAATAATTGTGGTTTAAGTGAGTAGAGAGGTAAGTTAAGATGGCGCAAGTGCGCATTGTTGATTGTCAATTAGAAACCGCAGCGCAAGATTTTGCCTTGTCTTTGCGTGAAACTGGATTTGCAGTGGTAAAGAATCATGGAATTCCATTTGAGCTAGTCCGTTCTGTTTATAATGAGTGGTTGGCATTTTTTAAGACTGAAGCGAAGTATCAGTATTTATTTGACCGTGATAAGCAAGATGGCTATTTTCCGCCAGAGGTCTCTGAAACGGCCAAAGGTCATACTGAAAAAGATATTAAAGAGTATTATCATATTTATTCTTGGGGCCGCTATCCAGCCGGTTTATCGAACCAAGCGCATGAGTTATGTGAAAAATCAACAGAGCTTGCAGTCATGTTATTAAATTGGTTGGAAGCGGAAACTCCGGCTGAAATTCGTGAAAAATTATCTGAATCCTTTGCTAGCATGATTACAGCTAGTGATAATATTCTGCAGCGTATTTTACACTATCCGCCGATGACCGGTGACGAAGAGCCCGGCGCTATTCGTGCTGCAGCCCATGGAGATATTAACCTATTAACGGTATTACCCTCATCCAATGAGCCAGGCTTACAGGTAAAACCGTTGGGGTCAGACTGGATTGATGTGCCTTGTGAGCCGGAGACGATTGTTATTAATGCTGGGGATATGCTAGAAGAAGCAACTGCTGGGTATTATCCATCGACGTTACATCGAGTGATTAATCCAACGGGCGCAGGTTCGGCCAATTCACGCTTAACAGCACCGTTGTTTTTACACCCTCGCTCAGACGTTGTGTTATCAGAGCGCCATACGGCAAAAAGCTATTTGGATGAGCGTCTAAAAGAGTTAGGCGTTAAATAGTTAATTTTTACCCTTGTGACTTATTTAAGTTCATAAGGGGTTTAATTACTGAAGGGCTTTGGTAAGAGCTTTAGGGTGTTTTTGGTGCCTAAATGCTGACGCTGCGAGCCATGGAGTG
>NZ_AMFF02000103.1 GCF_000297215.2 Piscirickettsia salmonis LF-89 = ATCC VR-1361
AGTAGCTGTTTTTACTGCTCAGATTAAATCTACAATTTTCTTCTTCGCTTCGTTATCACCTTCGATATAACGTTGGGTGGTTTGAAGTGTTGTGTGCCCAGCAAGTTGCTGAACATCACGCAAAGAGCCGCCAGCTTTGATAATATTTTTAGCTGCCCTTGTCACAAAGGTACGGCGACCGCTGTGGCTACTACAACCTTCAAAGCCTAAATTTTTGTAGAGTTCGGCAAACCAGTTCACTATGGTTTGCGCTGGAAAGTGTGAGTTGCGGCGTGAGAGAATCACGGGCCTTTGTCCATGCTTTGGTTGTGACTCGTCTAATAGTTGGGATAATGCCTGTTTTAATTGTTTGTTGAGAGGGATGACCCGGCCGCCTTGTTTGCCCTTGCTGGCAGTGTTACGTAGACGGATAGACTCACATAGCTCACCTTCAGGTGTTAGTACCATGTCCCAGGTGAGTGCGGCAATTTCTTTAGCGCGTAAACCGGCTTTGATTGAGAGGAGGAACATCGTAGTATTGCGAGTAGGGTAGGTCGTTGATTGGAACGCACTTAAAACGGCCTTTTCTTGGCGTTCGCTTAAAATCTTGGCTTGTTTGTGAAGCCCCATTTTTTTAGCCTTTTTTAGTATAAAGTATTGTTATATTAAGATAATATACTGATTGTGTTTTTGCGTCTAGTTGCGATCCGTTGATTTTATTGACTTTAGTATATATTGTATAATATATAACAAGTTTTATTGT
>NZ_AMFF02000104.1 GCF_000297215.2 Piscirickettsia salmonis LF-89 = ATCC VR-1361
GAGGTAGCGACGCTTACGTTACTTAAATTAAATCCACAATTCTCTTTTTAGCCTCACTATCACCCTCGATATAACGCTGAGTAGTTTGTAGTGTGGTATGTCCTGCAAGCTGTTGAACATCACGCAAAGAACCACCTGCTTTGATGATGTTTTTAGCCGCTCTTGTGACAAAAGTCCGGCGACCACTGTGACTACTACAGCCTTCAAAGCCTAAATTTTTGTAGAGTTCGGCAAACCAGTTAACCACCGTTTGGGTCGGAAAGTGCGAATTGCGACGCGAGAGAATTACTGGCCTTTGTCCATGCTTTGGCTTTGACTCGTCTAATAGCTGGGATAGGGCCTGTTTTAATTGTTTATTGAGTGGGATGACTCGACCCCCTTGTTTACCTTTGCTCGCGGTGTTACGTAGATGGATCGCTTCACAAAGTTGGCCTTCTGGGGTGAGCAGCATGTTCCAGGTGAGCGCTGCAATTTCTTTTGCTCTTAAGCCTGCTTTGATAGAGAGCAGGAACATCGCAGTGTTGCGGGTTGGGTAGGTGGTTGATTGTAGTGAGCTTAGCACCGTTTTTTCTTGCCTCTCGCTTAAAATTTTCGCTTGCTTATTGAGTCCCATTTTTTAGTCTTCATATCAGTATAATAAGTTTATATGTTAAGATATTATACTGATTGTGTTTTGTCGTTTATTGGTGAGTCTTTGATTTAGATTTAGGAATTTCA
>NZ_AMFF02000105.1:0-34649 GCF_000297215.2 Piscirickettsia salmonis LF-89 = ATCC VR-1361
ATATCTGGAGTTTTACACCTTCAGAAAAAAAATCATCGCCTAACACAACGCAATCGATTAAAATTCAGACCCAATCAAATAAATTGCTGATAAACTACAAGTTGATCCAACCATGGAAAATACAATGCAGATTGCACAGTTTTATCACCTTTATCAATGAAAAGCTGCCAATAGCGCTTCATTTGACTCTCATAGTTCTTTTTTTCATTTTTTAAAAAGTCATCTATCTGTTTAACACTACTATTTATAGGAGGCTGAGCTGTTTTAAAGTCAATTATCCAACGTATACCTTGCTCATCATAAAAAGTTCGATCAATAACATGCCGATTGACACGCCCATATTTTTTATTTAAAAGAACATATTCAGAGCGTGCATTGATACGCCCAGGATCAAGCAAGTATGCCGCCAGCTCTGACTGTTCAATACATTTTATTAGCTTATAAATACTTTCTAGTGCATGGTCTTTTTTCAATCCAATCAGGCCATAGCGCCGCAATAAACTTGTTAATACCCTTGCATCACATACTGTCTTTTTCCACTTGCAAATACCTACTCGGCTTATTGCACATAACAACTGATGACAAACCTGGCCAAAAGCCCGTTCATTCATTGCATGCCAATGAAAATGCTCAGGTAACAGCATAGTATTATCAAAGCCGTGCACTTCATAGCGTTCTTGCTGACTCAAACAGTGTTCATATTGGTTAGCTCGCAAACCATAACGATCTGCTGATAATTGCCATGATAAAGGCAAACGGTAATTTTTTCTTTCTACTTCTTTTTTATTTTTATTAATATTGTCTATATCACAGTCACTCTCTGCTTGCTCTTGCTTCAATGTTTCAGCAATATCCCTTGCCAGCGGCCATAATAATTTAAAAAAACTTCCCTCAACCGGCAAACGTATATTATTTTTTTTATCGAACTTCACTTGAGCAAATAAATGCAATTCATTTTTTGCGCGTGTCAAAGCAACATAAAGCAAACGCATTCGCTCATGGCTATTTTTATCAACTTCAATACTACGAATATAATCATACAATGGATGAGTCTGACGCTTTTGCGGAATCGGTGCCAAAACAGGATCACCATAACCTTGAGATAACCACAATAACAACTCTTGAGAAGACTGACCTTGACCTTGATGTAACCGGGGCAGAATAACACAATCAAACTCTAAGCCTTTTGCCTTATGAATCGTCATCAACTGCACCCGAGCCTGACTATGCTGACTACTTACTTTTAATAAGCTGATACGTTTTTTTAAGGCTTCTAAGTCAATCTGCCCTCGCCGGCTTTCCTCATCAAATAAATCAAAAACACTCATTGCATCATTAAAGTCATTATAATCCGCTAAACTGGCACTGCCACCTAATGCTTCCCAAACTCCCTGAACCCAACACCGCAATGATAGCCGTCCACGCTGAAAAAATGCCTCTTTAATAATAGGAACAACTCTTGCTAACCTTATTTTAGCATCCTGACTCAAATTTAACTCTTGATAGCCAGCAACTACCTGCCATAAATTTTCTTGGTAATTTGCAATAATTTCTAAATCAGCGAGCATTAAGCCACACCAAGATGCGCGTAAAAATGCTAACCAGGCTAATCGGTGATAGGGCTGAGTCAATACCGTAATTAATGTCACAATATCCGTCGCAACCATGCAATCGGCAAGGCTTGCAATTTCCACGGCTTGATAAGCAATAGTTGATTTTTGTAGCGCCTGCATCACTTCATTTAAATGACTACGACTACGCACAAGTACAGCAATTTTCCCTTGTTTTTTTGAATTTAAATATTGACAAATTAAATCAACAGTCTGTTGGGTTTCTTCACGATCAGACTGTGCTAGATGAATTTGTACACCCCCATTTTTTTTCGCTAAACTTGCTTGAGAAACACTATAACATACAGCTCCCGTTGCTAAATTATCACTACGAGGGAAAAACTGCTGACATGCGCGGTTTACCCAATTGACAATATTCGCCTGCGAACGAAAGTTTGTTTTCAACACTAAGGGCGTCAGAATATGTCCGGCTAATCCCTTATTACGCACATCCAAAAATATTTCAACTTCTGCATGGCGAAAACGATAAATGCTTTGCATTGGATCACCAACAAAAAATAACGTCCGACCATCATCTGGCTGCCAACCTGCTGAAAGTAACTCAAATAAGCGCAATTGAACTTTAGATGTATCTTGAAATTCATCACATAAAATATGCGAGACTTTATAATCTAATGCCAACGCTAAATCAGTCGCACCACGCTGATCGGCTAATGCATCAAGCGCCCCTAGCGCCACTTGTGTAAAGTCAAGCTGGCGAGTATGACTAAACTGCAACCAAAGCTTAGCAACCAGCTCTTTTAATAGCAGACTAATAGACCAAAGTAATTGCCAGTCATCATCTCCATAACAAGGCGCAGGTAATTTCATCACTCGCTGCATTAATACTAGTAATTGTCCTTGTGATTCAATATTTATTGCCATCAGACTATTAACCAACTGCTTTAAAGCATAGCCAAATTGCTGCAGTTGCTCTTTTTCTTTACCACGGACACTAGACAATGCAGGAATACCCTGATTTTTATTAAAGACCTGCCTAAACTCTCCTCGTTGATTTAAAAAAAATTGGCAAAATGCCTGCCATTTTTTTAATTCATCAATATGACTCGCAGGCGAGGCCTGCCAATTTAATAACGGCTCATTAGCATACGCGCTGATTTTAGCAATTACCCCAAGAGTACTCTCACTAAAAAACTGTTCTATATTTAATAGATTTGCCAATGCACATAAATCTTGGTCAATTAATTTTGCTAATGCCTGTTCAAAAAACTGCCGTGCTTGCTTAGCATCACTTACCTCAAAAAAAGGCAACCAAACATGACGACTTTGCAACATACTTGCTAATAATGTTGCAGCATTTTGATAATCATTATGCCGATGTTTTAAAAACCGTTCGATTGCATTTTTTAACTCCGCCACAGGTCGACGTTGCAATAAAACACTCAATGCAACCTGTTGATATAATTCATTAACATTATCAGTAACAGCAAAGCCGCCCCCTAAAAACGCGGTATTGGGCAACTGAGCTGCCAATTGGCTAGACAAAGCATCGATCGTCATCACTCTTAGACGGGTTGGGTTTTCACACAATGACCAAACATATTGCCGATCACGTATCATTACCGCTTGGGCTAAATGCCACGTTTTTTTCTTATGACTCTCATCAGGCTCTGGCCCTTGTGCCGCAACTAAGCTTTCAAGTAAACGGTTTTTCATCTCTGTCGCTGCTTTACGCGTAAAGGTAATCGCTAAAATTTCCTCAGGCTGCTGCACAGATGCGAGTAATACAAGTAACCGCTGTATAAGTAACTCCGTTTTACCCGACCCTGCTGGAGCTTGTACAATAAACGATTCATTTACCGTTAAAGCGCGCGCGCGCTCACCGGCATCAATCAAGGCAGTCATTCATAACGCTCCTGAATACGACAAAGTGGTTTCAACTCGCAGTACTGGCATGCTTGTTCACAAGGAAATACACCAGCCTTACCGTCACCAAAATCGGCTGCTGCCTGCTCCAAAATAGTTTGCCAATGTGTCATTTGTTCTGACCATGACTCAGTTACTCTGTCTTTAAACTCACTCAATGCTTTTATCCGATGTTCTTTTTTATTTAAGCCAATATCCAGCCCTTGTTGGCTCACCAAGGCATTAAACTTACCACCTTCAGCAAGCACCTTAGCAAAACCAAAGCCCGCAACCTCTTTAGTCTGAGCCTGCACTTGCGTCAGCGCATATAAAGGTAACTGCGGCTCTTGCATCGGCGTATAAAACCACTGTGTCATATTCGCACTATCACTGGACTTATAATCCCAAAGTAAAATTCCAGCGCTAGTTTCATCAACACGGTCAATTCTCAGCTGAAAAGAAAAACCAGCTAAAAATAAGCTTCGTCGTGTTTCTATGCCCACAACATGAAATGGCAACTCACGCATTTTTTCCATATTGAGCCAATCGAATACCAACTCAGTTAAGCGTATACCTTCTAGCTGCCACTGCGTTTGACTGACCCCCTTGAGCTTTTTTTTCCAAGAACTAATGACACCTGCAACCACCTCAGTAACCAGCAGACGACAAGCGTCACTGCTTAGGTGCTGAAGCTCAACTGAATTTTGTAAGCGCTGCCATACACGATCAAGTACCGCATGCAATAATGTCCCCTGGTCTGCAAGTAGCAAACCTTCTCGTGCCGGCTCTGGTGCTCGCGCATTCAAGCGAAACATACCATACGCCTGAAAAGGGCAAGCGAGCTGTGAACGAATCACTTGCGTTCCACCACTGATCTCACTGCCATGCACCAATGCAGACCCTTGATCATCGGTGAATAGCTCCAAGGAAGCACCAAGCAAGGACTCTCGAAAGCTTAACTCAGAATGTGCCAATAACTGATTGACTTTTATCTTAGGAAAGCTTTGTACGAATGCACTCGGACGTAACTCAAGCTCTCCCATAAACTTAGGCGTGCTTATGATGACCTGATCCGCAGAGACCGTCAAACGCTTAAATAAACGCTCAGCAAGCTGTAGTTCACGCTCGGGTGAGCTGTGCGGCATATCATAATCAATTTGCAAGCGCGCTGGTAATAATGGGTGTAAACTCACCGGCTGTGGCCATAGGCCATCATAGAGCCCTGTCACCCAAAGTGCATCAAAGCGCTGCCCCGAAGCCTCGAGTAGCCCTAAGACATAAATAGACGTCAGATCACTACGCGTCTGGGTTACTTTCGTATATAAAGACTGCTTTAAGCGCGCTATCATTTCTAAATAAGTCAGTGGCTTGCAAAAGCCACTGAGACTTGCACACTCATCGAGTACTTCAGGCCATAATTTCGCCGCAATTTGATATTCTGCTGAATTCAGTACGCGCTCACCCGGCCACCCCATCATGAGTAACAAGCCACTGATCAAACTTGCCCACTGCTCCGTGGGGTAGCGCTTCTGATAGTGCTGCTTCATCAGCCGACTAGCAGATTTCAAGCCAGCCGATAATTGATTCCCCTCATAATCAGCAAGTAGAGTTAACAAGTATTTGACACTGACTGTCGCTTGCTTTTGTTCAATTAAACGACTCAAAACCGCTAGACGAAGCGCTTGCTCAGATTCAGCAGCCACTAAAAAAGGACTTTGTAATACCCGCTGCCAAAGCGCAATTTCTACCGGTTGACCACTAAATAGCATCAATACATCAAGCACCACTTGTACCAAGGGCTGCCCATCTAATCGATAACCACCAGAAATGCTCACCTTTTGCAGAGCATACGGTGATCCAGGCAAATGCTTTAATGGCGTAAAAACATCATTAAATACACGCTCAATACACGCACGCTGCTCAGTCAAATCAGGAATCACAATGCCAATGCTCCCTTCAGGGTGCTGGCGTGCTATCTGTTCTGCCCACTCTGCTGCTGCGTAAAACTCTTCCTCAGGTGTTTCAACCATCACCCGCTGCGGCCCTACCGACTGCTGCAGCTGACCGCCTTGATGATCAAACAAACTATATGGAGTAATACCAAGCTCTAGTAATTGAACCACCCAAGCGCTTTGTTGTGGTGTAAATGTATCAAAGCCAATAAAAACAATCGCATCATAATTAATAATTAACTGCCCATGCTTGACGGCCTCTTTTAACAGCGGCCAACGCTCGCAGCGAAGCTGCCAATGATTCGCTTGCAACTGCTGCTTGAATCGACATTGCCAGGCTAAAAAGCGCTCTGCATCATACTGCATGGGGTAATTCTGAATATCTTCAGGCGCAATCTGCCATTCACATAAGCGCTGATTCGCAGATATCGCCAAATTCACTAAGATTGATGTTTTACTAACATCTTCCTCAGTATCACTAATCACTTTTTCCCATAGAGCACACTCTTGTACATGATTTAGCACTAAAGGCAGCTCAGCTTTTTCACTTAAAGATAAAATTTCTAACTCATTCCATAATAAATCACACCAACTTGACCATGCGTAAATCGCCGGCTCCTCAACCACTGCTTGCTCTTGGCTAATAAAGCGCAAGCGATCTTGCAAACGTAAATTCGGTGTAATAATCAAACTGTCTTGCTTTAAAAGGTCAAGAACCAATAAATCTATTGCTTTCATTTAATCAAGTGTACTGATGATTTAAAAACCAATTATAAAGTATTCTGCATTAGCATGCATTGATGTAATCCCGTGTAAATTTTCTACATTTTCTTATTATTGTGCATCACAAAAACACTTGCCGTTGATTAATTTCTCCCTAAACCATATAATCGACGGTTAAGCAATCTAGATTCCACTCAATATATGAGCAGATTTCTTAGAGTTCGGTATTAATTTAGAGCTGCTGGCCCTTATTATGAAAAATACACTGTCAGCTGCCTGAATTATAGGGATATCCCCACTTAGGAGAAAAGGTAAACAATGGCTACTCAGTTTTCCACTCAGCTCAATCAACAACATCCCCCTCAGGGAAAGTACAAGTTTATTGTCTATCAAATCTGCATCATTGCCGCCTTAGGTGGTCTACTGTTCGGACTTGATATCGGCTTTATTGCCAACTCACTGGATGCAATCAAAACGCACTATGGCCTTAGCTTACAACAAGGCGAACACTATGCTGCTGTACTAGCCTATGGAGGCGTGGTTGGTGCATTATTAAGCGGAATCTTCGCACGCTTTCTTGGTCGTAAAAAGTCGCTCATTGGCTCAGGCTTGCTATTTACCCTGGCCTCGATTATTTCCGCAACCCTACCTCCTCTTGCTGTATTGGAATTTTGTCGTTTTATGATTGGCTTTGCTGTCGGCATTGCCTCGTTTGTCGTTCCTCTTTATCTATCAGAAACCGCTCCAAAAAGAATTCGTGGTGCGATGGGAACCTTGTTCCAGTTATTAATTACCATCGGCATTTTTTTAGTTGCTGTCAGTAATGTTTCTATTATTCACATTTTTATTAAACCGACAGTAACAATCCCTCTGATGTTTCTGGTGATCTCAGCCTTTGCCGTCATTATGTTTATTGGTGGTCTAACACTACCAGAGTCACCACGCTGGCTTGCACTAAGAGGCCGCCATCAAGATGCTAAAGCAATTTTAACTCAACTGCGCAACACCCAAGAGGAAGTCGAGGAAGAATACCAAGAAATCGAAAATAACCTGAACACACATACTCATAATTTATCTTCACTCTCTAAAGGTTATTTTTGGAAAATATTAATTTTATGCGTATTTATTCAATGTTTTCAGCAGCTTGTCGGCATCAATCTCATGATTTACTACTCACCCACAATCTTCGGTTATGCTGGCATGACCGGAATTATCGCCATGCTGCTGGTGCCTACGGTCAATATGCTCTTCACCTTCCCTGCACTAAAATGGGTGGAAAAATGGGGACGCAAAAAATTACTTTATATGGGATCTGCAACCATGTTCATCGCCATGATCGCAGCGGGGCTGTCTTTTTACACCATAGGGCAAGGCTCACCCAGTAACCTAGAAAAAGGCATTCTCTTTATTTCAGTTATTGTTTATATTTTCGGTTTCGCCGCATCATGGGGCCCCGTCGCCTGGCTGCTATGCTCTGAGCTTTTCCCACAAGAAGGCCGTGAAATTGGTATCACTGTCTCAACCATGGTGAACTGGACCTTTGCCGGCCTAGTCATGTCCACCTCTTTGACGATTATGCATACATTTGGTAACTCATCGATTTTCTTTATTTTCGCCACTTTGTGCTTACTGTCTCTCCTCTTTGTAAAAACATTTGTACCGGAAACCAAAAACATTATGCTAGAAAAAATTGAAGCTGACCTTAAAGCAGGCATCCCTTTAAATCAATTAGGCCAAGGTAGTTCATCAACATATAACCAACACACAAACGTTTTACAAAGTTCGACGAAGCCAACAACAACCAACTCAACAAATACATAAGCACTAATACTAAATATTCACATTATTATATACCTCTGTTACCTAACAGAGGTATTGATTCCCAACTCTACTAAGCGCTAACTTCTAAATAGCATGGACAAGAAATAACAATCAAAGTGCAGAAAAAAACAACTGTTTAAGAATATACAAAAGTTATAATATTTTTTATATTTTAAGTTTGACTTCTATCAAAATTAATAATTAATGCTATTTTAATTAGATTTAATATACAAAAACACTTACATTTAATATAAAATATTTATTATTCTTCCCTCCTTAAGCCCTTTTGGAGAGAGTCCTATGTCAGCACGAATGATGGTATGTCCTTATTGCAGTCACCAATCATATAGCGAACTTATTTTAACCTCAGAGCGTCTATTTGCTAAATGTAACACCTGCCATCGCCTTATCCAAACGGATGCTGGCACTTACTGTCTATTTTATGCACACAATGAGTACGCGTGCTCTTGCCAAGAAGATGAGGATGAAGACGAAGATGAAGGTTTTCAGCCCCATAACAAACTACACGCGTAATAACCGATATCAAGCCTTATCAAACTGTATATTAAAAAAGGGCCCAAGGCCCTATATCTATACCTAATATCTATCTATGGTCTATACTTTTAACTCACGCTTGAGTTAATTGAATAGCCAAAACAACTTAAGCGACCGCCCCGCTTTTATTCGTGCTTTCAAAAATCTTATCAGCAGAACTGGCGACAAAGCCTGTATAGAGCTTACCATCAACTTCATAACGCTGAGCAAATTCATAATAACAAGATGGGATTTTAAAAATACCTTCTAAAAACGTCACATCAATCTTGCCTGCCATTGTGCTGGACTGTTCCAAACCCACTTCTGTGCTGCCTTTGATCTCACCACCTGAGCTATTTAAGATCACTTTTTTAGACTTTAAAAATTCATTTAGTTTTTCTAATGTGTCATATTTTTTCAAGGCATTGACATTTACAGTAAAGTGATTGGCTTGAAAGCCAAAGGCATACACCCAAGCAGCATATTCAGACTCTTTTAATAACCCTTGATAAAGCTCATGCTTAATTGGTCCCCAAACTAATTGAGCCCACGGTAAGCTCTCAGCATGCAAAATATCGTGAGGAATTTGATCAATCGATGTCTTAACAACTTGCTGGAGCTCTTGACTAAACTCTTCTAACAACAATTCACTAATAAATATTTTCGGCTGACTCTCATCTTCATGCTCAAAATGTTTTGCATACAGTTTTTTTTCTTTGAAATGATACTCACCCGCTTCTTTATAGCCCTGGGCGATAAATAAGCGAGATAAACGGTCAATATTCACCCGAGGGTCATTAAACGTTCTAAGGGCGATATGGTCATTCTCAACGATCTCACCTTCTTTTAGCAATAAGTTATGAATTTTAGTTACATGTGGATTATTCTTCGTATAAGTTTCCCAAAAATTGGAAAAAATATCATCGAGTTTGCTCATTTTATGCTCCATGTAGAGATCAAAGTCACTCCATCTTACGATGAGTGCTATAGCAAAACAAGCGCTAATCCAACTAGAATGAACTAAATCAACTGCAATGCTAATGGCTTGATATGTTTCGCTTGACTTAAAACAGCATCACTCATTCTTAGACTAATTTCACGAGCGGTTAAACTCGCAAGTTCATCACTAAATTGACTCTGCTCAAATGCTTTATGCACCGATCGATCTGCCTTTTCAAGCCGGGCAATTTGATCGCTAATGCTTGCCTTT
This sequence comes from Piscirickettsia salmonis LF-89 = ATCC VR-1361, assembly GCF_000297215.2. Classification (GTDB taxonomy): domain Bacteria; phylum Pseudomonadota; class Gammaproteobacteria; order Piscirickettsiales; family Piscirickettsiaceae; genus Piscirickettsia; species Piscirickettsia salmonis. Next base: position 9,717 of record NZ_AMFF02000105.1, read on the forward strand.
AAACTGGCGACAAACTCTGAAATCTTATTTAGACTTATCAAAGCACCTTCTGAGACACTCACCGTCGATCTGGCTGAAACTATATCTTCAACAGTCACATCATCTAACGCATGAAACACTGCAGGGTTAAACCCTGAATTAGCAAAAACACTTTGATTCACCCCATCACCTTGAATAGAAAAACTCACCTGACTCTCCAAACGCACATGCCCTGCGACCATCGCTGAGCGGTTTAGTGTAGTCTCTCCAAGCAAAGTCACCTTATTATCATTACTACTATCATCACTTTTGCTTATTAACATTAAATCAGGACCATAAGGACCACTTTGATAGTCACTCAACTGTATGTTTGCCCCAGTAGCATGGCTTAAACGAATCTGATTTTTTTCTGCAATCGAAGTAAATTCAGCTATAATCCCTGTTTGATCAGTCACTGAGTTAATTTGATCTAACAAAACGGTCAAATCACCCTCATCACTTATCGCCACCTCTATCAATTGGCTATTCGCATAATTGCCTAGCGTGGCTCCATCACCAGAGGCCAAATTAAAGCTCACTAGCGTTGATGCACTGATATTTTCAAGCTTTAAATCAACATGTGTTTGAGCAGACGCACTCACCGCGGTTTTTTCAGTCACTTGATTGATCAAACGAGAAACCCCTTCTGCAGATAGATCACTAACGAGACTTATATTTAAACCTTTATCTTTTTCATCACCACTCATCTTGAACTGATCACTATTAATCATTAATTTCTGCGCGGCTATGCCGTTAGAGACAGTAATCGAACTGGAAGGATTTAAAATTTGATTGGTCAAACTGCTCCCTGTTGTATCTAACACATAACGGCCTAATTGACGGCCCTGAGTATCACCAATTAAGATATTCAATGTTTCTGTGCTTAAGTTATCATCAAATAAAAAATAGCCAGCGAAACTACCATCCAATAATTTCGCTTGATTAAACACTGTTTGATTAGCAATATACTCATAACGTACTAGATTAGCTCTAACACTTTGATTTAATATCACGCGCTCATCTACCGTTTTAGCAATAGCACTCGCTTCTTCTGCACTTGCTTTAACCGCTTTTACTAAATTAATCTGCTCAGATAATGCACCTGCAGCAATTTCACTTATAGAAAGAGCGCCATTTGCACTTTGTATCGCAAACATACGCAGTAATACCTTTGCCTCAACATGTGAACGCGAGCTAATTGCAGCATGTTTTAAATGATCAGTAGAACCTGCGTCTTTAAACGCCACCGCCAAAGCGCTCTTTGCATTACTAGACAATACCGCTCGAGCATCTGGAAACTTCATATTGATGGCATCAATTTTCATATTAATCAATGAACTTTCCATACCCCAGCCTCATTGCAAACATCAAACCATTTGACCGTTAAAGTCATAGCAAGTTGCTCTGAGTCGGCAGATTTCAGCAAACTTTAGCATAATTTAACCAACTGATAGAGCTATATTCTTAAATTATAGCGCTCAACGAATAGTTTCTGACATTGACTTCATTACTTGACTAAGCGCTGTCTCTAAATCGTTTTTCCTTATTGTATTTTTTAACCTACTGATAGTATGTCAGAAACTGTTGATCGAGCGCTATAACACATTTATTAGTGAGTAAGTCCAAGTTAGCTTCTTGATAAATCAAAAGTTTGCTTATAAGCCACTCGTGCACTATAGGACTTAAAGAGCCCAGACTTTACCAAAACCAGAGTAAGCCAATAATGTCAGCGATTGATAACAACCAACAACTCTCGAAATACCATCAAAAAGTTACAGAACTAGTGAGCCAACACCAACAAGGGCTAAATTTAGAAAAAATCACCAATATTATCAATAAAATTTATACACTTTCAACACGCCATCATGGCCAGCAAACCCAGCTGAGTCACTACAATCAGCTCATTAGTTTCTTACAACAGGCTTTAGCTAAAAAAAACAGTAAAACACTGCACCAGGCTCTGTTGCACTGCTATATCACATTTGATCAAATAAGTTCAGGAATCGCATTTTATCAAAGCTTAAAGGTCAGTTTTGATAAGCATCTTATGCTAGCAAAACTCTTTAAAAAGCAAAATCAAGAAACTCAACACTATATTTATCATTTGGAAAAGGCGTTTTTCTTCAATATTCATGATGATGCTTTGCTTACACTTATTGCTGAAACCTATTCAAAAAACAAACAACACCTTGAGCTTCTAAGCTTTTATAATAAGTTACTCGAAAGAACACCCCACTCAGCAAAACTCTATTCATTACGCAGCGGTGTACTCATGAATCTTAATACATATAATCCCGCACGCGAGTCTGCCTCTCAAGCAATCCGGCTTGGTGCAGCAAACGACTTAGCAACTGCATCACACACCTTAACCAATGCACTGCTCTCTGGAGTCAATATAGATGAGATTGCTCGATTGCTTAAGGAAACAAAAAAACAAAACTATAATAACCATGTAATTACTCACTCAAGTATTATTAACTCACCTTCAACTTTTTTTTGTCAAGACCAACATATAAAATATGTTTTACTAAAACTAGACAAAAATCAACCGTATAAAAACATTATTATTAATAATATTTACCCTCAAATACTTGACCATAATATTGATATAGAAAAAAAAATGTCAGAAACTTTAAATACAATTCATCAAAATAAGTATAAAATTAATCTTGAAAAAGCGATACAAGAACAAAGAATCGCCTGCTTGCCCAGGCCATCGTTTTTTATGGAGTATTATAATTTAGATGAAGTAAAGCTAAAAAACTTTAGAGAAGCATTTTCAACACTCTACCAGCAAGAAAGAGAACGTCCACCCCATGTACATTCTAAAAATATAATCATATTCTGCGATCGTGCCTTGCCACTCTTCTTAAAGCACTTTAAAAGCCTATTAAACACCTGGAGTTATGATAAAAACCTATATATTGCCATCAATCCAGCATTTAAAAGCTTATTTAAAGCCAATGTTAACAACAACCACTGCCAACCATTATATATTAATGAAAAACATATTATCGATGATATTAAAAAGCTAAAGCCTGATCTAATCTTCTATTTTGAAATAGGCACGTCACCATTAAACTATATACTACCTTATTTAAGGCTATCATATACTCAAGCAACTGGCCTTGGCATTTCTTCATCAACAGGCCAACCTTCAATTGATTATATGCTACAGCAAAGCACTCTTTTACAAGAAGCTCAAGTCAATCACTTATATTCAGAAAAAATTATTTTTTCAAAAAATATCATCTTACAAAAACCAGACTTAAAGCTCACCCTCGAACCCGAGGGCTTGCCCTGTGGCAATATCTACATGTTTCACCATTATCACTTTAAAATCCATCCAGATATGGATGAAATAATTAAAAGCATCATATTACTCGATCCAAATTCCTGTATTATCATAGGCTATATGCCAACCTATGCCACTGTCCAAGCCATACAACAGCGCTTACTTCATAGCCTAGGTGATCAATTATACAAACAACATATTTATATTATGAAAGGTCAAAGCATGGAACAATTACTCGCTATTACAAAAAAAGCTGATGTTGCCCTTGATACTTTTTATTTTGGCATGGGGACAACCGCATTAGAATGCATATACAGTAATCTACCTATTATTAGCTATCCCTCTTCATCAAAAACCCATATCAGCCGAGTAGTTCAAGAAATATATATCAAGCTAGACTCTCATCTTATTAAAGATTATTGTATTGCTAACAGCAAAAGCGACTATATTAGTAAAGCGATTCAAATCGCAACAAACAAAGACCTTAATATAAAAATAAAAAATGAAATAAAATTAAATCTACATAAAATCAATCAAAATAAAATAAAAAATAACAACCAAAGTATAGAGGATATTATTTACTCAATCAGTGAAGAAATCTAACTAAAATCTGGCAGATCCTCAACATGCCAAAGTGCCATCACTAAATACTGCTGTACTGATCCGAATAACAAAACAGGATCAGGAAGGTTAAATGGTGGCAAAAATAAGTTGACAATTCTTCCCATAAGATAACCCTGCTCATAGCCCACGGGCACATCTTCATTGGTTCCTGGTACGTCGATATTTACCTGATTACCTCCAAGTACAGGAATAACCGGTGTAAAATAGCTATTTGCCATAAAGTACTTAGCTCCACTTTTTTTTATATTCGCAATCACCTGTTTTACATTGTCATTGGAAATATGCAAAAACAACTCTTTACAAAAAATTAAATCTGCAGTTGGGCAAGGGTCATTAATCATATCCAGGTGCATAAACACTCTATTCGCTGCCCCATATTGCTGCTGATTTTTCTTGATAAGAGACTGGACGATATCTCCGCCTATATACTGAGTGTTACCAAAATCAACTTCTTGCATAAAATTAAAATCACCACAGGGAACATCACAAAAGCTTTCTATAGCAAGATTTTTGCAAATAAACTCTACCCCCTTTCTAATATGAGCTGTTGCTGCTAAAGTTGACCCTGGCCCTGATGACGACTCATTATCTCCCCAAGATAAATCATTATTTTCATAAACTTCAGTAAATATCTTCTCATTGTTTTTCATAAAAATTCCAAATAGAGGCAATCACTTATTTCTTTTTGCACCAAAACTGATACATGCCATAAAATGAGTCTTCATTATTAGTTTCAAATTCACTCCAGCAATCAAGATCAAATAACTTTGACTCATCATTATCAAACTCAGTTAAAAACTTACTGCGCAAGTCTTTTGAAATATGAAAACCCATAAATTCAAGATTTAATTTTATTAGCATTTCTTTAATCTTTAGTAAAGTAAATTGCTCTTCTTGAACATGAGCGACCAAATCTCGAAACGTGCTAGCACTATAAAAATCAGACCATTTTAAAAATTTTTTATAAAAAGAATTTTTATGATTTAACATGCTCAATCTTATTTCATACAACTTTTTAATATCATAATTATCAGTTTCATTTTGATACTCTTGCCTAAATCGATTAATAGCGCTTCTAGCTATAGAACTATATAGACCTATTTTAATCACACCTCCTGGCTCTAAAATATTAACTAAATTCGCCCACCCTCTGAAAGGCTCTTTAAGATGATGAAGCACGCCAACACACTCGATATAATCAAATGTACCAAAACAGTCCTGATCAAGGTTAAGCAAGTCTTGCTGATAAAAATGAATATCTTTTAACTTAGACTGATTCGCCATATATTTGGCATACTGAAGAGAATGAATACTGATATCTATTGCAATCATTTCTTTATATAACGTATTTTTGCAAAAACCAACAACTTGCTTACCTGTCCCACAACCCGCAATTAATACCTTTGGCTTATGCTTATTATTAAAAAACTGAGTCTTCTCGTTATGACAAAAATTATTTAATATGTCGATTAATGGCATTTTACTCGTTAAGTAATTATTATATGTCCAACGTGGATACGGGTTTTCCTCATACATTTCCTTGACTAACACACTATCATTGCTCACCTGTAAATAGCTATCAATATCAATTAACTTGATTTTTTGGCTAATATTGATGACTTCAACCATGCTTTTTATATGCATATTATTATCAAAATCAAGACAAACTTTATCAAGGTACTCTTGTGATCTTTCAAAAAACATAAAACAGGCTAAGTTATAATAGCTGTGATTTATCTCTTTTATTTTATTTAAATTATTAGTATCTGCGTCATCATAAAAGAATATATATTCACATTTCCACGCTTGCTTTGATATAACAGAGATGACAAAAAATAGTTTATCAGAGCATTCGCCTCCTTGCAGAATAAAATCAAGCACTACTTTTCTTGCCTGTATTAAAAATAGCTCTAAAAAACTGCTGTTCATTTGAAATTTTTCAAGATAGTAATAGACTACTTTTGTATTTAAAGTAATGACAATATCATCTAAAGTGATTTCTTCAGTTTTTCTCTGTTGCAGTTCAATAAAACCTTGACTTTCAACAATCAACATGTGCACCACATGCTTAATCTGATCAAGCCCCCCTCGATCTTTCTCTAAAATGCACTCAATATCATTAATAATATTATCAACTTCTAAAATATCACTGGTTGCCATGATAGAAATCATATATAAATACAATGCATATATAGCGTTATTTTCATAATTTGACTGTTTAATAAATACATTAACTAAATTATACAGTGCAGCCCTAGAGATCTGACTATTTTTTTTGTGATTAATTTCACTAATCATCTTAATCGCTGTTTTTTTATACTCTATTAAATGACTTGGCTTATTTTCATATAAAATTGCAAAAAGAATGCTTTTAATACAGTCTAAATATTTATTATCATAATAAAGGCAAACGGCCAAATCATAAAAAGTCGTTGACTTTTTATTAACAGAAATCGCTTTATCAAAGAACACAGAAGCAGAGTTATAGTCTTGCCTGTCAAATGATATTTTCCCTAACAAAACCCAAGCATCATCAACAACATTACCATCCTTCTGTTTAATCTCATCTTCAATTAATGTCAGTGCCTGATCTAGATTGCCATTCGCATACTCTAAATATGCTTTTTTTATTTTTTTGTTTTTTGATTTTTTTAAAAAAGAGTCCATCGCTTAATTTCTCTTCAAGAATTTTTTAAATATTCATTCATACCTTTCATTACTTTATTAGCGTCACATAAATTTTTAGTGATATCTTCCTTCCTGTTCAAGCATATTTTCATTATCTGCTGATCTAATTCCATTAACAGCTCAATTTCTTCCGTTAAGTTTTCCTCTAAGCCACCATCTAAACTTGGATCAAAATTAGAGTCAAGATGAGAATCAGAATAAGCCACAAGCTTACTAATACATTTTGATCTTTGCATATCCATATCAATAAGTGACTCCCACTCCCCTTCTTCTGCTTTTAAAAGCATATTTTTCATAATTATTTTCAATTCTGCTAAATCTTCCCTGATAGACATTAGTTTATAAATTACCCTCTTTTGATTCTAAGCTATTCGCACTATGCTGCTCTTTTAAAAATTTTAATGCATCATCTTCAATCGCATCCCAGCCACTTTTAATTTCAGACATAGATTTAAATACATTATCTAAGCATTCAAGATCATTATTCATATTCGCACGTGTTAACTGGATCGACATATGTTGATATAGACTATCTAAACTTTTACTCAACCCAGCACCTTGCTCCATATCTAAACTCATCCTAAGTGCATTAACAATTTTTAGCGTTGCTTGAATCAAATCACACTTTTTTTCCACTTCATTATTTTCTATCGCACTTTTTGTCGCTAATACTCTAGACAATACGCCTTCCATCAGTAACTGAACAATACGATAAGGATTTGCATCAACCTCTGATCTGGCCACCGTACTTTTGTACTCTTGAATTCCTCTATTCATTGTTATCAATCTCCAAAATCACCGGTTAACTATTAGAAGACGATTGCTTCACAAAACCAGGTAAATTCTTTAAACTACTCTCCAAAGATGCACTGGTACTGGATAATTGACCTAGCAAGGTATCTAATGCAGTAAATTCCTTAGTCACACGCTCTTGATAACCTATAATATAAGCAGTCAACTGAGCCGTTTCAGTACCAATTCTTTTCAGGCTATCATCTAAGCCATCCAGTTGTGACTGAAAGATCCCGGTTGCACTGGTATACGAGCTAATCACAGTGTCAATTCGCTGACCAAAGCCATTCCCTTTATCCGTTAAAAAACTAATAACTTCATCTGCATGATTTGCTAATTCACTCTCTAATTTAGACGAATCAAAACTTAAATCCCCGCTGCTGTCCATGCTAATGCCAAGCTGAGTAATATTAGTAATTTTTGTATTGACTGAAATATCATTAAACATATTGCGCATCAAGCTTCCAGTTAAACTGCGCACAATACTATCACCAAACAATGCTCCAGATTCTCGTGTTTCTGTATTATAAAAAGTTAAGTCTTTAATTTTTGTATTCAGTGCATTATATTGCTTAACAAAATCATTAATTACTGCACTAATACCACTATTGCTTGTAGAGATAGTCAGTTTCTCAGTTTCACCAACATTGGCTTTTACCGCTGTAATCGAAACATTATCGATTACATTTTCAAAAGTATTGGTTGAACTTGTTGCCGTAATTCCATCAACTTGAATTGAAGCATCAGCCCCGGGAGTCGCTGCATCTGCTTCTATATTATTGACAAAGGCGGTTAAGTTTGCCGTTCCCCCTGACTCACTGATAGTCAGTGTTTTATTACCTGTAGCATTTGCAGTTAAGACTAAATCTGAGCCTGAAACACCATTGATTACCGTGGCCGTCACGCCAACATTATCATCCGCATTATTAATTGCATCACGAATATCGCTTAACGTACTATTAGCAGCATCTATAGAAATATCAAAACTTGAACTCTCCAGTTCAATAGTTAAAGTCGCAGTCCCTGAATCTTGTAGATTGAGTGTTGGACTAAAAGCATTACTTGATTTTTTACTTACTGCCGTGGCCAATGCACTCACTTCAACCTCATAACTCGCAGCCACCGCCCCCTCTGATGCCGTCGCAGTAAAAACTGTTTTATCTGCCGATGTTGCTTTATAGCTGACAAAATTTGTCGAATCTTTAAGCGCTGCTGACGCCGATGCAAAGCCTGAAGCGGTATTTTTCAGCTCGCCTAATGCTGAAATTTCTATATCAACTGCATTTTTACGCTTTGCTAATAAAAATTCACGAGGAGCCGCTTCTGCTTGAACGAGCTGACTAATCAAGTTCTGGATATCAAGGCCAGAACCTACACCGGATACTGAAAGCCCCATATCAATACTCCTCTATGATTTATATATATTTCTATAAAAACCACAAAAAATGACGCAAACTTCATGCCACTCTTCACTCATTTTACTAGCTTTCATCTTACCACCTTAATTTAGGCACGAAAATTAGCGAGTAATGACAAAGCACTTTCATCACCCTGCTCGCGCAAGGCTTTAATTTGAGCATGAATTTTCAGCACTTCTTCAGAGGGTACCTGGCGAATCACCTCACCGGTTTCCTTATCTTGCACAAAAGCAACGGCTTCATCAACATCATCACGCAATTCAAAGCTCACTTTCTGCCCATGAATCGGTTGAATAAACTGATTAATGTCAGCAATGGCTTGCTCAATGCGTGCTCTCGATTGCACCTCAGTCACCGGCTCTGCCTGCTCAAGCTCCTGCAGTACGTGTTCTTGTTCTTTAATTTCTTGATTTAAACGTGCTAAACGCTCAACTTCATTAACCTTTATTTTGGCTGGTGTTGCTGCCGTCTGTTGCGTACTTTGAGTCGATATGGATGTATGTTCAATTTTCATGATCATACCTCCTTAGTTTTACAATAAGGTGAAGGGTGAAGGGAGCCACGCCCCCTTAGCCTTATTAGTTTACAAACATTTTACTTATTCATTCCTCTACAGACTTACTCTATGAAAGCTAGATAAGTGATAGTACGGCGGCTGGAATCTGGTTGGCCTGAGCCAACATCGCTGTACCCACTTGCGAGAGGATCTGCAATTTAGACAGATTTGCTGTCTCAGAAGCAAAGTCTGCATCCTCAATTCGTCCACGCGAGTTTGTCGTATTCAACTGTTGGTTCTCAAGGTTTGAGATTACAACATTTAATCGATTCTCAATCGCACCATTATTCGCTTGAGAGTCGGTTAGGCGGTTCAGTGCTTGATCAAGCGCAAAGATAGCCGATTTTGCCTCAGCAGTGGTTTTAATATCAGAGTCCGCTACCGATTTAAAGCCTGAAGCATCAGCTACTACGGTACCAATATCAGCCACGGCAGATTGCAAGGTAAAGGCTTTAGAAGAGTGATACTCAACAATACCTGTTGCAATAAAGCTATCATTACCACCAGCATCTTGCAGTACCGAAGTTGCTGTACCATCTTGCTCAGTTAAAGTCATAGTACCGGCTGCACTAGAATCAAAAACAGCTAAGGAGATATTTTGACCATTTTCACTCACTAACGTCATCGAACCTTTATCAGTACCACTCAATTCAGCAGTCACTCCGTGAGTCCCTGAAGTATCATTAATCGCCTGAGCTAACGCACTTAAGTCACTGGTATCAGCAATCGTCGATGAAATTGTAGCAAAACTGTAGTCAGCTGCGACACTACCGGTACCTGAGCCTAAGCTAAAACTCACATCACCCGCTGCGGTTAAGCCACTTAAGGTCACCTCAGTACGCCCTGTTGCTGTCACCCCATGATCACCTGAGCTATCACTCACCGCTTTTGCAATCACCGCAGCCGACATACCTGCTGAGGTTGTTGTTGCAGTAGCCAGTCCAAATGAACTTCCTGCCGCACCAAAATCAGCATCCGCTAAGGCTTTCGTTCCTAAATGTCCAACAACGGTTAATGCAGAGGCTGCAAGAATTCCATTATCAACATCTTGACCAGTCCCCAAAGTAGCAGTTCCTAAAGCTGTCGCTACCATTTCAAAGTCAAATACAGCTCCACCTGCATTCACTGCGGTAGTTTTATAATCACCAACCGCGGTCGCACGCGAATCAGCAAAAGACATGGAAATCGTTTCTGTCGTCGTAATCCCCACTTGAAACTGTTTCCCTGCAAATGAGCCATCTAATAATGATTGACCATTAAACTTAGTACTTTTTGCCGTTTCAGTAATCGATGCAGATAACTGCTTAAACTCAAGACTCAAGTTAACGCGGTCAGAAGAACTATTCGTATCATTCAATGATTGCAAGGCCAATACTCGCATCCGCTGTAACGAGCTGATATTTGTATTAATTGCAGACGATGCTGTTTGTACCACAGAAATACCATCATTCGCATTTCGTGCAGCCTGACCAAAACTTAAAATATCACTGGTTTGACGTGCGGCAATTGCATACCCTGCGGCATCATCGGCAGGACTATTAATCCGTTTACCCGTTGCTAAACGCTGCAAAGTCGTCTGTAAAGACATATTTGTCTCGTTAATACGATTTTGCGCAAGCAAGGAGGTGAAGTTGGTTACAACTGAAAGTGCCATTTTGTTAACCTCATTACGACCTGAATTATTGGGAACCCCCAATCATCCATGGTTGCAATGGGCCATCATTGGCACAGGAACTCTAACACTATGTCAGGCTTTGTATCGGCCAGTGATGATAAACACTTTAGTCTTCAAACAATCTTTTTGCCTTAGTTCTCCTTCTGTTTCTGGAATTTATTTATTTATCAATATATTAATTATTTATTTTGTTTCCCTTGTACTTATTGCAGCAACTGCAAAGCGGTTGCTGGTAGCTGGTTCGCCTGAGCGAGCATCGCCGTCCCTGCTTGCAGTAAGACTTGGAACTTCGACAAATTTGTAGATTCGGCTGCAAAATCAGCATCCTCTATACGCCCCCGTGCCGAGGTTAAGTTCAACTCTTGATTTTCAATACTAGCAATAGTGACATCTAAGCGATTTTGTTTCGCACCCAACTCAGCACCAATCGTTGTTAATGTATCTAATGCTGCATCAACAATTTCAACAGTTAACAGCGCATTAAACCGGTCTAAAATATTCATATCTTTGACCGAACTCAATAATGAGAACTTAGTATCCCCAGCAGCGCCAACAAAAATTCCACCGACCGTATTCGTACCAGCAATCGTAGAAGCAATATCAAACTGCTTATCAGACTTAAACTGTAAAATTCCAACTGCCGCAATAGAATCTGTTCCCCCAGACGTTAAATTGGTTGCCGCAACACCATCCATGCCTTGTACCGCCATGGTTCCTGTGCCAGAGTTTAGAAAATTTTCTATCGCAATATTCTCACCATCTGCATGTTCTAACATAATTTCATTAAGGTCTGGACTTAAAGATGCAGTGATTCCAGTTGAGCCACTTAAGTCATTAATCCCTGCAGCCAATGACGTTAAGTCATTTTGGTCTGTAATATTCACATTGACAGCAAAGCCCCCTGTCGATGGATTCGCTGTTAATAAAGCACCATCACCATAGAGCACAAAAGATATTTGTCCTGGATTTTGCAGGTTAGACAATGTCATGCGTGTCCGCGCTTCAACTCTAACCCCCGTACTTGCCTTCTCTGTATTCAATGCCTTAGCCACATCTTTAGCCGATGAAGCTTGCCCAGCTGCTCCAGGCACTGCGTAAGCGACAGTCTTCGCAGGTCCAGCATGACCCGCAATAGTGATACTCTGCGCCACAATTTGATTTACAAATGCATTTAAATCCGCTGCAGCACCTGCTGTGCCTAAAACACCAGCCCTTAAAGCACCCATATTATCTCCTTGTGCCGCTCCAATTGCGCTGCCTGTAATACCACCACCGTATTCAGCCATACCGATCACTTCAGTCTTGGTATTACCAAACGTCAAAGATAAAGTATCATCAACCTCAACACCAATTTGAAACATCTGGTTGGCAAGAGAGCCATCGAGTAAGCGCACGCCATTAAACTTCGTCCGCTCAGCAACAAAGCCAAATTCCTCAATAATTTCTTGAACTTCCAAGTTTAGATTTGCGCGATCAGTGGTATTATTAGTATCATTGGCTGACTGTAGGGCCAAGGTTCGCACACGCTGTAGCATATTAACTTGCTGGCCAACAGCACCCCCTGCAATCTGTACTAAAGAAACAGCATCGCTGGCATTTCTTACCGCCGTATCATACCCCTTTAAGCGGGTTGTCATACGCGTAATGATCGCATAGCCAGCCGCATCATCTGCCGCTGTATTCACACGCTTACCTGTGGTTAAGCGCTGCATCACTCGATTAATTTCCGTATTTACTGATTCCAGCCGATTCTGGCCCAAAATTGCAGTAAAGTTGGTATTAATAGAAATTCCCATTGTCCGGCCTCCATGCCGCTTATGGCTCTATCCATAGTCCTTTGTTAGGTTATCGGAGTCCAGAACAATAACTTTAATCCTAAGGACTGAAAATTACAGTACAAGAGTTAGTATATTTAGATAAGTTTCCAGCATGATTGACAAAAATTGCTTTACTAGCTAATAGTCTAAAGGTATGGAAATAATTAAGAAGAGCACTCATGCCAACAATACAAGAGAAAAAAACACAATCACTCTTGGACCGTGCTAATTTATGCTTTGAAAAAAACAATATACCTACAGCACTCACGCTCTTTCTACAATACCTTGAAGATAATCCAGATGACCCGGATATACTCGGAAAAGTGGGTGCAATTTATCTGCATACCAACCAAGAAATCAAAGCACTCGATTATTTAGAAAAATCATGTAATTTAATAGTCACAACAGGCAAAGTCTCTCACTTACTAGATAGCTACATAAAAAACAATCATGAAAAGCGCGGCATTCAGTACTTTAACCAATTACTCGACTGCTTTGATAAGCATTTTGCACTTTATACACTATATAAAGATAAAGACCATAAAAGCTCACAAGATAATTTCATCAAGGCATGCCAAAACGAACCAAATAGCAATCGATTGCTTGATAATATCGTTCCACTGTATTGTGACTATTACTATTCTAAAAGCATGCTCAGCTCATATGAGATGCTCTATCAAAACCAAAGAAATTCAATAATTATTAATTTATTATATATTAATATTCTATTAAAATTTAATGACTATCAAAAAGCTAAATCTATTTTATTAAATATCATTGATAAAATGCAAGCTGTTGATATTATTACAGCATGTCATTTGGTTTATTTTACAACGACTGCCGGTTGCGAGGTAACCATTGCTAAAAAAATTCTAACTATAATACAGAAAAACAAACTCAATATTCACTTTATCATCCATTATTCTGGAATCAATAGCCTACGTTATAGTTACTTTATAAAAAAAGAAACATTAGAATTTTTTTTAAAACTAGATAATAAGCAAGTCCTAGTCTGGCCATGGCTACCTTCTAAAGCACTTAATATTAATAATCAAACTCTAAAAAATATACAGCCTCAACAAAAAGACCCAATAAATTTAGATGAAATACTTAAAGATAATAAAATCTTAATCTTTTCCTTTAAAAAACCTGACTTTATTTTTAACTATCTAGGTTTAACAGATAGTCAAATAAAAGAGTTAAAAGAGAGTTATTCTTCTATTTATACAATAAAAGAAGCACAAGAAGCAGCGACTACAGCCAAAAAAGAAAAAATTGCCCTATTTTGTGACCGTGGCATTATTTTATTTAATCAATACTTCTCAGAAACCATAAAAAACATAAAAAAACAAAACAAAAACCATATAGAGTATGATCTTTTTATCATTTGCAGCGACCATGAAAAACAATATATGACTACGGATATAGAAGAAACCAATATCATCAGCTTCAACTCGTTCAAACCGACTAATGCGTATATGCTAGAAATCATTGAATTAATTAAATCACATAAATTTAATTTAATTTACTACTTTGAGTGCGGTACAACTTACTATAATTATTTTTTCCCCTATTTTAGGCTAGCGAAGGTGCAGATTACCGGCCTTGGCATGCCTCACACAACCGGTATAAAAGAAATGGATTATATTATTCAGCCATCCAGTCTACTCGACAGTCAAGAACAAAATAAGAACTTTTCAGAAAAGTTAATTTATATAAAAAATATCTTACTATATAAACCTACAGGCATTAACGAATACTTGGAACCCCAGGGCCTGCCTGAAGGCAATCTTTACATGCTCCACCACTCTCATTTTAAAATTCACTTTGCAATGGATGAGATTATCAAAGAAATATGCCAAAGAGACCCAAATGCCAAAATCATCATCGGCTCAAAACCCTTTTATGCTACGTTAATTACTCTAAAACATCGCCTTAAAGACACTCTAGGAGATCAACTTTTTAAACAAGTTGTCACATTGCCAAATATATCAGTGAATGAACTCTGCTCAGTACTTAGAAAAGCTGATGTAATGCTCGACTCTTTTTACTTTAGTGCAGGCACCACAGCTGCTGAAGCGATATACTCATGTTTACCTATTGTGAGTTTTCCTGACATTAAAACCTCACATATCACTAAAATTATCGAGGAAATTTATCAACTATTAGAAAGCAACCTTCTTAAACAACATTGTATTGCAAAAAGCAAAAAGGACTACACTGATAAAGCAATTGCTATTGCTACAGATAAAAGCTTAAAACAAGAACTCAGTCATGAAATTAAAAGCAATTTATATAAACTAGAAGGGCAGTTTGAACGAGCATCTGAAGAGCTTACGAAATTGCTCATCAATCTATCAAATCAAGATAACTGCCATTAAAGCCATTCTCTTGAAAAACCACCCCACAACTTTGCTAGTTTCAGTCAATAACAGCAAACAACAATATCAATCCACTGCTATAAGCTAAGTCAATCAAACATCCAGTGTATTAAAATATTTTTTCTTAAGGCTATCTTTAAAACGATTAAATAATACTTGCTCTTCTTTTTTTGTAGTCACCATCCAAATATATGAACTATCTGTATAAGCAAGATCACAAAACAATGCTGAGTCTAAACGCTGGTAGTTACTTTTTTTATCTTTTAAAGTAATTTCATAGGCAAACTTTAATGCCAGTTGGTCTAAAAACCATATCCCCTGACCTAATAAAATATTATTCATTATAAAATAAGACACCTGCTTTAAATAATTCTCTGCGACTAAATTATGCTCTAAATAAACAACGCCAGCAGCTAGTTTTTCCCACTCTGGAGCATACTCATCACCCAATACGGCAATAAAAGTATGAATATCGCAGATGATAGTATCAAGAGGTGATTTAAATAGACTATCACAATCAACAATCAGCACGGGTCTTTTATAAGCCATCATATATTGGTAAGCCCGACAGAACCGCATAGAGCTTGTATATAAAGGACAATCGATCTGATAATCACTATAGTTAACTCTCTCAAAACTATAGCTGCATCTTATATAACTTAATTTTTTTATAATATTAATTAGCTCACTAATTCTATCATCAGCTTTGCTGTCAACATTAAATAAGTGAACATGAACATTAGTACTAACTTTTTGGTCATTAATAGAAAAGATTGAATAAATACAATAGGTTAAAAAATAAACAGCATCACAGGCAAAGAAAATACAGATAGAATTATTAGAATCACTAATATTATTATCAAAATTAACAACAGGAAATTTTCTATATAAATTTTCAATATCAACATCACTATGATAAAAAGAGTTAAAGTCAAGATCACCTTGAACTTTATTACAATGTTTGAACGAAGAAGTAATTAAACATAACTCCACCAATTTTTTTGACTCTATATGATGCTGCTTTGCTTCTTGAGCACAGATCATGCTCTTAGACCATAATTTCTCAAAAGAGTAAATAACTGCAAGGTAAGCAGATGATAAATAAAAGGGTATGGCACTACTTCTAGATTTTTCTAAAAGTAATATAACTTCATCATATTTTTCTATTTTAAACGTTAATATTCGTAAGCGTCGCTACCTCGCTCACATGACTCTACGGTTCGTATAGATTTTTAGACACTCGTTACGCTTGCTACAGACCTAACGGCCTTTCGCAACTCCGCTCTGCTAAAAACCCGAACCTACCTCGGCCTACTCACCCCGTGCTTAGCACTCCATGGCTCGCAGCGGATGCATTGTGATAATAGTAAGAAATTTCACTATGAAATTTAATTGCTTCTCTTATTGCTTGATATGCCTTATCATAACTATCGACAAGAAACAAACAAATCGAATAGTAATAGTAATATACTGACTTTTCAAAATCAGTTAATTTATTATTGATTATTATTGATAATTTAGATTCGATATTTTCATATGCTAAGCGATACTCTTTTAGTTTAATTAACTCATTAACCTGACATAAAATATCTTGAATCCCATTATCAGTAACAACTAAATATAAATCCCCATCTATCCATAAAGAACTAAAGACAGATTGATAATATTCAGGTGCCTTTATAAAATATTTCATACAAATAAATAGATAAATTGACTTATTTCAACAACTGATTAATTATTTTTCAATACCATAAGATAGCCTATGCCAACGCTTTCCCTTTCTATAGAAAAAATTATTTTTACAGCCTTCTTTAATCCAACCCAATTTTTCAAATAAGCCTATGGATTTATAGTTATATTCGATAATATCAGTGTCTAACCTCACTAAATCTAACTCTAAAAATGAATAATCTGTGATTAATTTAATAGACTCTTCTCCATAACCTTTACCCTGATATTCTTTATTACCAATCATAATGCCAAGATAAGCATTTCTATTCTTCCAATCAATATGAACTAAACTGATTGTGCCAATTGGCTTATTATCATCACTATTGCAAATTATAAAACGCCTATTGTTTTGGTCTTTATCTTGATTAGCAACCCAGTCACGGATAAAGCCTTTAGAGCCTGGAAAATGCCAACCACACAGCATCTCATTAATTTCATCATCATTTGACCATAGGTATAAATAATCGATATCAGTTTCCTCTATTGCCCTAAAATAAACTCTTTTTGCATGCACTGCCATTAGCCCATCCTTATTAAATTAACAATTTTTTCCATATGTTCTATGCCATAACGATGATCTATTGGTAACGCCACTAAGTTTTCTGCTAAATACTGCTCAGCAATATTAAAGCTAGAGCCGCTATTCTCCCAATAACGAGCAACAAACACTTTATTTTTAATCATGTTTTCCCGTGAAAGTTTATTAGTTAACAATGGATAAACCATTGGGCCATGTATTAATTGAGTATCAAGGTTTAGTTCATTTAAGTGGCCTATTTTCTTATGCAAATACATAAAGTTTTCTAGCCTAATTTTTCTAACCTTCTCAACGTCTATCAAATCAAGTAAGGATTGACTTGCTATAGACATTTTTTTAATTTTCAACTCACCTACTTCTTTCTCATTATCTTTATATTTAAAATAACTCTCTAAATTATCATCAGTATTTTCATATAAAAAATCATATGAGCGACAATGGTCATCAAATGGTAATTTTTCATATATACGTCTAATTTCTCTAGAATTAAAACTTAAATAACCACCATCAGCAATGGGAAAAAATTTTCTTGGTGAGTAAAACGAGATATAATTAAAATCACTATAAAATGCTTGGCAACAATCTATTATTAAGTTTTTTTTATAATCTAAATTATCTATATAACTATCTTTAATGCCAAAATAATTAACATAAACAAAATAGTCATTTTCAGGGATTTTAATTGCAGGCTCTAAATTATGATTCACATGATAATAAACAACATCACAATGCTTATTAACTTCGCTCTTAAATTTTTCACAGGTGTAATATGGCAAATAAATTTTATTAATTTTTAAAAATTTAATTAAAAATAATAAGCAATTCTTACCACTATTAAGCCTCAGCACATTGTTATAAATAGTAGGTCTTGCTACTAGAGAACAATGGTTAATAAAGCCTCCTATAGAATGATTATTTAAATATCTCATATTCACAGGATACTCTTTTAATTAAATCACTTGTATTAAAAACCATAATTTCATGGATTATTGAAAATGGGTGATCTATTTTACAATCAATAAATTCCGTCTCTAAACCATAATCATAAAATTTATTTTTATCATAAAGGTTCTTACCACCAATAGAGTTGGCATAGTGATTACAGTTAAAATAGCGGCATATTTCAATAATTCTTTCATACCGACCTACTGCAGTCAAACTCAATTCAGATGATCTAAAAAATAATGTAGTAAAATTTAAATATTTAGATATATTAATAATTGCATTAATATTATAGTCAGCCAAATTATTTATATTATAATCTATCAAATCACAAATAACATTTAAATTATTTTTATAGTTAAATTTTAAGCGTTTTTTTAATTTATTTTTATAAAAAAATAATTTATTACTATAAAAAACATCTTTTATTAAATCTACAGTTGAATTTCTTAACACTGGAAATGTAAATAATGATCTTTCACCATTTTCACTGATATAGTTTCTATTATACCAGTGTGATTTAGTATATTTAACATCATCATAAAAGACAAAAATATCAACTAAATTAATTAATTGAAAATAACCAAGATATGGGAATAAATAAGGCTGCATAATCGCAATTTTACTCATAACTCACATATCGAGTAGATACTCGCCGCAAGCTCAGGATAGATATTACCTAATAAGTAACAGCCTTCGATAAATTCTTTATCAATAATTTGATGCTGCAAGCAAAGATCAAACTGATAGTTTGCTAAAGGTTTAAACATAACACCACCATTTTTTATTACCTTAAAACCAGCTTGTCGTAGCTCAAAATTTAAAATATCAAGACTAAATGTACTGTAATGCCCATGTACCTTCTCCGACTCTGTCACTGCATGATTGTAATCAATAATCCCCATGCAGGCCGCAATTTGTCTCGATGCCGCATATGCATTTGGCACAACAATAAACAACCGTCCTGAATCATTCAAATAATTTTTTAAACTCTCCAATAACTCTTTTCTATTTTTAATATGCTCATAAGAGTGGACCATGAAAATATGGTCCACTTTTACAGGCAATTCTAAATCTTCAAAAAACTGATTTATATAAATTATATTATCTATATTATTTTCACTGGCATTATTTTTTAATGTATTAATCGCAGCTATCGAAGCATCAACAGCATAAATATTATTAAAATGTTTAGCTATATTCTTAGTAAAATCACCATGATAACACCCCAACTCAATGGCATCTCCACCAGAGAAGTAAGGCCTTAAGTCTCTGACTAAATACTCCCTTAAAATATGATCAAAGTTATGTTTATATTTAATTTTACTATCTTTTATTTCAGTGCTATTTTTCATAGTCTATATACCATTCATCAAGGTTTTTAACAATCTTGCTTGATTTTCCAAGCACTGCTTTATAAAACTCATTTTTCATATCATCAGGTAAATTTATATATATTTCACTATAATCTGCTTGTGGTTTAAAATATGACGGTGTGTAAGTTAATGTCAGAGCTCTTCTTTTATCTAAAGTTTCACTTATTCCCGCGCGGTGCCAAACATAAGAGTTAAAAAATAATACATCTCCAGCATTAGATAAAACCTGGATATTATTTGTATTAAACTCATCAGCACTTGGCTTTTCTCTTACTTTGTGAGAACCGGGTAATATTTCTATCGCACCATTCACCTTAGAAAAAGGATCTAACATAATTAACACATTCATCATTAATGGATAATTTTTAATATAATAATTAACATCTCGATGAATTTCTTTAAGATAACTATTTTTATCCATCGTTTTATTATTCACTGCACCGCCGAATGAATTTAAAATAAAGTTATTGTGATCAAAATAGTCATTTAATATTTTGCTATCGGCTAAACGCTCTAACACTCGCAGGAACCTATAATCAACTAAGGGCAAATGATGAAAAACCCCCGGCTGCCGATAGGCTTGCCAAGGCTGATAAGCGACTTCACATTGATCTATAAGCTTCCTACATAAATCTACTTCATCTTGGCTCAATAGATCTTTGATGATCAACCAACCTGCGGTTTCTAATTGGACTATCTCACTTACAATCTTCATGGATATAGCCCAATACTGTATTAACCGCTGATAGGTTAATATTAAAATAAAAAGGAATAGAAACGATAGTTTGACTCAAATGTAATGCATTATTGCACTTGCGATCCAACAATTGCCAAATGCACCTAAACTCCATGTGCCCTTTTAATTGCCGCTTTAACTTTGCTATCTCGCCTTTATCTAGTTTTAATATGCAATTGGTAGTAATATACTCGTCACTAAACTGACTCATAGCACCCAAACAGCGTTGATACGATTTTATTAACTTTTTCCAACATTGCCGATAATCATGCCATTCATCTAATAACGCATGACCTACCGCTGCATGATACTCACTCATTTTTCCATTAATACCGACAACCGGCACCTGACGCTGCTCATCAATGCCAAAATTAGTGATTTTTTTTACTTTGTTAATTAAGTCAGTATTTTCACTAAAAACTAAGCCACCTTCACCAATACCAAAGACTTTCGTTGCATGCAAACTAATAATAAAAGGCAACTTTGTTTTTTTACCCACTTGCTTAAAGCTATCAAAACAAGCAGCACCATCAATAATCACAGCAATATTATAACGCTTAGAAAAATCTTCCCAAAGCGCAATATCAATCATCTTTCCAAATGGGCAGACAACAATCACCGCTGAAATTTCTTTATCCACTTCAACGCATTTTTTTACCTCATTGACATCCAGCGCCCAAGAGTCTAATTCAACATCCGCAAGCACCGGCTCCAATCCTGCAGCATTAATGGCTGCCATCGTACCAATAAACGTCCAAGCCGGCATCACGCATTTACTGCCGCGGGGCAACTCTAATGCCAGTAAAGTACTAATAAGGCCCAAAGTGCCGCTCGCACAGGTAGCAACACCACCTTGTGGATAATTAAAATGCGCTGCAATACGTGTTTCAAAATCACAAACTAATGGGCCACGATTGCTATACCACTGATTCTTATCGATTTGCTTTAAGTAAGGTGCCAGCTTGTCAAACCCTACAATTTCCGGAATAAAAAGCGGAATAGGTCGATCCCTCACAATAACCTCGATGAACCATTTGCTTCCATAGAGTGACTAATTACAGTGTAGCTAACCCTACTTTAAACTCGCAAACCAATTCACTTTTAATCTGTTATTTTTTTATCTCATTCACTCTCTAGCTAAGTCACTTACTCTTTGATAAACTGGTCTGATTTTTTCAAAAAGCACAGTGCATATAAATAGCATTAGGTAACAAAATGACAAACAAATCAAATAACCCAACAGCACTTATTTTGTTTTTCATCTTGCTAATTGTGCCAATTGGTCAAGTTACTATTGATATTTACCTACCTTCTTTGCCTTATATCAGTCAAGAACTTGCCATCAGCACCAGCATTACACAATGGAGCCTTACAATTTACCTATTAAGCTCAGGACTATCACAGTTTTTTTATGGACCGATTTCAGACAGCCTCGGCCGCAAACCAATTCTTTGCTGCGGCCTTATCATCTTTTTTATTGGCAGTTTAGTCTGCGCTCAGGCCCAAGGTGAGCTTTCTCTCTTAGCTGGGCGTTTATTACAAGGACTTGGCATCGGTGCAGGTGCGGTGATCAGTAATGCAATGGTGGGAGATCACTTTCATGGTATACGCTTAGCCAAAGTTACCTCTTTATCTTCTTTTGCTTACGGCATCTCACCTATTATTGCACCATTTATTGGCGGGCTAATTCAAACTCACTTAGGCTGGCGGTTTAACTTTTACTTTCTTCTCATCATCACAGCGGCCTCATTATTGTTAGCAATTGCTTTACTGCCAGAGACACTCAATAAACAAAATAAGCAACACCTTAATATCAAGACATTAAAACAAAACTATCTTAGCATCTTAACGCAAAAAATATTTTGGGGCTATGTGCTGTGCATGACATTAAGCTTTGCCATCAGCATCAGCTTTAATGTCATCGGTCCATTTTTACTACAACAAACCTTGCACTTTAGTCCAGCTGAGTTCGGTACCATTGCACTTAGCATCGGCGCAGCTTATCTCTTAGGCACATTAAGTAGTGGTCGCTTATTACATTTTTTCTCAAGCCAAGCACTGATTGCCGTCGGCAATTCGCTCATGTTAATTAGTGGAATTAGTGGGCTTACCTGTGGGCTTATATTAGGAACCTCAACTTGGGGGCTCTTAATTCCACTTTATCTCTCACTCTATGCCTCTGGCTTAATCTTTCCCAATTGCATGGCTGGTGCTCTTGCACTGACACGCAACATCGGTACCATCAGTGCGCTGCTTGGCCTTATTATCACCGCCGGTGTTGCTCTTATTAGTTTTCTAATCGCCTTTTTACCTGTCTACAGCCAACTGCCATTATCCTGCCTCATGGTTGCTCTACCCCTCTGCCAAATTATCTTCTACTATTTCTGGATCCGCCCAAACCCAGCAAAGTAAAAACGCAATAACAATAAGCAAGCTTAGGTTTACACCTTCTCATGCACCTCTAAACGAGTGTATTTTGGCTTTGCCATGCCATAATGCCACCCGCTAAATTTTCAACATCAAAGCCCGCCTGAGATAAGAGCTTTACTGCATGGGCACTACGTGCTCCAACTTTACAATAAACAATATAGTGCTGATTTACATCAAGCGTGCTCATCTCTAACTGCCCTAAGGGCATATGCACGGTGTGGCCTGGAATCTCAATCAGCGCCCTCTCCCATAGTTCACGCACATCCAATAACACAGCTCCCTGATTTAACCTGCTTTCCAACTCATCTGCACTGCACTCTGGCTCTCGTTCTAGTGCTGATTCTAACAGACAAGCAGCTTCACAGACCTGCTGGTGCTTTTGCTCTTCTTCTAGCAACAATTGCGGAAAAGCAACGCTCTGCTGACACGCGGGGCAATCTTCATTGCGCTGCAGCTTCACCGATCTTACGCTAAGCATCTTCGCATCAATCTGATGTAATACGGGTGCAATAACCTCTCCGAGTAAATAGTTCAACGCTAAAGAACACACCATGGTTCCAACCATCCCCGTCACTGCACCAAACACACCTGCCTCATTACAATTGGGCAACTCATCTGGCCTTGGCTTTTCTGGAAATAAGCAACGATAACAGCTATGATCTTTTGGCTGTAATAAAGCCAGCTGAGCTGAAAACTGAAAAACACTCGCGGAGATAAAAGGCTTATTCAACTGCACACAGGCATCATTGACTAGAAATCGCGTTGTAAAATTATCCGAACCATCAATCACCAAATCAAAAAACCGCATCACTTCTAGAGCATTGTCTATCGTTAAATTCTCATTAATCCCTTGTACCTGAATCATTGAGTTCTGTGCCTGCAAGCGCTGTTGCGCAGCCAAGGCTTTTGGTCTACCTAGGTCATCTTCAGTAAATAAAATCTGCCGCTGCAAATTCGAAGAATCAACATAATCATCATCCATCACCGCAAGATGCCCCACCCCCGCAGCAGCCAAATAGGTTAAGACAGGCGAGCCCACCCCCCCAGCACCAATGCATAACACACGTGCTTGCTTTAGCTTTTCTTGCCCTGCCACTCCTACACCAGGCAAGACAAAATGGCGAGCATAGCGCTCTAATTCAGCCGGCTTCATAACATCCTACACCTTAGTTTTCCAAGTACTCTCTAATTAAATTCTTGGCCATTGTCGCAGCGAGAGAGTGTTTATGCAAACCTACACTTTAAATCAATGTATAATTTTTCTATTGAAAGCATGAGCTCTAATCATAGTCTTGATGCCAACCTTTTAACAGTTTTGAGATAGATAGTTAAGGTTCATAAACATTAAAAGGTTGTTTTTTAGTGGATGCATAACTAGATTTTGCTATCAACTTGTAAGTCCTGAAAACATGCAAAGCGATAAAAACATATTCATCTAAAGTTGTGAATTAGCTAAGGCGGTTAGCGGCCTTCAACAGAGTCAAATTGCCAACGAAGGAGGCTATTGCTCTTAAGGTATATTACTGAAATTTCACAATATGATAAATATTTATAATATATTATTTGTATGCAAAAATTTTACATTTAATTTATATAAACACAATAAAAAGCATAAATATTTCAATGTTTAAAACATTAATATTAAATCACTATAAGCAACGACTAATATTTTAGCCTTCACTACGATGAAGCAAAAGCAATAATAACATTGATTATATAAATCGCATTATTGCTTAAAATTTTAATAAAAACATAAGGAGACATCATGTTAAAAACTAGAGTCGATGCCGAGAGAGAGATTGCGAGGGCGAGACAAGAGGGAAGAAATCCAAATTTTCCGTAAGCGTCGCTACCTCGGTAGGTATTTTGCACATCCAATGATGCAAAATCGCCGAGCAAAACGCGACGACTATAAA
>NZ_AMFF02000105.1:35288-42750 GCF_000297215.2 Piscirickettsia salmonis LF-89 = ATCC VR-1361
GAACCTACCTCGGCCTACTCACCCCGTGCTTAGCACTCCATGGCTCGCAGCGGCCGTCCAAACAAAATTTAATTTTTTTATAATTTTATATAAAATAATAATTAAGTTTCATTTAAACCTATTTATAAAAAAACTCCATTTCATTTTATCTAAGCATTGCAACTATTGACAGTAACGCATAGTCAAATTATTATGAACTTTAGCTGTTTTTCAAAAACTATAAATTTCTAAAATTTAAATAAAAATTACAAGCCAACACGTAGAATCCTGCTATGAACTCTAAAGCTCTGTTACTTTTTTTTTCGATCATTTTTTATATAAATTTCACACATGCCAGCACTTTAAGTGATATTTATCAAGATATTATTGATAGAACCGATACATCGCACGCGCAAGAAGGAATTACTTATAGCCTAACGCAGCACAACCTGTTAAAGCATGATTTTTTAATTCAGTTCCCCGGCAAAGAGGTCTGGGGCATAAAAGCTGAAGCTTACCCAGGATATAGTTTCAATCACAGTTTAGACAATAACTTTGGTTTACCTCACTGTAACAGTCAATCCCAGTGCATTGCCAATAGCTCATGTTCTCATTTACAAGCATTTTATAACGGCCTCGCTGATAAAAACACAAAAATGTGTAATGGCTATGCTGATCAGAAACTAGACCGCCTATACACAGCAATTAATAGCGCCCAACACTTCATTGATATAACAACGCTAGAAAGCCTGCCGGATTTAAAATTCAGATCAACTATCCGTAATGCTCTAACTGTACTTGCAACAACAGGCAGGAAAATAACCGTCCGTATTTTAGACGGACTATATGAACCGATACCGACCCTGCAAGTAGCACATGAACAAATCACAGCACCCTACTTACCTAATAGCTATACAACCCAAGCATTTTTAAAAGACCTAATCAAAGATATAAAAAAAATTCCCTCATCTAACTTAGATATTTATGTCGCAGGCATGAGAACGTGTTCAGGCATATGCAGGCAAAGTGCTACTAACCAAACGAAAGGATACATAGGGTATATGTCACTTTCTTGGAACCACTCAAAGATTATAAACATTGATGGCAACCGCATCATCACCGGGGGTGTAAATATGTTTAGTACAAACTACCTAATGAAAAGACCCGTCTTTGACTTAATGATGGAGTTACAAGGACCTACCGCGAATAAGACACTTGGCTTTACCAACCTTCTCTGGGATTTTGTCAAACGTAATATTCATAATCCTTTTCATGTTATAGCCTACTCGGCTAAAAAAGCCAATCAATACAAAATAATTAAATCTGACCTTCCGGATAATTTAAAAGCGACCAATACACCGCGAGGCCATACTGAAGTACTGGCAGTCGGTAAAACTGGGAAAGGCTTATATTACCCAGAGCCAGCACAAGAAAATAACACCTCCGATTATGCTTTATACGATTTATTATCTAAAGCACAGCATGCTATTTACCTAGCACAACAAGGTATAAAAGCAAGCTTTAACACTTGGCCCCTCAATACAACCAATCAAAAGCACAGCAATTTTATCAGCGCTCTAGCTAAGTTATTAATAAATAAAGGCAGTATCTACCTGGTGACCTCACCTTATGACACGGCAATTCCTATGGCCCTTGGCTATGCATCCTTAGCAACCCCGCAAGAAGCATGGGATAAAATAAAAAGTGAAGCCCTAGCCATGTATCCAAACACCCAGGAAACTAAGATCAATCAACTTTTATGTAAAAATCTACATATTGCAACGATTAGATTCAATGGAACTGACACGACATGGCCAAACAATAAAAAAATATATGACCATTATAAATTTATGATGGTCGATGATCAGCTATTTTATATAGGATCACAGAATTTTTACCCTTCAGGATTGCAAAATTATGGCTACATTATTGACGATACTCAAGCAGCAACCATTATAAAACAAGAATTCTGGAATAACTTATGGAAATATTCATCAAAATCAGAGTACATCCCTAAACAATGTAAAACTAGCCACCCATAACTATTAATTACTCCTGTACTAAGCTAAACCAAACTAAACTCACTCAATAGATTATTTAACCACCTGTAAAAGTGCCTGTAGATCCGGCTTAATTTTAATATAGCTTTGCTCACGTACGAGTAAGTCTTCTAATCGTTTAGGTACAGAAACTTCTATTTTTAATAAAGGCTCCAAAACACACTCAAATTTAGCTGGATCTGCAGTTGCTGTAACTAACCAATCCCCTCCCAACTGCTTGGCCATCGCAACCCCCACCGCAGTATGCGGGCAGATTAATTTCTGGTGATCATTAAAAGATTGCTTAATTGTCCTATTAATTTCTTTATCGTGAATGCTTACCACAGCGATGCTCTTAAACGCCTGATAATCTAATAAATAACTTAAGCGCTCAAAATTACTCGGCTTACCTACATCCATTGCATTGGCCAAAGTTGCTATACTTACACGTGGTTTAAATTCACCTGACCCAACATAATCCAAAACCACCCGATTGGCATTAAGAGCTATCGCAATCTCTTCAATAGGCAAGCCACATTGCTGTGCCCAAAATGCAGCGGTGACATTACCTAAATTGCCAGACGGGACAATCACCCGCATTTTTTTATGATGCAGCTGATAATAACGCACACTCGCATACGCATAATACGTCATCTGTGGTAATAGTCGGCCAATATTAATACTATTTGATGTTGATAACGCCAAAGGGAATTGTTCTGCATTTTCATAGGCTGTTTTTACTAGATGCTGACAATCATCAAAACTGCCCTGCACAGCAATTGCCTGAATATTATCACCCCAACAGCAAATTTGAGCTTGCTGCCTTGCTGAAATTTTTCCTTCAGGAAACAATATTGCTACCTTAAGTTGCGGCTGTTTGTGCAAAGCTGCCGCCACAGCAGACCCAGTATCCCCAGAAGTTGCAACCAAGATTAAGTGCTGTTGTTGTTTTTCAACCAATAAACGATTTAAGCTAGCAGCTAAAAAACGTGCGCCTATATCTTTAAATGATAGAGTTGGCCCATGAAATAACTCAAGTAACTGAATATTTTTACTTAAAACTGTAAGCGATATTTGAAAGTTTAACGCCTCATCACAAATTAACGCAAGCTCTGACGCTAATTGGCTACCTTTAAAAAAAGGACTTAATAAACTCACAGCGATATCATGATAAGACTTGCCAATTAAGCATTTCCAATCTATCACAGGAAAATAGGCAGGTACATAAAGACCACCGTCTGTAGCTAAGCCGGTAGTTAAAGCATAATCAAGACCAACCTTTATGTTAGTATTACGGGTACTATAATAATGCATCACTATTTTCCTTAATCACACAGGCACCTTGTGTTGATAACTGTTCTAACCAGTAATCAGAATTAATATTGCGCTTGGCTAAAATAGCCTGTGCAACATTTGCAATTTTTTCCAAAACTTGCTTTTCTTCAGCCCACGCAAAAATCGAGGGTCCAGAGCCTGAAATTGAACACATTAAAGCTCCCATTGCACGGGCGGCCTGTTGAATCTCATAAAACCCAGGGATTAAATCAGCACGATATTGCTCAATTAACACATCCTGGCTATAACGCTGCAAACAGGCTAAATCATTCCTATATAAACTGCTGATGAAACTCGCAAAATGCACCCCTTGGCGTACTGCCTGACTACAATTTACCCGAGATGGTAATACTTGACGTGATAAACGCGTCGGAACCTCAATCTCTGGATGTAAAACTAAGCAATATACCATCGGCAACGGCAACTCGATCACCTCTAAAGGCTGCATCGCTACCGTTAAGGTCAACCCACCGAATAAAGCCGGTACAATATTATCCGCATGTGCTTGCCCTGATACATATTGTTCACTTGCTAAAGCAAAATGGGCTAACTCAATATTCGGCAATGGCTCAACTAAAAATTGATTCAGTGCCACCAATGCTGCAATGGCAGACGCGGCTGAACCACCGAGACCCGAGCTTACGGGAATACCTTTTTTAATAGCCAGGTTAAAGCCTTGCTTAATACGATAACAATCGAGTAAATGCCGAAGTGCAATCGTCGCAGTATTTTTAGCTGGATCTTTCGGCAACTCTTGCTCTAACTCTATTCCTGTCACCGACTCAATCACCAATTGACTATCTTGCCGGCGTGTCAAGGTTACCTCATCACCTAAAGCATGAAAGCTTAACCCTAAGGCATCAAAACCAACTGCTAAGTTAGCACAACTGGCCGGAGCAAATGCCGTCACTGCATTTAATTGATCCTTCAACATGATTTATACTCACTTAATGCTCACTTAAAGAAGAAGATAAACGCAAAATATCAGCAAACACCCCAGCAGCAGTCACCTCAGCTCCCGCACCGGCGCCTTGAATAATCATTGGCTGCGGCGTATAACGAGCAGTTTCTATAGAAACGATGGTATCTGTTGCCTGTAGGCGAGCAAAAGGGTGATCTGCCTCATAAGACTGCATGCCAACAGTGATTTCACCCGCAGCTGTAATCTTACCCACATAACGCACCACAGCCCCCACACTTAAGCTCGTACTTGTAATCTTCTCTAAACGTGATGTAATCATTGCATCATATTCATGCAAACGCTTGAGAAACTCATTGACAGAACAAGTTGCTAGTTCATCAGGAATCAATGACTCTAAACCAACATCATCCAAAGACGCAGGAATACCAATTTCACGCGCTAAACAGACCATTTTACGTGCTACATCCAACCCAGATAAATCATCACGAGGATCAGGCTCGGTGAACCCTCGCTGTTTTGCCTCCTTTACTGCGTGTGAAAAACTAACTCCTGCTGATATTTGATTAAATAAAAAACCTAAAGTCCCAGAAACGATGCCTTCTATGCTATGTATTTTATCGCCGGTTAATAATAAATCTTGCAAAGTTTTAATCACCGGCAAACCTGCACAAACTGTCGTTTCATATAAATAATAACGATTATAATGGTCTGCTGTACTTAATAAATCGTGATAAAAACCCAAGTGACTTGAATTGGCTTTTTTATTCGGCGTAACAATATGCGCCCCTTTTTTCAAAATATCAAGATAACGCTGTGCAGTTTCTTCACTGGCTGTACAATCAATAATTAAACTATGTGGAATAAAATCAGAAACCACATGATCAATAAATACATTTAAATCAATTTCAGCCCCTTTTACTCCAAATTCATCCTGCCAAGAGCCTAAGTCAATTTCATGCTCATCAAGCAGCATTTGTTTAGAGTTGGCTACCCCACGCAAACGCAAGGCTAAGCCATGCTCTTTTTTTAATATATCTTGTTGTTGCTTTAATTGAGAGAGTAATGTTGCTCCAATCCGCCCTGGACCAATCAATCCCACTGAAATTGTTTTATGAGATAAGTAAAGCCCTGAGTGAATCGCTCGCATCGCCTTTTGTGCTTCATAACGCTGAATAACCAATGAAATATTACGCTCTGCAACCCCTTGGGCAATTGCCTTAATATTCACATTCGCCATCGCCAGCGCATGGCAAATTTTTGCAGCAATACCTCGCTGACCGACCATACCATCCCCGACAGCCGCAATAATACTACAGGACTCATCCGCTTCAATGGATTTTATCTTGCCATACTCAATTTCATAACGAAAATGCTGAGTTAATAACTGCCGCGCCCGCATCGCTTGATCACTTTTGATCGCCACACAAATCGATTGTTCAGAACTTGCTTGTGAGATTAGAATCACCGAAATATGCCCTTGCCTTAAGATTTGGAAAATACGTTCTGCTGAGCCAGGTACACCTGCCATTCCAGAGCCTTCAATATTCAACAAAGCAGCAGATTCAACACAAGTTATCCCTTTAATCAGTGACGATGGCGGCTCATTGCTCTGGCCAATTATCGTCCCCGGCTCATCCGGCTTAAAACTATTTTTGATAAAAATCGTGCTGCCTACACTCATCATCGGCTCTATAGTACTTGGATGTAATACGGTTGCACCAAAATAAGCAAGCTCTAACGCTTCTTGATAAGAAATACATGGTAATACAAACGCTGAAGGGACTTTACGCGGATCGGCACTCATAATACCATCCACATCAGTCCAAATAATAAGCTTATCTGTGCCCAGTATTTTTGCAAAAATAGCTGCTGAGTAATCACTGCCATTGCGCCCTAAGGTCAACTGCACCCTTTGATCATTACCCGCAATAAAGCCGGTAATGACGACTTGATCATAATCAGACAAATTAAGCTTCGCTAAATTTTCTGCGCTTTTTTCCCAGTCAACTTCATTATCAGCTAATATTAAAACCTGACTCGCATCGACATATAACACCTTATTCATTTTATTATTATTTTTTGCTGATAATAAACTCGTTAAAATCTGTGCCGACCATTTTTCACCATAACCGATCACACAGGCTTGTAGTTCCTTTGAGTAAACCCGTAACATCATGACTGTATTTAGCAAATCACCAATCACATGCATATCTTGCTTAATATTAGCAATAACAGTCGTTCTTAGTTGTTCACATGCTAATTCATCAGCAAGATCAATATGTTTTCTTTCAATACTGGTTAATAACTCATCATTCAACTCACCTAAACACGCTTGGTCAAGCAATAACTGTAAACTCGAGGTTGTCCCTTGCGTTGCCGAAACAATGATAATTTCTTGCTTACCTGATAGAATTTTTGCAACATTTAAAAAACATGCAGCATCATTTAAGCTTGAACCACCAAATTTGTGTGTTATCCAATGTGAATAGGTCATTAACTATCCTTTTTCTATATTAATTAATCAGCGAATTCCTTTTCTTTATCATGACATAGATAAACAAAAACCTTAATACAATTCCTTGAGTCATCAAAGCCTAACAAACAACACCTACAGATATTACATGAAAAACATTAACGATAGGCCATTAAACGCTATGAGCATCAAGCCCTCAACAAATTAACTTAAATTGTTTTAAAGATTTACAATTATAAAAATAAAAAATATAACTTTTCACATGTAAAACATTTACCTGATATTAATCGATCTATATTTTATATCTATATTTAGCAAACAATTATATATGGATTTAATTTTTATTAAGTTAATTTAAGAGACTGACAAAAAAACTATTTTTCAATAATCTTATTTTTTAATTTAACTATAATATATCTTTCATAATTAGAAGGAACTTAAAATGGAAGAAGATATAAAAAAACCACCTCGCAGTAAAGTAAACTCGAAGCTGGGTTATTATCAACTAGAATCCCTAGCAGATTACTTAAATAACAGACTCCCACATCTTAGGTTTCACGTTCGTATGATAGGTAGAAGGCTGATACAATCAGTTAGAAGCACACAGGCTCTAAGTGAAGTAGGAGCTGACCAAATCGAAAAATACTGGAAAAGCTATTGCAGAAAATATAATATGTGGTTTAACCCATTATTATCTCACCTTACGCACTGACA
>NZ_AMFF02000106.1:0-10718 GCF_000297215.2 Piscirickettsia salmonis LF-89 = ATCC VR-1361
GCAGCGGCTTCTGCTGTCGCTTGTTCTTCTACAGGCTCATCTAGCTTAATATGGCTGGCAGTTTCTGAATTTTGAGCATCAATTTTGATTTCTGTGTGTGGTTTTCGAGTGACTGTGACTTTAGGGCGTTGAATATCCGTAACATGAATATTGATATTAATATTAATATTTGTATTACATTCTTGCTCCTTCATAATAGGATACCTATTCTTCTAAGCTCATGACTTGGACGTCACAGTCACTGTCAACAGTTTCAAGTTTTAAGCTAAGACGCTCCATTCTTAAGGCAATGCGGTTGAGGTCTTCTTGTATTGCTTCAGCGGCAGCACTGGTCTCTTCACTCACTTCTTCTTGTGTGAGTTTTTTCAACTGTTCATTGAGGCGTTGGGTAATTTCGCTTTGGTTTTTTGCTGCACTGAAAATAGTGGTATTTGTGCTGATAATTTTTTTAACTGCATCAGTAATTGAGTCAAGAGATTTCCCTGCTTCCGCAGCTTGCTGTACACTGGTATCAGCGCTGTTTCGGCCATGTTCCATAGTGTTTACGGCATCAGAAGCGTTGGATTGAAGCTTTTCGATCATTTCTTGAATTTCTTGAGTGGCTTGCTGAGTTCTTTGTGCTAATGTTCTGACTTCATCTGCAACGACAGCAAACCCTCGGCCTTGTTCACCAGCACGTGCAGCTTCAATGGCAGCATTTAAAGCGAGCAAATTCGTTTGTTCAGCAATACCACGAATAACATCAAGAACGGTGCCGATACCCTCACTATCTTGAGCAAGCTTGCCGATCACTTCGGAAGCTGCGGTTACTTCTTTAGATAGGTTATTGATTGCACTTGTTGTTTTTGCAACGACATTTTGACCATCTTGTGCTTTTTGGCTCGCTTCTTGGGCTGCATTTGTTGCATTTTGAGCAGAGGCCTCAACTTCATTGATAGCGGCTGAAATTTGCATGATATTATCAATTAGCTGTTTTTCAGCTTCAGTATCTTTTCCTTCTGAGCGGGCTTCTGTAAGTAAACGGTCGGTTTTTTCAAAAATACTATAAAGATCGCCATAAAGATCGTTAATGTTTTTTGCAATGTCCTGATGTGTTTTTGATAGGGAATGTTGAAGTTGCTCTAAAAAATCGACTTCATTGTTAGAAGGTTTTTGGTCTTCAAATAGATGGGAGTGGCCAAAGTTTTCTATAAGTTTTTTTATTGGGCGTAAAATAATTTTTGAGCTAACTAACGCATATAGAACACTAATGATTGCAGCAGAGCTAATAGTTGCAGTAATAGTAGATTCAAAAAGGCTTGATTGTGAAATGACTGCCCAGATAACAAGGATTAACAGTGAGTTACCTAAAATAGCAAGCTGTATTTTTGTTTTTGCTGCCAGTCTCTTCATACTGCAGGGCTCCTGGGGGTTATGCAGATCAATACGCTCCTAACAAAAAGCATAGTATAAAACTAGCTTTTTTAGAGATTAATCTAGCTTTTTTTTATAAATTTTGAGTATAATGGCGCAATTTATTTAAGGCTGTTGTGAGGTTGTTTATGGGGCAAAAAAGTACGATTATCATTGGTATTGCAGGGGCCTCAGCATCAGGGAAAAGTCTATTAGCTTCGACGATTGTGAACGAAATTGGCTCAGAACGTGTGACAGTAATCTCTGAAGATGCTTACTATAATGACCAATCAGATATTCCTTTTCATATTCGAGAACAGACAAACTATGATCATCCTGATGCATTTGATCATGAGTTATTAAAAGAGCATTTACAAAAACTGCGCCATGGTGAGTCTGTTGAGATTCCGCAATATAACTATGTAACGCATACACGGGAAGAGGCAACACGTAAAGTTGGTGGTCAAAGTATTGTTGTTTTGGAAGGAATTTTGTTGCTGACAGATAAAGAATTACGCCAATTAATGGATATTCGTATTTATATGGACACACCCTTGGACTTTTGTATTTTGCGACGTATTAAACGTGATGTGATTGGTCGAGGCCGTTCTATTGAGTCTGTCATTCAACAGTATGAAGAAACAGTACGGCCGATGTATTTGCAATTTATTGAGCCGTCGAAGCGTTATGCAGATGTGATTGTTCCTCGAGGTGGCAAAAACCGTATTGCAATTGATTTAATTAAAGCAAAAATGCGTGAGCTTTTAGAAGAATAAGCGTTATTAAAAATATAAATAAAGTAAAGAAAGAGATCGGTATTGATGAGTGGCTTCCATGGTGTTTTAGGTTTAATTGTTTTTTATTTATTTGCTTGGGGGCTGAGTGAAAATCGCAAGCATGTGTCTTTAAAGTTAATCTTATTGGGTTTATTCTGGCAGTTTGTATTTGCTCTAATTTTACTAAAAGTTCCTGTTATTACTGAGATTTTCCAGTGGGTCAATCAAGGAGTGATTGCGGTGACTGCAGCAACACAACAAGCGGTGGGCTTTATGTTCGGTGGCCTAGCATCACCTTCTGCAGAAAGCCATCTTGGCTTTATTCTTGCCTTGCAGGCCCTACCTGTCTTGATTGTAATCAGTGCTCTTAGTGCTCTATTGTTCCATTGGCGGATTTTGCCTCTGATTATTCGTGTATTTTCATGGGTTTTTCAAAAGACAATGCGTATAGGCGGAACGCTAGGGATTGCGGCAGCGGCTAACGTCTTTATTGGTATGAATGAAAGCCCACTGGTGATTCGGCCTTATCTAAAGCGCTTAACCCATAGTGAATTATTCTCATTGATGGTTTGTGGTATGGCAGGTGTTGCAGGAACTGTCATGGTGTTGTACGCCAGTATTGTTGGACCGATCATTCCAAATGTTATTGGCCATGTGATTATGGCCGTATTGATCAGTGTGCCTGCTGCTTTAACGGTATCTCGGGTGATGGTGCCGGAAACAGAGGTAGTCTCAGTTGGGGGGCAGGCTGAGTTTGCTAAAGCGGCCAGTACCTTAGATGCAATTTCTGTTGGTATTATGGATGGTGCAAAGGTACTGGTGACGGTGGTTGCTATGTTAATTGGCTTTCTGGCTTTAATTTATTTATTGAATATGGCGTTAGCCTTACTGCCTTATGTTGATGGTCAGGCTTTATCGCTGCAGCGTGTTTTAGGTTGGCTAATGTCTCCCGTTGCTTGGCTGATGGGAGTACCTTGGCAGGAAGCACAAGTGGCAGGCTCATTACTAGGCACGAAGATGATCCTTAATGAAGTTGTTGCTTATGGTGAATTTGTGCATGTGAGTTCATTATTATCAGAAAAAGTTCAATTAATGATGCTTTATGCTTTATGTGGCTTTGCAAATTTGGGAAGTATAGGTATTATGATAGGCATTTATGGGGCGTTAATTCCTG
The DNA here is from genome assembly GCF_000297215.2 of Piscirickettsia salmonis LF-89 = ATCC VR-1361. Lineage (GTDB taxonomy): Bacteria > Pseudomonadota > Gammaproteobacteria > Piscirickettsiales > Piscirickettsiaceae > Piscirickettsia > Piscirickettsia salmonis. The sequence goes on from NZ_AMFF02000106.1 coordinate 3,343, forward strand.
AGCGTCGTCAGGAGGTCACGCGCTTGGGAGTGCGAGCGGTGATTGCTGGAACACTTTCGACTTGTATGACTGGGACCATTGTAGGAATGCTGTATGTCTGAACATAGTGATAATCAAGAAAAAAAATATCATAAACCTAAAGTAACACTATTACAGCGTTTAACTGCTCTAGTGGTTGCGATTCTTGTGATTGTTGTGCTTTATCACTTTTACACAATCAAGTAATTTAAGTTGAAAATCTGGCTCTAGCGATAAGCGACGATAGGTCGCTTAATTTGCTGAGTGTTATTTTAGATTAAGAATCTGAATTATTTTGAGTCGTATGGGTATTTAAGCTATGCCTTTGTTCACTTGCCTTGAGCATTTTAGCTTGCAGTTTCTGTAACTGTAAGTGTAGCTTTTGCATTTTTTTTAATAATTCTTGGTTGCGATCTTCGATTTTCTTAAAGCGGATTTTTGATAGCTTCAGCTCTTCTTTGAGCTTAGTGATGTTCTGTGTTGATACATGTTGTTTATTTTTAGCTAGTTGACGTAATAATTGTTGACGTTGTTCTGTGCGTGTTAATTGAAGCTGCTCAGGTTTTAACTGGTTTGTTGTGGTTCTTGTAGGAATAATGAGTGTGGTATTTTCCATCAGACTGCTTGCGCTGTTATTTTTAAATGCATGAGGGTTGTTTTTTTGAATCATTTGCATCATTTTAGTGATAGATACTGAGGTGTTAGGTCGAACTTTCTTGGCAATGCTCCAGAGCGTTTCTCCTGGCTTGACGGGACCATACTGGTAAGCGAAGCTAGATAAAGTAAGTAAACTAAATAGGCTTAAGCTTGGAAGTAATATGTAAATCAGTAAATGTCTCATGACTTTTCCTTAGGTCTTGTGACAGCGTAGGGTATTTTTATATTTATTTATAGATAGTATAGTGTGTAGAACCAATGAATCATAATCATCAAGCAGAGATAAAAAAAATAGGTTTTTGGCAGCAACGTCGCTCTGATCACCTAACCAAACGCCCATGTGATACACGGAGTGTTTATCAGCGTGACCGCGCACGTTTGATTCACTCATTGTCGTTTCGGCGCTTACAAGGCAAAACACAGGTTATAGGCCAAGGAGATAGTGACTTTTATCGTAGTCGCTTGACTCATTCAATGGAAGTGGCACAAATTGGTGCAGGCTTAGTTGATAATTTAAAAAGGCGTTATCACACGCAAGATGAGTACATTCCTTTTCCAGAAACTGCTTTAATAGAGACTTTAGGTTTAGCTCATGATATTGGTCATCCACCGTTTGGCCATGGGGGGGAGCAAGCGTTAAATTACTTAATGCGTGCTGATGGTGGATTCGAAGGAAACGGTCAAACTCTGCGATTGCTATCCCATTTAACTACGCATACTACCCCTGGGTTTGGTTTGGATATGACACGGCGGACGTTATTGGGTGTTTTAAAATATCCTGCGCCTTATAGCCGAGCCTGTGGCCACTATCCGCCGGAGCCAAAGCTAAATGATACAACGGCTATTCGTGTGCATGAGTGGCTACCGCCTAAATGCTTTTTTGATGATGAGTCTCAAGTTGTTGATTGGGCTTTAGATGCACTCTTAGCGGATGAAAAACAGCGTTTTATGAGTGTAAGTGGGCAGGCTAATTATGAAAACATGCATTACTTACCTAAATATGCTGGCTTTGATACGACATTATTAAATTTGGCAGACGATATTGCTTATGCTGTTCATGATTTAGAGGATGCTATTTTTTTAGGATTTATCAGCGCGCATTTATGGGAAGAAGTAGCTCACTTATTTAATGACTCTGACTGGGCCAAGCAATTTAATTTAGAATCAATTTCTCATGACTTATTTGCTGAAAGCTATCAACGTAAGCAAATGATTGGTGCATTGGTTCATGCGTTTATTAGCTCAGTTGAAATTGAGCAGCGACAGCTTTTTAACGATCCTTTGTTTGATTATCAGGCATTTTTGCCTCAAGAGGTGGCTGATATTCTTCAACAGCTTAAAGAGTTAGTTAAAACTCATTTTATCAATCGTCATGGTTTACAGGCTTTAGAATATCGTGGCCAGCAAATTATTTTGCGATTGTTTGAGGCTTTAGCGTCTGATTCAAGCCGTTTACTGCCACAAGAGAATTTAATATTCTGGCAGCAGGCTGAATCAGAAGCACAGCAGATGCGAGTGCTCGCTGATTATGTTTCAGGAATGACAGATGAGTATGCTACTCGATTATATGAACGGCTTTTTATTCCACGGGCTGGTTCAATTTTCGATCGTTACTGAGAAGAGGGGAGAGAGCTAACCAGCATCTAAACTCATTGTAAGGAGCTGATTATTACCAGCTTCTTCTATTCAATCGCTGCGAGCCATGGAGTGCTAAGCACGGGGTGAGTAGGCCGAGGTAGGTTCGGGTTTTTAGCAGAGCGGAGTTGCGAAAGGCCGTTAGGTCTGTAGCAAGCGTAACGAGTGTCTAAAAATCTATACGAACCGTAGAGTCCTACCGAGGTAGCGACGCTTACGAGAAAAAGCGTGATTTTTGCGCTTTTTTTGAGAGTTAAAAGAATAACTTATATCGCAGAAATTTAATTAAATATGAGATAGCAGGGTGGGCGTTAAAAAAGTTCAGGAAAGCCCAGCTATTATAGTGGGCTTATACTGTTACTGTATTTTAACGGTTTTTACATATTAGAGAAGTTAAAACGGAATATCATCATCAAAATCATCAAAGTTTGCTGGATGGGCCTTATTTGTTGCTGGAGTCGCTGTATTATTTGATGATGATTGTTGACTGTTTTGGTGTTGTTGCAAGTGTGGTGGTGAAATATTTTGTTGCATAGGTGCACTACTGTTATTAGGGCTTGACTGTTGCTGCTGCATGCTGCCGTTAAAACTGTTGTTTTGTGGTGTCGCATTGGTATTGTTATTGCTGCTAAAGTTGTTCACCACAGGTTTTTGCGTGGTATTGTTGTTGTCACTTTGGCCAAAGCTATTGGAGCTAGCTTGGAAACTACTGTTGTTATTTCCCGCGGCTGGAAAGCTAGTTGAACTAGTTTGGTTTCCTTGGAAGTTATTATTCATCGTATCATTGCGCCCACCTAAAAATTGCATGTTATCGGCGACGATTTCCGTGGTATAACGATCCTGACCGCTTTGGTCTTGCCATTTGCGGGTTTTCAGCTTACCTTCAATATAGACTTGGGAGCCTTTACGTAGATACTCGCCGGCAAGCTCACCTAAGCGACGAAATAGCACAATACGATGCCACTCAGTATTTTCTTGTTGTTGGCCTGTATTACGGTCTTTCCAGCTTTCTGAAGTTGCAACTGTGATATTGGCGATGGCATCACCGGATTGTGTGTAACGAACTTCAGGGTCACGCCCTAGATTACCAACGATGATGACTTTATTAATGCCGCGAGCCATAGTGATGATTCCCCTTTGATTTATGTGTAAATTATTCTTTAGCTTTGATGTTAACCTAACTTAACTTGCCTATCTTAAACTCTTTTGTCATAGCGCTATGCTCTATATGTGTCTGATTGCCACTGCGATTAATTCTAAGTCAGATTATCAAAATTACCATAAGTGCAGTTAAATTAAAAAGTAAAATACTTCGCCAACCGAGTTGGGTCGGCCAGACAGTATAGCACTAACTGAGTTGCCAATAAATGCGCTTAATGATGATAGTGGCAGGTTGGTAGCTTGAGCTAGATTACACAGGCGTTTACCTTCTGCCAAACTCAGCTTATAGTAGCAGGTTGCGATGCAAGATTTATAAAGTTGAAGATGGGCTTAATGAAACAAATAGAAATCCGTGGGGCGAGAACCCATAATTTAAAGAATATCGATCTTGACTTACCTCGTGATCAACTGGTTGTGGTGACTGGCCTGTCTGGCTCTGGTAAGTCATCACTGGCCTTTGATACGCTTTATGCGGAAGGTCAGCGCCGTTATGTGGAGTCATTGTCGACGTATGCGCGTCAGTTTTTATCGATGATGGAAAAACCAGATGTTGATCATATTGAAGGCTTATCTCCAGCGATTTCTATAGAGCAGAAGTCAACCTCACATAACCCACGCTCAACGGTGGGCACAGTGACAGAAATTTATGATTATTTACGTTTATTGTTTGCGCGTGTCGGCACGCCACGTTGCCCTACACATGGGGTGAGTTTGGAAGCTCAAGAAGTCAGTCAGATGGTTGATCAGCTGATGACTTTGGAGGAAGGGACTAAGCTGATGGTCTTAGCTCCTGTGGTTACTAGCCGTAAGGGTACTCATGAGAAGTTGTTGACGCAATTGCGCATTGATGGCTATGTGCGGATACGGCTTAATGGTGAGATTATCGAGTTAGATGAAGCCCCTAAGCTGAAGAAAACGCAGAAACATGATATTGATGTGGTCGTTGATCGCTTAAAAGTTCGTCATGATATTAATGTACGCTTAGCTGAATCACTGGAAACAGCATTAAATCTTGCTGATGGTATAGCAACGGCTTATTTAATCGATAAGGGTGAGAATATAGTGTTCTCACAGCGGTTAGCCTGTGCACAGTGTGGCTATAGTGTTGCAGAGTTGGAACCACGGTTATTTTCATTTAATAACCCAGTGGGGGCGTGCCCAAGTTGTGACGGCTTAGGTGTGCAAAGTACCTTTGACCCAGATAAAGTTGTTGTTGATCAAGAGTTAAGTCTAGGGGGTGGAGCGATTCGTAGCTGGAATCGTCAAAATCATTATTATTTTAATTTATTAACCGCATTGGCAGATTACTATGGATTTGATACTGAGAAGCCTTTTAAAAAACTAAGTAAGAAAGTCCAAAAAATTATTCTTTATGGTTCAGGTGAGGAAATACTTCCTTTTCATTACCCAGGGCGTGCAGGAACAGTGCAAACTCGTGAGCATAGCTTTGAAGGGATATTACCGAATATGCAGCGCCGTTACCATGAAACTGATTCCGGCGCGGTGCGCGATGAGCTGGCAAAGTACTTATCTACGCATGCCTGTGAAGCTTGTGCAGGTACGCGCTTGCGTGAGGAAGCTCGCCATGTCTATATTGATGAAGTGACTTTGCCCGTTGTTGCTAAAATGTCGATAGAAAAAGCCTATGATTTTTTTGGCAGTTTAGAATTTACCGGTTGGCGTCAGGCGATTGCACTCAAAATTCAAAAAGAAATTGGTGAGCGTTTAGGTTTTCTTGTTAATGTTGGTTTGAACTATTTAACCTTGGAGCGCAGTGCGGATACTTTGTCAGGCGGTGAAGCGCAGCGCATTCGTCTGGCTAGTCAAATCGGTGCAGGTTTAGTCGGTGTGATGTATGTTCTCGATGAACCTTCGATTGGCTTGCATCAGCGTGATAATGAACGCTTGCTAAAAACATTGACCCGATTACGTGATCTTGGTAATACCGTGATTGTGGTTGAACATGATGAGGATGCAATTCGTTTGGCTGACTATGTCATTGATATGGGGCCGGGCGCAGGTGTGCATGGTGGACATGTGATTGCAAAGGGCAAGCCGAAGCAGATTATGAAATCACCGCATTCATTAACCGGCCAGTACCTATCTGGCAAGCGTAAAATTCATGTGCCGAATCAGCGAGCCCAGGTGAATTCTGAAAGAATGCTAACAGTCACAGGGGCTTGTGGTAATAACTTACATCATGTCAGTGTAGAGATTCCCTTAGGGCTATTTACTTGCATTACCGGTGTCTCTGGCTCGGGCAAGTCAACACTCATTAATGAGACGCTATATCCTCTTGCTGCGCGTAAGCTTAATGGTGCAACAATAATTAACCCGGCGCCTTATGAGAGTGTGAGTGGTTTAGAGTATTTAGATAAAGTGGTTGCTATTGATCAAAGTCCGATTGGTCGCACGCCGCGATCGAACCCGGCGACCTATACTGGAATTTTTACTGCGGTGAGAGACTTATTCTCAGGGACAGCAGAAGCGCGTTCACGTGGCTATAAGCCAGGCCGTTTTAGTTTTAATGTCAAAGGGGGGCGTTGTGAAGCATGCCAAGGTGATGGTGTGATTCGGGTTGAGATGCACTTTTTGCCAGATGTCTATGTATCTTGCGATGTTTGTCACGGTAAGCGTTATAACCGTGAAACTTTAGAAGTACGCTATAAGGGCAAGAACATTCACGAAGCTTTGGATCTGACCGTTGAAGATGCTTGTGAGTTTTTTTCAGTAGTGCCGAGCATTGCTCGTAAAGCGCAGACGTTGTTGGATGTCGGGCTTGGCTATATTAAATTAGGTCAAAGTGCAACGACATTGTCTGGTGGTGAGGCACAGCGAGTAAAGTTAGCTAAAGAGTTATCACGGCGAGATACTGGGCAAACGTTATATATTCTTGATGAGCCGACGACGGGTTTGCACTTTTATGATATTGAGCACTTATTGGATGTGTTGAGTCGCTTAAAAGAGCGTGGTAATAGTATTGTTGTTATTGAGCATAATTTAGATGTCATTAAAACGGCAGACTGGATTGTTGACCTTGGCCCTGAAGGTGGTGATGGGGGAGGGAGAATTATTGCGGCTGGAACACCTGAGGATGTGGCTAAGGTGCCAGGCTCATATACTGGTCAGTTTTTGGTGGGGATGCTTAATTAAGTATTAACAATTAATTTATATAAAAACAACTAATAATTTGAATGGAATTTTACTGTATTTGTTATTTATATATTTATACATAATATAGCTAAATACTAAATATATGGCATAATAATTTATTGAATAATTGTAGAATTAAATAAGGAATATGTCATGGGATATCCAGTTGAATTCAGACGGAAGGTCTTTAAGTTAAAAGAAAAGAAAGGGCATACAATTGATTATTAAGTTTCATAGCTCTTTGGCGTTTCAATGAGGACGCTGTTTCGATGGAATACAAGAATAGAAATAAAAAAGAAGGCACCAAAACCTCGAGCGATTAACTTAGAAGAGCTAAAGAATGATGTAAGAAATCATCCGGATAGTTATCAATGGGAACGTGCGCAACGTTTTGGTGTAAGTCAACACTGTATTCAGCATTGGTTGAATTTCCTTGGAATCAGCTGTAAAAAAAACACTAAAACATCCAAAAGCCAACGAAAATACACGTACAAGCTTCCAGAATAAAATCAAGCGCTACGCCGGCTATGATCGACCCATTGTTTATTTAGATGAAAGTGGTTTTGCAACAGATATGCCAAGAAAGCGAGGCTACTCCCAGAAAGGAATGCGTTGTTATAGCTAAAACCTTATAAATTGACATAATGTAGATGTTCTAAAAAAAGATCTTCGATACTACAGTGATACTTTCTTCGAACGCTGCGAGCCATGGAGTGCTAAGCACGGGGTGAGTAGGCCGAGGTAGGTTCGGG
>NZ_AMFF02000106.1:11797-22771 GCF_000297215.2 Piscirickettsia salmonis LF-89 = ATCC VR-1361
ACGCAACGCTGTGTGACGCGGACAGCCGAGGGTTTATAGTCGTCGCGTTTTGCTCGGCGATTTTGCATCATTGGATGTGCAAAATACCTACCGAGGTAGCGACGCTTACGATTTACTGGGTCAATTAATTCTGATGTGTTTTATGCATGGCTAGTTAAAGATTTATTACCTAAATTGCCAGCACATTCAGTCATTGTTATGGATAATGCGCGCTTTCACAAACGCTCTGATATGATTGAAGCGATTGAAGAGCAAGGGCATACAATTGATTATTTACCATCTTATAGCCCTGACCTTAACCCGATTGAGAGAAAATGGGCAGAGGCTAAAGCCATTCGAAGAAAGTATCACTGTAGTATCGAAGATCTTTTTTTAGAACATCTACATTATGTCAATTTATAAGGTTTTAGCTATATATTAATTTTTATTTAGATTGGCCTGTGATAACTTTAAGAAACTGTTAAGAAGTGTGCGCTAAGCTTGATATTTAATTTAGTTAAAATTTATTGGTTTAGATTAAGGTTATTGTTCGTGGAGATAGAGTATAGAGTGAGAGTAATTTATTATTTGTTACAAAAATAATAAATTTTCATTTTTTATTTTAATAAAAGATTCAATGGTGTTTATTTTTTTACTAGTATAATTTTATTATTTTCCAATATTATTAATAAGTTAGCTGTTTATTGTTTGTTATGTTTCTTATCTGGAGGTTTAATGAAAGCTTCATTTTTAATTGCCACTGGGTAAGAAGGTTCCTTTAAATACAAGGGCTAACTTGATCTTATAATGTTCTTTATTATAATCGGCCTTATAGTTTTTGGAGTGTGCTTTAATAATATAATAATATTGAGATTACTTATGAATCGACTTTTTATTGCGCTTTTTGTGAATCTTGTTATTCCTTTGGGAGGGATGAGTACAGACATTTATTTGCCATCACTGCCTGCGATGGCAGACTATTTTGGCTCATCAGATACACTGGTACAAATTACCGTCACGCTGTTCACTTTAGGGTTAGGAGTGGGTCAGATAGTCGCTGGGCCGATCTCAGATGCTTTAGGCCGTAAAAATCCCTTTTTATTTGGGATGTTATTACAGTTGACCTCTGTTTTGTTGATCTTAAATACCAGCTCATTGACAACATTGATTGTTGTACGGCTTTTTCAAGGTTTTGGCGCTGCGTTTATGATGGTGCCTGTTCGCGCTATGTTAAGCGATGTGTTTGATGGTGCAGCGTTAAAAAAACAATATACGTATATTACCGCATCTTTTGCTCTTGGGCCTATCGTTGCCCCTTTTATTGGTGGCTATTTGCAGCATTATATTGGCTGGCAAGCTAACTTTTACTTTGTTCTTGTTTATTTGGCTTTTTTGACAACAGTTGCTTTAGTCGTTTTGAAAGAAACCAGTACGACTAAAAAAGCATTTTCGCTTGTTCATGTGAGTTCAAGTTATATCACCGTTTTAAAAAATAAATTATTTTTAACGGGAACTATTTTAATTAGTTTTTTTCTTGGGTATGTCGCTATATTTAATGTTGTCGGCCCGTTTGTTATTCAGGATATATTGGAGCGGTCGGCTATTTTTTATGGTTATATTGCTTTATTAATGGGTTTTGCTTGGTTTTCTGGTAATATGACCAGTCGGTTATTTTTCAAATTTTCTCGACAGTCTAAATCAAATACAGCGCTTTTATGTATGCTTATTGCTGCTGTTGTTATGTTTAGTGTTAGTTTTAGTACGATCAGTTTACTCAGATTTATTGCGCCTATATTTATTATGATTTTTTGTGGTGGATTTTTATTTCCTATTTATGTTGGGGAATGCTTATCTTTATTTAAAGAACAAGCCGCATCAGCCAATGGTCTGTTATTTTCCTCGATTTGGATTGTGTTTAGTGTATTTTCATTTATTGCTGCTTTTTTGAAAGTTTATTCTCTGCTGCCGATTGCTAGTTGTTATTTAATTTTGACCTTGATGATTTGCTGTTGGTTTTTGTTCGTTGCAAGAAAGCATTGATGTTGATAGTTTATGCGCGAGTTTGTCAGACTTGATATTCTTTTGCCTTTAGCAAGAAAAGCGGTTAAAGAAGCTGTAATTTCCAGGGGCTTACGGTATAATCGGCCTTTACGCTGGCACCTACCTTGTCGTGGTTGAGTCGTGTCGGCTTATTACTAGGTAGAGTGTTGTTCGTTTAATTATAGATAGGGTTTGGGATAAAAATAATGCGTGATTATTATTGCGGAGAAGTAACAGAAACACTTACAGGTCAACAAGTTACATTGTGTGGTTGGGTGGATCGTTGCCGTAATCACGGCGGCGTTGCGTTTGTGGATTTGCGTGATCGTGAAGGCATCGTTCAGATTGTCATCGACCCGAATAAAGTGAATCTCCCTGATAATAATCAATTAAATTATCGTAATGAAACTGTGTTGCAGGTAACAGGCCAGGTAAATTTGCGTCCAGAGGGTCAAGTCAATGAAAATATTACAACAGGTAAAATTGAGGTTGATGTAAGCTCTGTGGCTGTGCTTAGCGAAGCTGAGCCGTTGCCAATGCAAGTTAATGACCTAAAAGGTGTGGGTGAAGAAACACGTTTACGCTATCGTTATATTGATTTGCGTCGTAATGAAATGGCTAAGCGCCTACGTTTTCGCTCACAAGTGACGGCAAAAGTACGCTGTTTTCTTGAAGAGCAAGGTTTTTTAGATATAGAAACACCCATGCTAACGAAAGCGACACCAGAGGGCGCGCGTGATTATTTAGTGCCTTCACGCACGTATAAAGGCTCATTTTTTGCTTTACCGCAGTCGCCACAGTTATTTAAGCAATTATTAATGGTGTCTGGGTTTGATAAATATTATCAAATTGTTCGCTGCTTTCGTGACGAAGATCTACGTGCTGATCGTCAACCTGAATTTACCCAAATCGATATCGAAGCATCGTTTGTTAATGAAAATGATGTGATGAATTTAGCTGAAGACATGATTCGTTCGTTATTTCAGCAAACTTTAAATGTCAACTTGCCAGAGTCTTTTCCAAAAATGAGCTATGCAGAGGCGATGGAGCGTTTTGGTAGTGATAAGCCTGATTTACGTAATCCACTTGAATTAATTACGATTGATGATTTGGTAAAAGAGAGTAGCTTTAAAGTATTCAACTCGCCTGCTCAGGCTGTGATGGGACGCGTTGTTGCACTACGAGTACCTGCTGGAGCAAATAAATTAACGCGTAAACAAATTGATAATTATACCCAGTTTGTGAATATCTATGGAGCAAAAGGGCTGGCTTATATTAAGGTTAATGATGCAAGTGTAGGTCGTGATGGTTTGCAGTCGCCAATAGTAAAATTACTGAGCGACGAAGAGCTAGCCGCAATTTTAGATCGTACGCAAGCACAAACTGGCGATTTAATTTTCTTTGGTGCGGATAGCCAAAAAACAGTTGCCAGTGCATTAGGCGCACTGAGGTTAAAGTTAGGGCAAGACCTTGAGCTATTGCAAGGGAATTGGGCGCCGTTATGGGTGGTCGATTTTCCAATGTTTGAGGAAGAAGATGGTCAATTACAGGCATTACACCACCCTTTTACCGCACCAGCCTCGCTTGATGCGCTAAGGGATAGTCCAAAAGAGGCGTTATCGCGTGCTTATGATATGGTATTAAACGGTTATGAGATCGGTGGTGGCTCGATTCGTATTCACCAAGCCAGTGTCCAACAAGAGGTTTTAGAGCTGTTGGGGATTGATGAAGTAACGGCAAAAGAAAAGTTTGGCTTTTTGCTTGATGCGTTAAAATATGGTGCGCCTCCACATGGTGGTTTGGCCTTTGGCTTAGACCGTATTGTTATGTTGATGACCGGCACTGAAAATATCCGCGATGTGATTGCTTTTCCAAAAACACAAACAGCAAGTTGCCCATTAACCTCTGCGCCAGGAACGGCTGCAGTGGAACAATTGATAGAGCTGGGTGTTCGTGTTGTACGTGATAACTTGAAATAGCTAAACGTTAGCTTAGCCGCACGTGGTTTGCGGCTGTTAAGCAGAGGTGTATAATGTACACCTCCTATAGTCAGTGATAATCGTCAAATAAATGAAGACGAGCAGATTAAGATAAAAACAGAGTAGTAATATTACATGGCCGTGACAGAGTTTAATGCTGCGATTGAAGCTGCGTTACCGCAAGAAATGCCTACAGGTCCGATGGGGGCAGTCGAAATAGCAGCAGAGCGCGCAAGAATTAAAGCCTTGTTAAAAGAAAAGCAAGCGGTGTTAATTTCGCATTATTATACTGACCCTGAGATTCAGCGTATTACAGAGGCAACCAATGGCTTTATTGGTGACTCACTGGCAATGGCAGAGTTTGGCAAAAAGCACCCTGCGAATACTTTAATTGTTTCGGGAGTGCGCTTTATGGGCGAAAGCTCTAAAGTGTTAAGTCCTGAGAAAACAGTATTAGTTCCTGATTTAAAAGCAGAATGCTCGTTGGATTTGGGCTGCCCTGAAGATGAATTTTCTCAGTTTTGTGATCAATATCCAGAGCGGGTGGTGGTGGTTTATGCGAATACCTCCGCAGCGGTGAAAGCACGTGCTGATTGGGTGGTAACGTCCAGTTGCGCGGTTGAAATTGTTGAGCACTTGCACGAGCAAGGTAAGAAAATTATTTGGGCCTCTGATCGTTATTTAGGTGGCTATATTAAAGAAAAATCCGGTGCGGACATGCTGTTGTGGCAGGGCGAGTGTATTATTCATGCTGAGTTTAAAAGCAATGCGTTAAGAGAACTTAAAGCAATATATCCAGATGCTGCAGTTTTGGTGCATCCTGAATCGCCAGCGGAGGTCGTTGCACTTGCCGATGTGGTTGGGTCAACCTCACAGTTGTTAGCCGCTTCTAAGCACTTAGTCAATAAGACCATGATTGTTGCAACTGAAAGTGGCATTTTTTATAAAATGCAGCAAGCACGTCCTGATGTAAACTTTATTGCTGCGCCTACAGGTGGTAAAGGGGCTGAGTGTCGCATGTGTGCGATTTGTCCATGGATGAAGATGAATAATTTAACGAATTTAAGACAAGTATTAGAGTCGGGTTGTAATGAAATTATCGTGCCTGAGAATATTCGCCAAAAGGCGGTGATTTCACTGAATCGTATGCTTGATTTTAGTAAAAAATATTTGAAGTAAAAGGGGAGTCTTTATGGCAGGTCATAGTAAGTGGCACAATATTCAACATCGTAAAAATGCACAAGATGCTAAACGTGGTAAGTTATTTACGAAATTAATTCGAGAGATTGTTGTTGCGGCGAAAATGAGTGGTGGTGACCCAGAGAGTAATCCTCGTTTGCGTGCCGCCATTGATAAAGGCTTAAGTAATAACATGAAGCGTGATGTGGTTGATCGTGCGATTAAGCGCGGTGCCGGTGGTGGTGATGCGGATAATTATGATGAAATTCGCTATGAGGGCTATGGTAGCGGTGGAATTGCAGTTATGGTTGACTGCCTAACAGACAATCATAAACGCACTGTGGCTGAAGTACGTCATGCGTTTTCTAAGTGTGGCGGTAATTTAGGCACGGATGGCTCCGTCTCTTACATGTTTAATCAGCGTGGTAGCATTAGTTTTGGCCAAGGCCTGAATGAGGACAGCTTAATGGAAGCGGCACTTGAGGCAGGTGCTGAAGATGTGGTGATGGATAATGATGGGAGTGCAGAGGTTATTACTGCACCGACTGATTTCCTTGAGGTAAAAGAAGCATTGGTAGCGTCAGGGTTTAAAGCGATTGAAGCGGATGTGACGATGGTGGCTGATAATACCACTGAGCTTGATCTGGATGCTGCGCAAAAAGTAATGCGCTTGGTCGACATGCTCGAAGATTTAGATGATGTACAAAAAGTATATACGAATGCAGATATTCCTGAATCGGTGTTAGCTGAGCTTTAATTTAGTGCTTATTGTTTTTATGTAATGTATATTGTGGATATTTAGGAAGGTCAGCTTAGATTGTTGGCCTTTTTTTATTGCTTAAGGTGAAGGTAGAGATAGAGCTAATGAAGTTTTTAATAAATCAGAGCTTATTGCTAGTTATAATGCTGATTGCTTTTACCCTCGTGCCGATTACTATTGTAGCTTCAGAGCACGCAACAAATAGAGTGAATATAAGTGCAGTTGCTATGCAGAAAGTCAATGAGGCTCAAAATAGCAAGCTTATGAGTAAAGATCAAGAAGCGTCTATAGTGAATAATACATCGATCAGTAAACAGCATAAAGAGCGCCCGAGTGGTGGTTTTCTTGCTTTGATTTTATTACTGATTTTTATTTTTGTGAGCACACCGATTTTATTTATTATTTGGTTATCAGCTCGACGCAATAAATAACATAGCTGTGCAAAAAATAAAGTGCTATTATAGGCGATTAAAATAAATTTTACACGGAGTTATGATGAAGACGATTTTGATTCTGGCGGTGTTTCTGTTTTATTTATTCATGGTGATTGGCTTTGAGACTTATGGTGTAGCAATTTGGTTACGTGTTGCGATTGCAATTATTACGGGCCTGCTTATTTGGTTAATTGCAAAGAAAGTCGGCAGTGGTTCATCTGCAAAGCGCAGTGACTGATTGAAAAATAGCAAACGCTGCGAGCCATGGAGTGCTAAGCACGGGGTGAGTAGGCCGAGGTAGGTTCGGGTTTTTAGCAGAGCGGAGTTGCGAAAGGCCGTTAGGTCTGTAGCAAGCGTAACGAGTGTCTAAAAATCTATACGAACCGTAGAGTCATGTGAGAGCACAGTTAATCCAGGCACGTAACGCTGTGTGACGCGGACAGCCGAGGGTTTATAGTCGTCGCGTTTTGCTCGGCGATTTTGCATCATTGGATGTGCAAAATACCTACCGAGGTAGCGACGCTTACGTAATTTACAGCATAAAGTTAAGAGGAGTGGGTGGCCACTCCTCAGTTTTGGAGCGTTGATTTAGTTCTGAGGGTGGCTGGCTTCTTGGGTTATTGTGAGTGTCATTTCTTGATCCGTAACATCTATAGGTTCTATTTGCACTAATGTGTTTTGATCAAGCCAAGGATAGCGGCTATGCAATTGGTAGCTATAGCGGATAGTCACAGTGTGATCCTCTCCTGTTGAAGTGACTTGATAATTTGTTAACTGGGGTGCTGCATAACAAAAGCGCAGCTTATTGTTTGGCAGAGGGGTAAATTCGGACTCTCCAAGGCTGGTCGTTGAAAGAGTGACCTGATCATCAAACTGTAGCAGGTTAAGGTAATGCTGATTAACAAGCATTAAAATTATTGGGTTTTTTAACAGGACTTGCCTTGAGCTTTCGCCAATGGGGATTTCGGTACAGCCAATATTATTTTGCTCAAGCTGTTTTTGAAGTTGTTGTTGAATCGCTTGTTGATTTAATGTATCCAGTGTATTTTCTGTAGGTGTGGCCGTCGTTGTTTTAATCGTTGATTTTGATTGTTTATTGTTTAGGTACTGGCTTGCAAAGGCAAACACTAAAATAAGAATAACGAGTATTGCTAACAAGCAGCGAACGATTAACTGTCGACATAGCTTCTGTTGCTCTTGATGTTGCTTTATGCGTTGTTGTAGCTGTATTTTCTCTTCAGTTGATAAAATAACAGTTTGTTCTTGTTCATTGTTTTCTTCTTTCATTTCACTACTTCACTACATTGACGATGGTTATAGCTGCTAACTCTTTATTCTACAGGACTCTCTTATGTGATAAAAAGTTTAATTTCATATTAAACGGTTTTAGATAATGGTTCATTTGATAAAAATCTATAAAATAAATGGATACACGATCTTTTTTTGATATGAGTAAGGTCGGGCTCTAAAAATGATTAAAAAAAACTTGTACTAAGCAGGATGGCACTTTGAGTATAAGTTAGAGGTTTTTCTCATATGGATTTCAATGGAAAGTTGCTTTTTGATTGGTCAGAAATTTACATTAATTTTAAAAAAAATTAAAAGTTAATATTGTTTTGCTTGACTGTTTTAGTCTAACCTCGAGCCAATTTATTTTTATTTTCAATTTATTATCAAAATAATAAATTAATTTTAGAGGTCAGGTAGTATGCCAAAATTACAGTGGGGTTCGGTTGAACAAGAAAGTAAAGAATGGGAAATAGCAAAGTTACACCTTGAGGGGCGATCTGATGGAATAAAGCTTAAGCGCTCTAAAGAAGGTGCAGGACAAGCACTTTATACTGATAAAGATGGTAAAAAACACCCACTTTCTCACTCTTTTATGAATATTAATGGCCAAATTTTTGCCTTAGCAGGTAAGGGAAGAATTTTAGGTCAGGGTACGTTTGGTAAGGTTAAGCTTGCAGAAGATGAGTAGGGCTGCTTATATGTAATGAAAATTGGCTTAATAGATGATGTAGATGAGAATGAGTTAAGTATATTAGGAGATCTAAGCCTTTTAAGAGGAAGTGGAAGAAGGAGCGGGAAACAATATATTGCCCTAGATTTTCTTGGTAAAAGCTTAGATAAGGTTGATTTTAAGAGTGATAAACAAAGGCTGGAAGTTAGTTTAAAACTTGTTGAGGCAGTTCGTCAATTAAATGCTGGTGTAGCATCAAAATCTGCAACTAAAATTTATCATAACGATATTAAACCTGAAAATGTAGTTTTAAGTGAAGATGGTAAAGTATCATTAATTGATTTTGGATTAAGTAGCGATAAAACTATAGTTGGGGGGACACTAGATTTTTTAGCTCCAGAAGCTCTATCAGAAGAGGCGAAAGCCTTGCTGGCAAAAGAAAAAGACATGGAAAGTACCGAGTTTGTGAAGGAATTGAAAGGGATTTATTATATTAAGGATGGATATCCAGCCTCTGCACAAACAGACTGTTACTCTCTGGGGCTAACTTTAAAGGAATTTGTACCAACGAGGGCAAGGCTTTATCATACATTAGGCTTGATGCAGGCAGATGAGCCTTTGATGCGACCAAGCTTAGATGTTGTAAAAGTTGTGATCCTAGCCGAATTATATAAAGATTCTGATCTAGATTTGCATCAGGCGTTATTGGAGAGTCAATATATTGCGGATACGGTTAATGAAGTCAAAGCAATCTCTGCGCTTTTAGAAGGGTCGACAGTTACAGCAAGTTTAGTTACAGAACAAAATCTTAGTTTAGTTAAAGAAAGTCCTGAGTTAAGCAGGACTTTAGCATTGCTTTATAACCTGTTAGGTTCTGAATATTTTGACCAGAGTACAGCGGATGTGGATGTAGGTTGTAAAAAAGACAAAATTCGAGGGTTTATACGAGAACTGCTTGCTTGTGAAGACAAAAGCCCAGAGTCCATCCAGGCTAAAATGCAAGAACATACCGAATGGTCAGTAGCAAATCTTGCTACTCGATTTGATGGATTAGCTGTTGTTAGTGCGACGCCTTTTTTTAGTAGGAGTCAAGAAGGGCAACAAGCAGATCTTAACCAAGCTCAAGCAGCTAACTTTTAACGGTCTGAAATAAATAAGGTTGGGGCTGTCAGATTAGTCAGCCCCGTTTATTGTTTTAAGCGTGTTGAGAACAACCTAGTAATTGATTTAAATCACTTACTGGTTTTTTTGCTAATATAGTTAGCCCTTGTGTAAGTTTATAAACTTCTTCTAAAGAAGAGATGGTTTCACAATAGTGAGTTCTATTCGCTGTTGTTTGCGGCATAATAAATGTTGAAGCATAAATTTTATTGTTTTTAATCGTCGTGATGACCTTGAAATAACCTTTCGGTATCATTAAAGTGCCGCTATAGTTTGGAAAGGCTTTGATTGGTTTTTGGCCTTTTTCATAGTAAGGGCCTGTAATGACATACACCGGTCCGTACTGTTTGGCATATGCTCTTACTGCGTTTTCTAGATGATTCCAAGGGCCTTGATTTAGCTGTGACTGTTGTGGAGTGATATTAGATAGGTAATTAGTAACATAATAATTCTCAGCTCCCCTAAATGATCCCAGTGGTGCTTGATGACCACGATCAACATTAAAAAGCGCATTCACTCCTCTATAGGCTGAAGGAGGTAAAGTGGCATTTTCAGGTAAATCGGGGTCTTGTTGCCATTCTCTTGTTCGTGATGGGCCATTAATGTAATCAGGTCGTATGATATAGGCAACCCAGTCGGCAAATTTGGATTTAGGGTTGTTTGCCAGAATAATGATTTTATGATTGATGATCTGATCTTTTGGGCTGTAACCAGTGGGACAAGTATTTAATAGGCAAAGGTTGCTGTGAACTAAAGTAACTTCTTGTTTTTCTTTTATAATACTTTTTTGTTCTGTAAATGCGTGACACCCTTGCAATAGAGCGGGTAGTAAGGTGAGCAATAATAACTTCTTCTTCATAAAAATATATTAAATTTTTTGTATAAATTAATAATTAAGCAAGTTTAAAGTTTTTATTGCTTATAAGTAATATTAAAATTTTAATTAAAATTTATATTTTTTTATAATTAAAATATAAAAAATAAAATATATTTTATATTTGGCACTTAATTATGTAAGTTAATGATGTTGTTTAGTCCCATGCTTTAGTGGTGTACTCTATAACGACTTACCATCAAGAGATGAATTATGGGACAAGTGCTACATGGTTGCGCCCGCACAACAAAGACAGTGCGTGAGGCAATACAAAATAGCCAAGAGAGCCTTAAAACATTAGCCGCTCGTTATAGCTTAAATGTAAAAACAGTAGCAAATAGGACTTACGCATTGACAACCGGGATCAATCTTAACTTTTCCTCTGCTTCCAGGCCCTTTACAATAAAATCCCTGACGACGCCAATAAACAAATCTTTTTTAAGCTGGTAGCAAATTTAGAATTATATAGCTACCTACTACTCGAGATATCGAAAGAAGTTCAGAAAATGTCTGAGCTTATGAAACTAGAAATATCAGACGAGCAAAAAACAAAGGTAAGCTCAGATATTTACAACTCTTTAACTAATCTTACGCACAGGTCATAAACA
>NZ_AMFF02000107.1 GCF_000297215.2 Piscirickettsia salmonis LF-89 = ATCC VR-1361
CTACAATTTGTGATTCTGTTAGTTTTGATCGTTTCATCTTCTCTCTCCTGTCTAAGTTAATTTAACAGAAGATTCCACTTATCACTTGTACTATTTTAAGGGAGGGTTACCATACCATCTCGAGTAATCCACTCGTTTTGATTCGAATATTCTCCTAATAAATCCATCGCATCCTCATGATCTACTGCGGTTCCAACACCAGCGGGGGAGCCCAGAAAATCCTCTAATATCCAATTCAGACTATATGCCCTATTTGAAGGGGCTATTTGATAGACCCAAAAATTAGGGAACCCCACCCCCCTGTTTATAACTTCATAATTTAAAAAATGCTGTACTCCTTCAAGATATCCAGCAGCAGAAACCCACCCTGCCGTACGGTCTTCCTCCTCACTTGGTGCAACGGTCTGTCCATTAGCATAACGAAGTACATTATAATCAGCGGGAACTCCCCTAGTGTTTGCCCAGGTCACAAAACCAGGACCAACTGTATGTTCAGATCCAAAAACCTGTTCTGGAGGCCGTGTGTCAGCCCGAAAGAAATAGTCCGGCGTTTGGGGTGCGGGCACTGCCCAAACAAGACTAATAAACATTATATATAAAAATATAACAGCAAAAAATCTTAATAATTTTGTCACAAGAATAACACCAAAATAATCAAAGTTAATAATAATTATGAGCAAACTTTATTATATAACTTATTAATATATAGCTAAATCCTAAATGTATGGCATAATAACTTATTGAATAATTGTAGAATTAAACAAGGAGTAAGGTCTTTAAGTTAAAAGAAAAGAAAGGGCTAACTTATGAGGAAGTTTCAGAACTCTTCGGCGTTTCAATGAGGACGCTGTTTCGATGGAATACAAGAATAGAAATAAAAAAAAAGGCACCAAAACCTCGAGCGATTAACTTAGAAGAGCTAAAGAATGATGTAAAAAATCATCCGGACAGTTATCAATGGGAACGTGCGCAACGTTTTGGTGTAAGTCAACACTGTATTCAGCATTGGTTGAATTTCCTTGGAATCAGCTGTAAAAAAAACACTAAAACATCCAAAAGCCAACGAAAATACACGTACAAGCTTCCAGAATAAAATCAAGCGCTACGCCGGCTATGGTCGACCCATTGTTTATTTAACGTGAGTTCGATAT
>NZ_AMFF02000108.1 GCF_000297215.2 Piscirickettsia salmonis LF-89 = ATCC VR-1361
TATTTTTATTGTTAAAGAACTTTGCAAACCCTTGATACGCCTAGCGTTTCAGAGTGCGTTACCGAAGCAACAGGAGCGTATTATACAGACCAAAATCCTACCGTCAAGGGTTAATTATGATTTTTTACCACACACCTAAATTTAGCCTAAATACTTAGGTCCATCAGGCCCAATTTCATTTAAACTAAAGCTTATTTTATAACAGCGACTCAAACAGTATGGTAAATAATAACATGAAAGGAGCAACCGCCATGAACACCGTTATAGATCAAGATCTGTTATACACTTTATCTGCACAAGCAGCAGCTTTACCACGCAAACGTACCCACCTTAATTTCCATACCGACAGTCATGCACAATGTCACCGCTTATTGATTGCTATCGAGCCAGGCAGCTATGTCCGCCCCCATTACCATGCTGACCACGAAAAAGATGAAACGCTGCTGATACTCAAAGGTCATTTAGGTTTGCTCTATTTTGACAAGAGTGGCACAGTGACAGATACATTTATATTAAATCCAAATAACATTATCGGCACAACCATCCCTCATGGGCAGCTACATAGTGTCATTGCCCTAACACCTGGCACCGTTTTTTTTGAAAGTAAAGCCGGCCCCTATCACCCTCCACAACCTCATGAAATCGCGCATTTTGCTCCTGCTGAAAATACGCCAGAAGCCGATAGCTACCTTCAAGCGTTATCTCAACTATTTGATAACCAACACCTAGCTTAAAGTAATTACTAACTTCAGGAAGCAGAACAAAAACTGCTTCCTAAAATACTATGTGTCAACACCTCTCAGGTAATAATAATTGACCCTACACTCAGCCAGTACCAAGCAGTTCAACTACCTGTTAGTGTAACTAGTGTTTATGGTAATAAAATTGTGCCGCAACTAAATTTTCGCTTGATATATCCATCTTATCGGGAAAGGTTACACTCACTTTTAAAATTCAACTAAAAAAAACCAAATAAATTTTATATTTACACATTTATAATTTACGTGTTAGCATTTTTATATTCCCACAAGATATTTAGCTTTATAAAAATCATAATGTAAAAACCTTCATAACAAAAATATATTTTATACTTATTAGAGTTTCGAATTTCGAATATTGAAAACTAAAATAAGTCAAGGGAGACTAAGATGTCTAAAGTAGTGAAATTTTTAGTTGGCTCATGTTCATTAGTTGCTGTTATGTTTTTCCTGATCATTGGACTATCAACGCTCAACCAACACAGCTCTATAAGCCAATCTCAGTTAATCAATCAAAGAATATTTAATTAAATATATACATTTAATTTAAATTATAACCAAGTAAAACAACATTATAAAATAAACTCTTAAATACATTTTAAATTATTAAAACATATTATTCATTAATAATGAATTAACCTTATTATATAGTGGGAAATATAATATATATTAAGAAGAACAACTTAATATTATTTTTTTCCCCCAATCCGGCACAGCTGCGGCATAGCGTTCAAATTCTGGCTGCTCATCACAAGGGTGAGTTAAACAATGCATTAAATGATCGACTTCTGAAAAATCGCCCTGCTCAGCCCACTCTATTGCTTGGGTTAATAAATAGCTTCTTAAAATATATTTCGGGTTCACACTCAGCATCTGCTGACCGATCTCCCTCATAGATTCTGACCCTTCCTGCTGTGTTATTATTTTTTCATAGGCATCTAGCCAAATTTTCACCTTGTCATCACTACCATAATCTTCTCCCATAAGCGCCGTAATATTAAAACAGCCTTGATACTGATATACTGCATGGCTCAGCTTACGAAAAAACTGATGATAATCAAGCTTCAATGTCTCTAAGATAGACAACCCAGCAAGCATTAACTCCTGTGTAGAACGATTGATAGAAATAATTCCAAAGCGCTGCGCTAGCTGACTAAAATAAACTTCAGCAAATTTTTTTTCATAGTATTTAAACGCGTAAACAATATCCTTATGGTCAATCAATGGTGACAAAGCGTGCGCTAATGCATTAAGATTCCAAAGACCGATATCCGCTTGTTGATTAAATGCATAACGTCCATAGTGGTCCGAATGGTTACAAATAAAGCCTGGGATATAGTCATCTAAAAACGCATATGGACCATAATCAAACGTTTCACCAATAATCGACATGTTATCAGTATTCATCACACCATGATTAAAACCATACACCTGCCATAATGCGATTAATTTTGCTGTGCGCTTTACAACCTTAAGCAAAAAAGCGCCATAAGGGCTTTCTTCGTATAAACACTCAGCATAATGCTGTTTTATTACATAATCAGTTAACTGCTTTAAGCAGTCGTATTGCTCTGTATAAAAAAAGTACTCAAAGCTACCAAAACGAACAAGACACGGCGTTAACCGCACCAATAACGCCGCCGTCTCTGGCCGCTCTCTCTGCACAACATCATCGCTGCTCATCAAAGCAAGTGCTCGTGTTGTCGGTATACCTAAGGCATATAGTGCTTCTGAAGCTAAATACTCGCGCACACTAGAACGCAGTACCGCTCGACCATCACCCTGACGTGAATATTGTGTTTGTCCAGCCCCTTTAATCTGTACCTGCCAACGCTGGCGTTGCTGATCCTGGATTTCTCCAAGTAAAATCGCCCGCCCATCACCTAAACGAGGAACATAGCGACCAAACTGATGGCCACTGTAGACCATCGAGAGATAATCCGCACCCATCCAGGTTTTCTCACCATTGAAATAAGGAGTTGCCATTGACAGTGCTTCAGACTCAATACCAAATGATTTAGCTAACCTTCGATTACTATGCTGAAGCTGAATATTTTTAAGCGGATTAATTTTCTCTTGATGATAAAAGCAAAGCATTGACCTAACTGCCTAAAGCTGGAGGATAAAATTTTGACAATATATACAACTCACCACAGTCAACAATACTAACCACTTTAATTAAGAGCATCAGCTGTTCTAACTAGATTTATAAACTATTTAACTTTACACTGGCGTTGGCGAATATAAATCGTTTTATCAATATGAGCAATAACATTGCTCTGATCATCAACAATATTAATCGGCAAAGTCAATAAATATTTCTCACCAGACTCAGTATGAACCCTTACCTGATCTAACACATCATCATTCAATTGAAAGTGTGCATACACTGTCCCTAAACCTGGTTTTAAATAAGTAATATGAGCCGCCTGGTCTAAAATTTTATATTGAGGCCCTAAAATTTGCACCAGCATTAAAATATAAAAAGGGTCAATCATACTATACAAGCTACCGCCAAAATGTATGCCGACATAGTTTTTATTATAAAATCTAAGTTTCATACTCACTCGTATGTGACGAAAATCAGTAGAGATAAAGTCAACTCGAATACCGGTTCCCCAAAACGGTGGCCATAACCGAAACAAGTAAGGTATGATCTTCGCACGCATGTACATTGCTGTAATTTTTCTTCTCATACTCGATAGCCTAGCAATAATTAAATTCAACAGCAAACCAAACAGTAAATCAAGTTACTTTAAATAATACACCCGACTGACACAGTTATTTTTATTCTTAGTACAAGCTCTGCTATTCTATGTGGCGTTATCAATAACATCAAAGGCAATAACAGCATATGACCGTCTATGAAGTAATCTCTGCTTTGCTTATCCTCGCAACTATTTTTGCGTACTTAAACCATCGCCTCTTTAAAATGCAGACGACGATTGCTGTTACTTTAGGCGCATTGTTCACCTCTATTTTGATTATTATCGCGGACCACTTCGGAACACTCGCACTGCATCAAACAACCCAGACCCTGTTTGAACACATTGATTTTCGTAACTTTCTCTTAAATGGCATCCTCGGCTTTATGCTCTTTGCCGGTAGTTTAACTGTTGATCTTAAACGCTTATTAAAGTTTAAATGGGAAATCACCAGCCTCGCCTTTCTCGGCACCTTAGCCTCAACGCTTGTCATCGGCTTTTTAAGCTATGAATTACTACAATTTTTGCATATTCAGATTCCATTTATATATTGCTTATTATTCGGCGCATTAATCTCACCAACCGACCCTATCGCCGTACTTGCAACGGTCAAAGAACTCGATGCACCAGAAGACTTAACCACCAAAATTGCCGGAGAATCGCTATTTAATGATGGTGTTGGTTTAGTCATTTTCGTAACGCTTTACCACATTGTCGACTCAGGTCACATGCCAAGCTGGCAAAGCATCGGTCTACTTTTTGGCCAAGAAGCCATAGGCGGCATTCTCTATGGTTTAATTTTAGGCTTTATCGCCTACTTTTTAATTAAACACATTCATGATGCCAAAATAGAAATTTTAATCACCCTATGCCTTGCTTCAGGCGGCTATCTCGTGGCCCAAGAATTTCTGCATGTATCAGGGCCTCTTGCCATGGTCATTTCAGGCATTATCACCGGTAACCTCACACGCCATCAGGTGTTAAGCAATCAGGGAAATCAGCACTTAGATACCTTTTGGGAACTGATTGATGAAGTACTGAATATGATGCTATTTGCAATCATCGGCTTCGAATTTATCAGCTTAACTCTTAATTTAAATGACTTTATCGCCGGTGCATTAATGATTCCCTTAGCCTTGATTGCACGCTTTATTACCGTTGCTCTACCAATGAGTTTATTTAAAATGCAGCGCCAATACACACCGTTTGTTATTACCATTTTAACCTGGGGTGGACTACGTGGTGGCTTAGCACTCGCCATGGCTTTATCACTGCCGGAAGGCCCCTATCGTAACCATATTCTTATCTTTACCTATTGCATCGTATTATTTTCTGTTATTGTCCAAGGAACCACCTGTAAGTCTTTAGTGAAATTAAGCTCAAAAGGAGCCGTCAGTAATAAAATACAACAATAAAAACCACTTAATACTTAAATATAAATCTAAAGTTTCTAACAAATTAAAATTATATAGATTAAATTTAAAAAAATAACCAAAGGCTTATAGCAATGAATCAACTGTCAAAAGTAACCGCCAGCCTGCTCGTTTCCCTACCCATGGTCACTTTGTTAAATACGGCCTCTGCAGATGCAAATAATATAAATTTTTTAACCATTTCAGATATCCATTTGAATACAAAACAACGCCATGCCATGCAGATAGACCCAAGCAGCTACGATGCGCACAATGATATGGACCTTGTAACATTCAAACAATTAGCAGGCTTGATTAAAAAAAATACCGGTCCAGATCATCTTATTCCAACACCTCAATTTATTTTATATTTAGGTGATATTGTTGGCCATCAAAGTAGCTTCTCTAAGTTATTTCAAAATAGAGAAAAGTTCGTCACAACCAATCAAAAAGAAGTGCTTAGTCAATTACAACAAACATTTCCTAACACACCCATCATTAATGTCTTTGGTAATAATGATAGCTTGCAAGCAAACTACGGCGACTACACTTATCAAAACAAATCACCCTATAGCGTCGCTTTGACTACGGGGTTTAAAAATGGCTTTCTCTCCAGCGGCACACGTTGTAACACTCAAACAACACAAGCGACTATGCCATGCTTAGCAACACAAAATACTGAATATGGCTTTTTTAGCATTAAAATCACCCCAGAACTCACCCTGCTTGGCCTCAATAGCGTGATGTTTTCACCAGAGCATAAACCCAACCCCCACGCACTAAACAGTCAATTACAATTTATAAAAAATCAGCTCGCAACTGCACAAAAAAACAACGTCGGAATACTCATTGCCATGCATATTCCAGCAGGTCACAATGTCTACGATAGCTCAGCATTTTGGCAAGATAAAGACCAACAACAGTTTTTAAACACTATTGCGCCATATCACCATCAAATCCGCGGCATCCTTGTTGGCCACACGCATATGGAAGAATTCAAAATCATACAAACCGCAGGGAAAGCCTATGGAGAGTATTTTACAGCAGGCTTATCGACATCGCATGGCAACTCCCCATCACTTAAACTATATACCCTGACAAAAAGTAAGAATAATTGGGCAATTAGCGACTATACCACGTATCAAGTCCATAAAAAAAATAATACGCTTGAGCTATCGAAATATTATAATTTTGCTAATGTGTATTGTAAAAATTTAGCATTTAATGCAGATATTAATAACTGCTTAAGTCATATTACTTTTAATATGATAACACCACGTTATACTGTGAATAATCCTAACTACTTAAATTATCAAACTAAATCTCCTGAAGCTTTCTATGTTCCCTCTTTATAAGTAAATCACTTTAAAATATTTATACTCCTGACGGCGCCTCTGCTATTGGGAGTAGCCATCAGGAAATTAATTTAATAGGTATAACGCCAAGTCAAAGTAAATGCATTTAAATCAACAAGTAAACAATGATCATTTGTGCCACAGGTCATCCCTGCTCGCGTCAAGATTGTAGAATTTTGTGTTGCTACATAGCCACCTAAAGCAATTTCAATTGATGAATGACCTGTTAATTGTACGCCAATGCCAGCATTCACTTTCACGGGTAATGAATCAATATTCTGGTACATTGGTAAATAACTTTTATATTCAGCAATCTTATCAAAGACAAAGTAAACATCGCCCACCCTGCGTTGATCTACTGCATTTACCGAGAATATAGCAAACAACATCAAAGTTAAAACGTAAGCAATAAAAAGGAAGTTTTTATTTTTCAAAACTATCGCACAACCTCAAGCCAACCTATCGACGTTCATTAAACAAAACACACTGCAAAGAGTAAGCATCCTATTAACTTTCAAAAAACATACACTTTACTGCTTTTTTTAAAGCTTATAAATAGCAGTTTAAATTAACAATTGAACATTTATTTCGCAACTATTATTTTATATTTTTTTAAATGTTCTAAGTTCTAATTTAATTATTTAAAAGATCAAGAAAGTTCTTCGCAGTATTACCAGAAACACCAAATACAGCGGCGTTCACTTGGAACTTAATTTGTTGATTGATTTGTTCAGTCACTTCCAGAGCAAAATCTGCATCCACCTTTCGACCTAAGGCAGCAGTATTATTTTGAAAGCCTGTGCTTAATTGATCAAGTCGATAGCCATTACTATTTTGAAAACTCCCTAAAACAGCTAAAGATCCCCCTAACTGATCTAAAGCACGGTCAATCACCCCCAATGCATCTTGAGCGCCAGATTGAGTACTCGCATCAACTGTATTAATACTTGCTAACGTTGAATCTGTAGTTGTCGCTGCAAATATATCCGCACTTATGCTGTCAATACTAAAGCCTGTTGCTGTCTCACTAAAAACACTCACTTGACCACTGATTAATGCGGAGTCTACTCCTCCTTCCAACAGATTCGTCACCGCCCCACTGGCAGAGGTTAACTCAGCATCAAAGCCTTTGATATCAGCGATCTGTATATTCTCACCCTGTTCATTTATTAAGGTAATTTCAGTCTTACTCCCAGTAGCAAAGTTTGCTGTTACCCCTGTCTTTTCAAAAACATCATTAATCGCATTCACTACATGACTTAAATCGCCCGAATCTGATACGGTTGCAGTGATTGTTTGTGTATTACTCACTCCAGCCGAATCTCCTGAGCCTAGGCTGAAACTAATATTACTGCTTGAAAAAGCACTTATGCTGAGCTGAATATTCGTTATCGCATCAGCACCTATATCTTCAATAAGCCCAATCGAGGAGGCAACCTCTGCCGCTGAAGCATTGGCAACAATTGTAGCACTACCACTACCACCGTTTTGCGACACCACAAGCTCTTGTGCAGCAACACCATTAGTTGCAATTGCAGCAGTTGCCACCGCACTGACTTCATTACTTAATATAGAACCATCCGACTGTAGTCGCTGTGCGCCAACACTGGCACCTAAACTGCTTGAAATATTCAGACTAACGTGATCGGCCAAAGAACCGCCCACTTGAAAACTGCCATTAAAGCGACCATCTAATAAAGGCATACCATTAAATCGGGTATTTTCTGCAACTGCATTAAAATCTTCAATCACACTTTGTAATTCATTATTAATCAACCCCCTATCACGATCAGATAAAGTCGGATTACCTGCCGCTTGCAAAGCAAGTTCTTGTGCACGTCCAAGCAAATTTGCCTGAATTTCTATACCAACGCTTGCCACTTGAGCTACAGAGCTTGCATCGTTAACATTGTGAATAGACTGTAACGCACTTGAGCTGCCAATATTTAATCTCAAGCCAATCGCAAAATCGGCTGGATTATCCTTCGCCTGGTTAACGCGCTTTCCTGAAGTTAAGCGCTCAACACTTTTAGTCAGTAAGCTCTTGCTTTCATTTAATTGCTGCTGTGATTGCAAGTTAGCTAAGTTATTCATTAGATTAACCATAAACGTCCACCACATTGCATGCATTTATACTGATTTATACTGCAAGCAGTTAGACTTCAAAGATCCAAGAAGGTTTACAACTAAAAATAATGAAAAAACACCCGTTATTTTTAAGTATTCGCACAATACTGCTAATATTAACTTTTTTTATTTATTAAAATTTATCAAATTTTGATAATAGATAACATTATGCAATATTAGCATTAAATTGAGTGCTCTCGTCCCTCTACTAATAATCTACTAGCAATAAATCTAGCTACAGGATTTAAAGAACATGATGATTATATAACAAAAGAGCTAGAGCAAGCTCTGTTCTATGTTCAATTATTTTAGATTTAGCGGTAGATTAATCTGATCGTAACACACCATTTTCAGAACTTATAAAGTATTATTAGGCCTGATCAAGCAATTAAAAGTAAAATTAAAAAGACAATAAAATTTATTTTCTATTTACTATGAGTGAACCTTGATAATAACGTATTACTTGACAAACCCTCATCAGCAAAGCGTTTTTTCAAGTGCTGTAAACCTTCCATCTGGTATTGACGCACACGCTCACGCGTAATCTCACAGGCTTTACCTACCTTTTCAAGCGTCATCGACTCCTGACCATTTAAACCAAAACGCAACTCAACAACTTGCTGATGTTTTTCTGAAAGTTCTAATAACCATTGTTTAATGCGTTCATTTAGATCGAAATCAGCCAGATCAACTACAGGATCTGCCATATTTTCATCATCACTTAAGGTATCAATTAAGGTACGATCACTGTCGCTATTGACCGGTGTATCCGTTGAAATCACCTTCTCATTCAACCGCATGATTTTTTTAACATTACTCACAGGCCGACTCACTTTTTCAGCAATTTCATTATAATTCGGCTCATGATCTAATGCTTGCGACAAATCTCGCGAAGCCCGCAAATACACATTCATCTCTTTAACAATATGAATCGGTAAGCGAATCGTTCTCGTCTGACTCATCAATGCTCGTTCAATATTTTGCCGTACCCACCATGTCGCATAAGTCGAAAAACGAAAGCCTTTTTCTGGATCAAACTTTTCAACAGAGTGCATCAATCCCATATTGCCCTCTTCAATTAAATCAAGCAAAGGTAAGCCACGATTTAAATAACGACGGGAAATTTTTACGACCAAGCGTAAATTACTCTCTATCATTTTACGGCGAGCAAAAATATCACCCTGCTGAGAGCGCCTAGAAAAATAGACTTCTTCTTCTGCGGTTAATAAAGAAGAGTAACCAATTTCACCTAAATAAATCTCTGTCGCATCAAGGTTACTCGGTTCTGATAATAAATTTGCTTGCTTTTGCTGTGCCTCAGTTGCTACAGTTTTGCCGTCTGTTTCGACGACTGCATCAGGCTCAGAAAGTTTACCTAACGCCACAGCAGGAATATTTGCTGCCTCTTCTTGACACTGTTCTGATTCATTCCATTGTTTTGCTGAAATAAAACGGGATTCATAAGAATACGCCATCTGCCCAAGCCTTAATACTATTATTTTACGTTTTATGACATCTTTTTAGGATATCGGCGCAAAATAAAAATGCTTTAAATATAGACCAAGACAAAGCAAAATGTATGCCCGAAAAAATACCTCATTGTTATTTAAAATACTAAACCTAGAGTTAATTAAGTAGCGTTCAATCAGTCATCACTAGCTTCTAACTTAAGGCATTCCAATGCGCGACGGTCTCCATCGCTTCAAACTGAGTTGAATCAGTTTTTAAAGGCGTAATTGAAATTTGATTTTCTCGCAGCGCAAAAAAGTCAGTGCCAACCCCAGCATCTTGTTCAGGGCCAACCGGGCCAATCCAAAACATCGGGTAGCCACGAGGATTTTCAGCAGGAATCACCGCTTGGGCACGGTGGCGCTGCCCTAAACGTGTTACCTGAACACCTTTAATTTGTTCTTGTGGTAAATCAGGTACATTCACATTTAATATCGTATCCGCCGGCAAAGGATCTTTAATTATTTTTTCAACTAAGCCTGCTACAAAACTCGCTGCAGTACAATAATTATCTAAGCGTCCCTCTCCTTTCAAGGATACGGCAATAGCAGGTACACCATGGCGCCGCCCTTCCATCGCTGCGGCAACCGTCCCAGAGTAAATCGTATCATCAGCCATATTACCACCGGCATTAATACCTGAAATCACAAGATCAATCTCTTCTCCCTTATAGACTTCATTTAAGGCTAAATGCACACAATCTACCGGTGTACCATTGACTTTCAAAAAACCATTATCAGCTTTTTGTATGGACAATGGTCGATCTAAAGTAATGCAATTGCTTTTGCCACTACAATCACGGTCGGGGGCAACAACATATACGGTTGCAATACTTGCTAGGGCCTGATACATCTCTATTAGGCCACGTGCATACACACCATCATCATTGCTCAGTAATATTTTTAGCATATTTATCCCCTACAGCCACCTTAGCATGTTAACTATTTTGCATATCAGCAAGCCTGTAAATCAACTTGCCAACTCTTTACCAATCGCCCGAAATAATGTTTTTGCTTGTTCATCAGTACGCCGAAATCTAACGGCTAAATACAAAATCAGTGCCGTCAACACGGCAAGTACCAGTGCATCTGGGCCAAAACCCAGTTTACCATGACCACCTCCAAACGTCCCCAAATAAGACACCAAACTCACGCCGATAAAGTACACCCACATCCACAGCGATGAGCGTATTTCCAATGTTAATGAACGTGCGCGCTCTGAAACCACCCGATATAAAAAGTATAATACAAAGCAAAAGACTAAGAATAAGAAAAGCTTAGAAATTGTCTGCCAACCCGTCCAATAAGACATCAACACACAGATATAAAGTCCCACATAGCTCCAAACCCAAACAAAGGGCAAGCGCACAACACGTCGCTCTTCTGGCAATTGATAGCGCAAAACCAAGACACACACGGGCCCTAAAGAATAAGAAAAAGCCACCAGGGACGTAATAAACTCAACCATAGCTTTCCAGCCAGGCAATGGAAAGAAAAAGACAAGCCCTAACACTGTATTTATAACAATGGCTTTAACCGGCATACCTCGTGCACTTAGCTCAGCAAAAGCTTTTGGCATTTGCCGATTACCACTCATCGCATGCAAGGTTCTAGAGGCACTGGCCACATACATTAATGCCGAACCTGCTGGTGCGACAACCGCGTTACTATAGAGCAACACAAGAGCAAGCACCCCCACAGGAGCAACAACAACCGCTAAAGGACCGGCTGTACTTGCTAAACTTAAATGCGACCAACCTGCCATTAATTCAGTTGGGCTCAACGCACCAATAAATGCAACCTGTAATAACAAATAAATCGCCAAACAGATAAAAATACTACCGGCTAAAGCAAAAGGGATCGTCCGTTTTGGATTATGCGCTTCTCCAGCCAACTCAACGACTTGTTTAAAGCCATTAAAGGCAAAAACAATCCCGCCCATCGACATCGCTGCAAATACACCATGCCAACCATTACTTAAAAAGTGCCCCTGATAATGAAAATTTGTTACAGAAAAATGAGTAAACATTAATGCCACAGCGATCATCACTGGCACTAAAATTTTCCAATAAGTCAAAATATTATTTAAACGAATCACCCATCGCAATGAATAAATATTCAATGAACTAAATAGCAACATTAAGGCCACCGCCAAACCCATGCCTGTTGTCGATAATGAAGTCGTCTCAGGTTGTAATAACACGGGCCATAAATTTGCTAAGTACTGTAACGTTGCTTGAACCTCAACAGATTGTAATGTTGCAAAAGTTAACCAGGTAATCGAGCCTAAAATCAAACTCACCATATTACCATGCGTTAAAAACGGTAAATAAGCACTACCTCCTCCGACTGGCAATAAGGTTGATGTCTCAGCAAAACTAAACGCCACACATAAAATAAGTACCCCACCGAGTATCCAGGCAACAATTGCGCCGGCCCCTGCAAGCTGTGCACTATAAAAACTACTAAATAACCAACCCGAACCTAAAATCGCACTGACAGAACACAACATCATCCCCCAAGGGGAAATATGACGCTGACCTTGCTTAACCACTGGCACCTAAACACTCCTCTAATTAGTTAAGGTCTCTTAAGTTAGAAATACGGACTATTAAATTAAACTAGACTAGATTAAATTAAATCTGGATTAAAAATGCTGCCTGCTTATACTTCAATCAAGCGTTTAAACACGCAGCACATTGATCATATGAAGATAGATAGAGATATTTTTTCTTGCTCAAATTATTTAGCTTCTTCAGAAACAGCAAGCTCAGCGCGCTCACAATTGGCCAACTCACGCAAGACCGACGTGGCAAAACTTCCTTTTGCTAAAAAGAACTGTAATTCCAGGGTCTGGTCATCGAGCCAGTGCCAATTAAAATCACGCAGATAAACAAATAAAGCACGACGATCGGCGTCTAAACCATATTGAATTAAACCTTGCTGCCACGTTTCTAAACCTGCCGCAGCCAGAGCCTCTTGATCAAAAACAGCTGCTGGGGTCGTATTATTTTTATCCTGTTTTGCTTTACCTGCTAACGGACCGGTTAAAACAATATCACGCTCATGCAAGCGATTTTTTAACTCATCTTGTAGATCATCATTGAGCTCATCGACACTAAAAATACTATTTGAGCCCATTAAATTCATTACATCACCAAGCATGACGGTATTGGCTAACCCCCTTGCCAGCCGCACTGAAAGCACCTGATTAAATAAGTAAGCCCGTAAGGCGGATAGATAAATGCTTTTTTGCTGGCGCTTCACCCGCTTACCCTCAAACATAGCAAGGGCGGCTTGAATATTATTCCCCTCTCGACCAAAACGCTGAGGGCCAAAGTAATTGGGTATCCCTTGAGTTTTTAGCAACTCTAAGCGCTGCTGCCAAAGTGCCTTATCTCCCTGACAATGTCTCAGCACTAAACGAAAACGGTTGCCTGCAAGCTGACCTCGCCTTAGTTTTTTTTGATGGCGCCCTATCGCTAAGACACGGATTTTATCATTGTTTAATAAAGACCAATCAAATTCACGTTTACCTGGAATTCGCAAGCTAAACCATTGCGTTGTCAGTGCATCACGATCTTTTAAGCCAGCAAAACTCACGTCACGCACAGGAATATCAGCAAAGCGAGCCAGTTCTTTAGCCAACCATTCAGTATTCGTCGCTTTTTTTTCCATATGTAAAAAAACATGCTCACCCTGACCTGAAAATTGTTCAGGATCTAAGAGGGGAACTTCATCCACCTGAAAATCATCAGGCTTGCCCTTATAATTGCAAGAAATATGAGGCGCTGTATTGAGGTAATGCCAATTAAATGATAATGGTATATTCACACGATTCTCTTAGTTTTAGTTATTTATCTATATTATTTACTTTATCTGCTTTATTTTGGTCACCAATAAACTGATAATAAACTTCGCCGGGTTTAATCATCCCCAACTCGCGACGGGCGCGCGCTTCAATAGAGGCATCCCCTTGCTTTAAGGTAAAGATTTCAGCTTCAAGCTGCTCATTACGGTGGCTTAAGGTTTTATTTTTATCACTTTGAATATCAATTTTATGATTTAATTCACCCAAATTTGCCACACTGCCTTGGCCAAACCATAAATTAAATTGCAACAACAGTAACAGTACGCCTAAGAAAGTGACAAAACAACGTTCTTTAAATGTCATGCACCCTCCTTAAATAATTATCATTAAAATAATAAAAAAGGGGGATGAACCACCCCTTTGTTTATTTAATCATAGTCCTGTTATTAGTGAATATGCTTAAATACAGAAATACCTGGATAAACTGCTTTTTCACCAAGCTCACCTTCAATACGTAACAATTGGTTATATTTTGCCATACGATCACTACGGCAGAGTGAACCGGTTTTAATTTGTCCAGCAGCAACGGCAACTGCTAAATCGGCAATGGTCGTATCTTCTGTTTCTCCCGAACGGTGGGAAATGACATTAGTATACCCAGCCTCTTTGGCCATCTGGATAGTTTTTAAGGTCTCACTTAAGGTACCGATTTGATTGAGCTTAATCAAAATAGAGTTTGCAATGTCTTTTTTAATGCCCTGCTCTAAAATTGCTGCATTGGTTACAAATAAGTCATCGCCGACGAGCTGCACTTGTTTGCCTAAGCGTGCAGTCAGTTCTGCCCAGCCAGTCCAATCACTTTCATCCAAACCATCTTCAATGCTAAGAATCGGATAGCGCTTGACCCAGTCTTCTAAGTAATCAACCATTTGAGATGATGATAGGACTTTATCTTCTGAGGCTAAATGATATTTGCCATCTTTATAAAATTCAGAACTGGCCAAATCCAAGCCAATAAAAATGTCTTTACCTGCCTGATAGCCTGCGGCTGCTATGGCTTCTAAAATCACCTCAATCGCGGCTTGATTCGAAGGTAAATCCGGCGCAAAGCCCCCTTCATCACCCACCGCCGTATTTAAACCACGCTTGGCTAAAATTTTCTTTAAGGTGTGGAAGATTTCTGCACCATAACGCAACGCTTCAGCAAAGCTCGGTGCCCCCACTGGAATAATCATAAACTCTTGCATGTCGACATTATTATCCGCATGCTCACCACCATTAATAATATTCATCATCGGCACCGGCATACTCAACTGGCCAGTTGATAAATATTGATATAAAGGCAGACCTTGCTCTAAAGCGACCGCTTTTGCCGCAGCTAAAGAAACCGCCAACATCGCATTAGCACCCAAGTTTGATTTATTTTCAGTGCCATCTAACTCAATCATGGCGCCATCAATCGCACTTTGATCCGCCGCATCTTTACCCACGAGTAAATCGCGAATTTTAGTATTAATATTATCAACAGCAGTTAATACACCTTTGCCCATATAACGCTGCGCGTCTTGATCACGCAATTCTAAAGCTTCACGTGATCCTGTAGATGCACCAGAGGGAGCGACAGCCCGGCCAAGCACACCCGATTCTAATATCACATCCGCTTCAACTGTTGGATTACCGCGAGAGTCTAAAATTTCACGACCAATAATTTGCTTAATTTTCACTGAACACTCCTTCACTCACTATTATTTCACTGTATCTTCTATCCAGCCAGTCGACTTAACCACTTGATCTATAGCAACTAACTGACTAAGTAGGTCTTCCATCTGCTGCATGGGCCAGCTATTGGGCCCATCACTTAAGGCCTTTTCAGGCGTTGGATGCGTTTCCATAAACAAACCTGCGATGCCCACAGCGACCGCAGCCCGTGCCAACACAGGTACAAATTCACGCTGCCCACCTGAAGACGTGCCCTGCCCACCAGGTAGCTGTACTGAATGGGTTGCATCAAACACCACCGGACAGTCAGTTTCACGCATTACTGCCAATGAACGCATATCCGAAACTAGGTTATTATAACCAAATGATGCACCGCGTTCACAGACCATAATCTGCTGATTGCCTACTGCACGTGCTTTTTCTACTACATGCTTCATGTCCCAAGGTGCTAAAAACTGGCCTTTTTTAATATTTACCGGCTTATTACAACGCGCAACATTTTGAATGAAATTTGTCTGCCGACATAAAAACGCCGGAGTTTGCAAAATATCAACAACACTGCTGACTTCATCTAACGGCGTATCTTCATGCACATCAGTTAACACACTCACGCCGATCTGCTCTTTGACTTTTTGTAAAATCGCTAGACCGTGCTCAACGCCCATACCACGAAAACTGCTATGAGACGAGCGATTCGCCTTATCAAATGATGATTTATATACAAAGGCAATATTCAAGCGCTCAGTCATTTCTTTTAAATAACCTGCGGTATCTAGTGCCAACCCTTCACTTTCAATCACACAAGGACCTGCGATTAGGAAAAATGGCTGATCCAAACCGACCTTCATACCTGCAATGTGCATACTGTCCTACCCTCTACTTTTTACTCTGTGCGCAATCGCAGCATTAATATAGCCAAAGAACAATGGATGTCCTCGGCGCGGTGTCGATGTAAACTCAGGATGAAACTGACAAGCCACAAACCAAGGGTGCCCTTCAACCTCAATCATTTCAACGAGCTTGCCATCTTCAGAGCGCCCAGAAATTTTTAAGCCCGCTTTTTCAAGCTCTGCCACATAACGCTCATTCACTTCATAGCGATGACGATGGCGCTCGACGATCTGACTTTGGCCATAGGCCTGCTCTGCCATTGAGCCTGGTTTTAACACACACACTTGTCCACCTAAACGCATACTACCGCCTAAATCAACATCAGCATCACGCGTTTGTAAAGCGCCATCCTCAGTCAACCATTCTTTCACTAATGCGATCACCGGATAACTACAATCAGGATCAAACTCAGAGCTATTCGCCCCTTCCAGCCCCGCACAATGGCGTGCATAATCAATCACCGCCACCTGCATCCCTAAACAAATACCAAGATAAGGAATCTGGTTTTCACGAGCAAATTGAGATGCCAATATCTTCCCTTCAACACCACGGTCGCCAAAGCCCCCAGGCACTAAAATAGCATCATAGTCTGTTAATATCGCTTGTGCACCTTTTTTCTCAATCTCCTCAGCATCAATATATTCAATATTGACCGCAGTTTTGCTTTGAATGCCCGCATGATCTAAGGCTTCATTAATTGATTTATACGCATCCGTCAGGTCATATTTACCTACCATGGCGACGGTCACCGCTTGCTCTGGATTAAGCTTGGCGTACACGACCCGATCCCAATCCGCTAAATCAGCGACCGGAGCATCTATTTTTAAGTGATCAACAATAATTTCATCGAGCTTTTGCTCATACAATGCCCGCGGCAGTGAGTATATCGTTTTCACATCGACACAAGAAATCACTGCTCGCTCTTCAACATTAGTAAATAAAGCAATTTTACGGCGTTCAGACTCTGGCAAGTCACGCTCAGAACGACAAATTAAAACATCCGGTTGAATCCCTATCGAACGTAACTCTTTCACCGAATGCTGTGTCGGCTTCGTTTTAAGCTCACCAGCAGCCCCTAAATAAGGCACTAAGGTTAAGTGAATAAATAAACTACGATGATGCCCCAGCTCAGCGCCTAACTGGCGAATCGCCTCTAAAAATGGTAATGATTCAATATCACCGACCGTGCCGCCAATTTCTATCATCACGACATCCGCATCACCATTGCCTTCGACAACACGACGCTTAATCTCATCAGTAATATGAGGAATCACCTGAACAGTACCGCCTAAATAATCTCCACGGCGCTCTTTCATGATGACTTCTTGATAGACACGACCAGAGGTCACATTATTAAAACGTGTCATCGTTGTTGTAACAAAACGCTCATAATGGCCCAGATCTAAATCCGTTTCTGCACCATCTTCCGTCACAAATACTTCACCATGTTGAAATGGGCTCATCGTCCCTGGGTCAACATTAATATATGGATCAAATTTCTTAAGATTAACTTTTAAGCCGCGCGCTTCAAGTATAGCGGCAAGAGAGGCTGCTGTGAGTCCTTTACCTAGAGAGGAAACCACACCACCAGTAACAAATATATATCGTGTCATTCACTTTAACTTCATGTATTTAACATGGAACACGATATTATCACACAATTTATGCTGAAGCGACTATAGGCAACTCGCCAAGGATTTTTTCACCTGATTGCAAAATTACAAAAATCAAAAGAAGCTAAATTTAACGAGACTATTTTACAAAAATTTATGTATTTTTTAATACATCACAATACCTACCAATCGGCCTATGAGCCTAATTTAATCACTAAAATATCAAATCTACAAACCCGGTTTGCATTTAAGCTAATTTATCAGTAGAATTCAGATCGCTTTGCTCTTTACGTCAAAGCTAAAAATGTAGGCCACAGGCCAAATTAGTCAATTTTAGAGTTAAAAACTAAACTAGCTTTAGCAAAACAAAAGCCATTCTAGATTAGATCTACTTTAAGTCAAGACCAAGGGGATGATCACGTGCAACTAAATATCTTAAAGGCAAAAATTCATCGTGCAACAGTCACTGATGCTGATTTAAACTACGAAGGCTCTGTTTCAATCGACCCCGCTCTGTATGATGCGGCAGGAATCATTCCATATGAACAAGTGGATATTTATAACTGCAACAACGGTGCACGCTTAACAACCTATGTGATTCCAGGTGGCCCTGGGGAAATTTGCCTCAACGGCGCTGCAGCACGTCATGTGCAAAAAGGTGATCTGGTCATCATCTGTAGCTATTGCATTATTGATGAGAAAGAAGCAATCAACCACAAACCGGTGGCAATCTTTGTCGATGAGAAAAATGCCATTTCCCGCATCAGTAATCATGGCTAGAAAACGATTCTAAATCATCATCAAGGAAGAAAACTAGCCTTTCTTATCCCCAATTTTTTTCTCAGCCGTATGAAAGTAATGAAAAAGCACAGTAAAGAACAACGTTACGACCATTGCCGAAATCACTCCCCACCAATTAAAAACCAAATATGACAACCCGTACCACACGGCTAATAATAATGCACCACCCAACCAAAATGTTCCCATCCACGTGTCCCTTTATTTTTATGGTTAACT
This sequence comes from Piscirickettsia salmonis LF-89 = ATCC VR-1361, assembly GCF_000297215.2. GTDB lineage: Bacteria > Pseudomonadota > Gammaproteobacteria > Piscirickettsiales > Piscirickettsiaceae > Piscirickettsia > Piscirickettsia salmonis. Next base: position 18,917 of record NZ_AMFF02000108.1, read on the forward strand.
TATTTAAAGTATAGCGGTTATCCCAAAAAACTAACCGGAATTCCATGCGTGATTTATTTGATGATATCCTAACAACAGCTCCTCTCGCACACCGCATACGTCCAAAAAATTTAAATGAAATCATTGGGCAAGAGCACCTCACCTCCGGACCACTGAGCTCAGCGCACCTATTACAAGGCTGCCCCTCTCTAATACTCTGGGGACCTAGTGGCACCGGCAAAACCACACTAGCACGCTTATTAGCTGAGCACATTCACGCTGAATTTATCGAGCGCTCTGCCATTATGGCCGGTCTTAAAGAGATTCGTAGCGCTGCCGAGCAAGCACGAAAAAATCAACAAGATAACAAACAAACTCTGCTATTTATTGATGAAATTCACCGCTTTTCCAAATCTCAACAAGATGCTTTTTTGCCTTTTGTCGAAGAGGGCTTATTTACGCTCATTGGCGCAACCACAGAAAATCCCTCGTTTGAAATCAACCGTGCACTAATCTCACGCCTACACGTCTATAAACTACACACCTTAGACCCTAGCCATTTAGAACAAATACTCAAACGTGCAATACATCATCCCGCAGGCTTTGGCCATTATACGATTCAATTTCCAGAAAATTTGCGGGATAAGCTCATTGATTATGCTGCAGGGGATGCCAGACGGCTACTCAATGGCTTAGAGCAGCTCGTCCAGATTAATTACCCTAATAATACAGATACCACCACACATCCAGTGATACAAATCACAGCAACACATTTTAACGATTTCCTTGGTGAGAATATCGGACACTTTGATAAATGCGGTGATCAGTTTTATGACTTAATTTCTGCCCTGCATAAATCAATTCGCGGCTCACACCCCAATGCAGCTCTTTTTTGGCTCGCCAGAATGTTACATGGTGGTTGTGATCCACTGTATATTGCTCGCCGCCTCGTGCGTACCGCCTCTGAAGATATTGGCAATGCTGACCCACGTGCTTTGCAACTGACGTTAAATGCCTGGGATGTTATCGAGCGCTTAGGTTCACCTGAAGCCGAGCTTGCCCTCGCACATGCAGTCACTTATTTAGCCTGTGCACCTAAAAGTAATGCTGTATATAGTGCATTTAAATCTGCCATGCAAGATGCTAAAAATCACCCTAGCGTCCAGGTACCATTACATATTCGTAACGCTCCAACAGCACTAATGCAAGATTTTAACTATGGCAAAAACTATCGCTATGCTCACGATGAACCATATAGCTATGCAGCAGGGGAAAACTATTTACCAGATGATATGCAAGGCCATTGCTCTTATTATCAGCCAAAAGAATCAGGGCTTGAGAAAAACATCAAATCTCGTTTAGATTTTCTCAGTCAGCTAGACCATCAGTACTTTGCTAATATTAAAAAGCAAAATAAAGCATAACCCATTATTTATACAACATATTAATTATAGAGTAAATAAACATAGGCAACTGCTGTTAATATATGGGGCTGACACCTAATAAAGTTCTTTAAGCAACTTTTTAAGGTCAGCCAATAGTTCTTTTGGCGACCCCATATTAAATCTCCACTCTGCTTCTTTTAAGAAGAAATTGAAGTGCTGTCTAGGCACTCCGTTAAACTTTCTCATGTGCCGCTTTGTTTGATTCCAGAAGTTCTCTATGCCATTAATATGGTTCTGATTTTCAGCAAAGCGCTTATTGTGATTAATACGATAATGCTTAAACTCAGAGATATCAAGAGCGTTGTACGCACGCCAGCAATCTGTATAGACAATGCTGTCGGGCTGGATTTTTTGCCTAATTATGGGCATTAACGTATCAGACTTTGCATCTAAAATCACTTGTGTATACACTTTACCACCTCGCTTGAGTAATCCAAATACAGCCACTTTTCCTGCAGCACCTCGGCCTCGTTTACCTTTCCGTGCTCCACCAAAGTAGCTTTCATCGAGCTCGATCTTTCCACAAAATTGTTCGCTACGACTTTGCTGTTTTAGAGCAATTTTTTCACGTAATTTATGGAAGAATCGGGTGGCTGTATTTCGGTGAATATCGGTCAAATCAGCTGCTGTTCTAGCTGTTGAACCTGCAATGAAATATTTCATCAGTTCAATTTGCTTATTCTTTGGTAATTTACAGTGTTTTATGTACATATGACATCCTAACAAATCAAATGTTAGGTGTCAGCCCCAAAAGAATTTGAATGTTCATTCTTCAAATGCACTATTCGCTAGCTTTCTAATAAACTCTGAAGAACCAGGTAATTACCTTAAGTCTTGCAGGAGTATGGTAACAAATTATCTTGGAAAACTAGATGATTCGCTATTTATGGAACGGTCTTTATTTAAAAGAAAAAATATAATATTTAGTAATAAATTAAAGTCTATTGGGTGGTATGTTTTTTTTGGTGGGGCTTCTTTGTTTTTAGCAGTTTATTATATATTAATAATATATTCACTTTCACCTGATCAAATTTCATGGGCTGAAAACATTGAGCTTTTGTTAGTTGGGGTGATGGCAATGTTTTGTATGCACATAACTCGGGCTAATCCATATAAGGCAAAAATGTCTCTATTAAGAGAGTTTTATAATTACTATGATGGCTTAGATGTGATTGCATACTTATCAATGCTTAAATATTAATGATACAGCGTGCAGTTAAGTGTATTTGCTAATCTTTGATTGTATCTAAATTGGCCTAATGCTAGGCCAAATATTAATTAAAGTGTTAATTAGGTTTTGCAGTAACACCTGCCCAGGTTTGGCAAGTCGGCATGATTTCTAGATGGTTTACATTCATATGTTTTGGCGTTTCAACGAGCCAATCGATGGTATTGGCAATATCTTCGGCCGCCAATGGTTTTAAATCTTTGTAAACTTGCTCAGCGCGATTTTTATCGCCTTTAAAGCGGACCATAGAGAATTCAGTTTCTGCAAGTCCTGGAGCAATAGTGGTTGCACGAATTTTGGTGCCAAGCAAATCAGTACGTAGATTTTTAGTAAATTGGTCAACAAAGGCTTTCGTTGCACCGTAGACATTGCCTCCTATATAGGGTGTATTTGCTGCAATAGAGCTAATATTAATGATATAACCCCGATTTATTGCTTTCATTTGCGGTAAAACCGCACGAGTCACATTAACAAGTCCTGTGATATTAGTCTCTATCATTTGATGCCAGTCACTAAGGTTGGCTTGATCTGCCGTTTCTAGGCCCAGAGCTAAGCCGGCGTTATTGATTAATACGTCAATTTCTTTAAAAGGGGGTGGGAGTTCGCTTAATGTTTGGAACACTTGATCCGTATCACGGACATCTAAAGTGATTGTGTGAATGGCTGTTTTAGAGTGAAGTTTACTGTATAAGTCATTTAGGTATTGGGTCCGACGCCCAGTTAAGATTAAACTCCAGCCTTTGTCAGCAAAAAGCTCGGCGGTGGCGCGGCCAAAACCAGAGGTGGCCCCTGTAATTAAAATCGTTGGCATGTTAGCTATCCTAATATTATATGTTATGTTGTCTTGTCGTATTATTACTTTGTAGGGCTTGTTTTTATTTGAGCTTGTAGATGTTTTGGTCAAGCAAAAACGTTAGTGAGTTTATTCTAGCTTATTTCTCTTCATTTTTATGCAGTTCTCCTGCAACTAGCTTTGTAAGTTATTTTAAGTCTAAACATGCTTATTTATTGGCTATTTATCTAGGGGCTTATTGGGTAGGTTTGGCTAGGCATGCTCGTTTATAAACGATGGTATGAAAAAAAACTTAAAAAAAGGTGAGTTAGGTGTTGACGGGTGTAAAAAAGTGCGTATAATTCACTTTCACCGGCGCAAGAGTCGGCGACAATAAGGCCTCAGGCCAACAGTTCT
>NZ_AMFF02000109.1 GCF_000297215.2 Piscirickettsia salmonis LF-89 = ATCC VR-1361
CCTAGCGTTTCAGAGTGCGTTACCGAAGCAACAGGAGCGTATTATACAGACCAAAATCCTACCGTCAAGGGTTAATTATGATTTTTTACAACTTTTTTTAGTCTTGCGATAATGCCGTCAATGTCGTTGTTAGACTATGGGCAAAGCGCTCTACAAACCCTCGCACATAGTCTTCAACAGTCAGCATAGGGTTTTCAAGCAAAGGCATCACATCAATAGCATAGGTGACTCCCTTTACGTCATCCACAGCATGAGAATGAGAAAATGTTGCATGAGCTAAACGCCGCCCCAATACTGCTTGATCATAGCGCTTGCCACCACTGACTTGAGAGTCAAAAACCTGCAATAAAGCCAAAGCAAGCTCCCGAGGCTCATCAGATTTAAGAGCAATTTTTTCTTTATCACAAACCCAGTCTAAATCTCGCCAAACTTCACAGGCATACACTACTTTTGGCCTGATTTTTTCAGGCAAACGCCGTAACGCCGCCAGTGACTTTAAGAAAACAGCCACATGTGTATCATGCTTATCCATCGGATTATGCAAATAAACAACCTCAGGTTGCGTCTTGATTAAAATCTCCTCAAGCTCGTCAACTAAAGGTAGTGCCGATGTGTTTTTTACCTGATGACTGGGATAAGCCAATTGAAATTGAGCGCTATACTCACCTAATTTTGCCGCAGCGCGCTGCTCTTCAGCTCGAACCTCTTGCATTTTCTTATCCGTATATTCGGCATAATCACCTGCGCGCGGACTACCGGCACCATCGGTCACCACCACACCACAAAACCCGCGCTCAGCCTGTTGGTAACATTCGGCAATGCCGTGAAAAGCAAGAATTTCTATATCATCTTGATGTGCTGCAATGGCTAAATGACTCGTACGCGATAAGGCATTGGCGATAGAACCACCCCCTGGAATAAAAAGGTCTGCACCAGGCTCACTAAATTTTATCATGCTCAATTCCTAATAAACCAATAACGGTTGAATCACCTAATTCTACATAATTTTTTATCATTTTATAGCCTCCCCACAGCGCATCACCGCAAGGCTCAACCAAACGCTCTTGTATAGCATAGCTTAATAGTGGCTTAAATTTATGCGCCAACCCTCCCAGCAAGCATAACGGCAATGCCTCATTATTACCTTGATAAAGCCGCCCAATCATCATTTCAATGTCACTAACGGCCGCTTCAATAATTTGTTTTGCATAAACATCACCGTGGTCAAAGGCATCGAATACATCTGGCGCAAAACGCGCAAACTCAGTTTTACTCGCACTGACACCAAACTCAGCAAGCCTGGCAATATTTTGATCAAACTTTTCAGCAAGGCGCTCAAGCAAATAAGAACATGACTGTCGACCATCAAGAAAACGCAATGTCACTTGCAAAGCAGCAAGGCCAATGCCTGCACCACCGGCTCGATCATCCAAGGGAAAGCCGTAGCCACCGACATGCTGAACTTCTTCTTTATCAATTAACCAGCCAATACAACCAGTGCCCAAGATCAAAATAGCGCCATCATCACCATAAACACGCCGTATGTGCATCTGATTGCACCACCACGTCTGATCCAAGCCTCGAGACTTGTTCTAAAAAACTATGGCGGGCCTTCGGAATTTCTAATCCAGCAATGCCAATACCAATCGGTAACTGGTCACTCTTAGCAAAACCTGCTTGAGATTTTGCCTGATTAATCGCTAAAATCAGCGCCTGCATGGCTTGATCAACACAAATAGATATGTTTGAAGCCCCCTGTACAGACTCACCTAACACACCGCCTTCATCATTATAAACTCTCGCCCGTGTTGAGGTGCCCCCGCCATCAACACTGATATAGCAACGCTTACTCATGCTTGTCCTTTATTGATCTATTGATAAATTTCAAGAAAACTCATCCCAGTTTAAAACAAAATATGTTTTAAGCGTAATATTTTAGTAATTTTTCTACAAGAATAAAAAATATCCTTGCTAGGCCACATAAACTCTAGTAATTTTACTAAATCTTATTTATTTTCGTGTTAATGATAGTGAAAGGTTAGGATCTCCAATGGATACAGCAACACACTCAAAATCATCTTCTTTTTCATTATTTATTACCTTTTTTGCCGCAATCGGCGGCATTCTTTATGGCTACGATATCGGCATTATTAACGGCGCACTACTCTATATACAGCATGATATTCACATGTCAGCAGCGCAAACATCATTTATTGTCGCCGCCGTGCTCGGCGGGGGTGCATTGTCAACCTTAATCACGGGCTACTTGGCCGACCGCTTTGGCCGTAAACACATGATGATCACGGCAGTCGCCATCTTCCTCGTTGGCGTTGCTTTTTTAGCAACTGCACACAACTACAACGTACTACTGGTCGGCCGACTCATTCAAGGCATTGGTATTGGCATTATCACTATTATCATTCCACTTTATCTCAGTGAGGTTGCTCCCAAACATCTACGTGGACGAGGTGTTTGCTCCTTTCAAGTATTATTAAGCGCGGGCATTCTACTGGCCAATGTCATTGCTTATTTTTTTGCTAAAGCCGGAATCAGCTGGCATATGATGTTCTTAAGTTCTGGCATTCCTGCCGTGATTTTAGGTACAGGCTTACTCTTCTTGCCTAAATCACCACGCTGGCTGGTATTTAAAGGCCATATTCAACAAGCCCGCCAAACCCTTGAGCACGTTTACCCCAAAGAAACCGCTTCACAAGAATTAGAGCTTATCTGCAGCAGTCACAATAAAAATAACTCGGCCTCAATCAGCGCTCTTTTTCAGCGCAAATTTATTTACCCACTGACGCTTGTCTTTAGCATTGCCATTTTAAACCAACTGACAGGCATTAATTCTATTTTGCAATTTAGTGCAACACTCTTAAAAGGCGCTGGCTTACAGTCTGATCTTGTAGCAATTTTAGGCAGCATCTGGATCACCGTCGTTAATTTCATTATTACCATTATTGCCATGCTATTAGTCGATAAAGTCGGCAGAAAGCCCTTATTAACGATAGGAACTGCTGGAGTCACAGTCGCTTTATTATTATCAGGCATTGCATTTATTTACCTGCCAGAAGGCATAACAAAAGGACTACTCATTGGGATAGGCTTACTCGTTTATGTTTTCTTCTTTGCGCTTGGCCCAGGTATCGTGGTCTGGATTGCCCTCTCTGAACTATTACCCAACTCAATTCGCAGCATTGGCATGGCAGTTGCTCTCTCACTCAACTCACTCGCATCCACCCTGCTTGCTTCAAGCTTTTTACCCTTAGTCAACCACATCGGCTATGGCGGCATTTTTATACTCTGTGGATTTTTTACTGCAATTTACTTTTATCTTGCTTACTTTAAAATGCCTGAGTCAAAAGGCAAAAGCCTAGAAGAAATTGAAAGTAGTTATAACGCAGCGGCTCAACCGGCAACAGCCACACCCCATATTAAGTAAGTAAGCGATTTATCATAATTTTATAATTTAAGGAGACTGACTCATCATGACTACGTTTATGGCCAAAGAAACCCGTTATACCCCTCTTTGTATCGAGAGCCAGCTCAAAGAAAATAATACGCTATGGCAAGAAATTGCAGCGACCATTAAAAAACGTCAGCCACAATTTGCCATGACCATTGGCCGCGGCAGCTCAGACCACGCCTGCACCTTTGCAAAGTATCTGCTCGAAACTCAATATAATCTAGTCACCGCCTCTGCAGCACCTTCCACACGCACCCTCTATCAAGCAAATTTACAACTTAAACATGCCTTGGTTGTTGCGATCTCCCAATCCGGCCAAAGTGCGGACCTCTGCGAGATGATGGCACATGCAAAAAAACAAGGTGCAACAACTATTGCTATCGTCAATCAAACCGCATCTCCTTTAGCAGATTTAGCGGAATTTGTTATTCCAATTCATGCCGGTGAAGAGAAATCCGTTGCAGCAACGAAAAGCTATATCGGTGCATTAGCCGCCTTATTACAGCTTACCAGCACACTCTCACCACACATTGACCTGCCCTTATCTGCCTTGCCTGAGTATTTAAGGCTAGCCCTCGATAGCGATTGGAGCCAAAGCCTACCTATATTTAAAGATGCGAAAACCACACTCATCGTCGGTCGCGGTTATCAATTCCCCATCGCCCAAGAAGCCGCATTAAAGTGCAAGGAAACCGCTATGTTGCACGCTGAAGCCTTCAGTGGCGCTGAGGTCTTACACGGACCGTTTGCTTTGGTGCAAAATAACTATCCAGTCCTGTCTTTTATTCATAAAGATGCTTCTCAACAACAAATGGTCGATTTAATTCAGCGTATTCAACACACCGGCGCTCAACCCATTACCGCAACAGCAGGCAACTTGAGTCATTTGGATCAGCTAAAAACTCACAGCAAAGAAGTCATATTATTGCCACATAGCTTACATCCACTGCTTGACCCACTGATCACCATCCAAAGCTTTTATGTCTTTATCGAACAATTAGCTCGACTTCGTGGTTTTAACCCAGATGAGCCTTTAAACTTATCTAAAGTCACTTCGACTAAATAGAGCATCAGGCGCCTAGCGCCTGGCTAATTTCTTATTACTTACTCAGCTTAAAGAAAAGCCAAATAATTGCACTAATTCTTCTTGCTGACCACCTAGCACATCGGCAAGATGATAACCATCAAATACCGCCAAAAAGCTATTTAACGCCTCAGCCAATACCCCTTTGAGCCGACACGCCGCTGCGATTTTGCAACCCGGCTTAGCATTGGTAAAACACTCAACCAAGTCGAAATGCGGCTCGAGCTGACGAATCACTACACCTAAATTAATCTTCTGTGGGCATTCGGCAAGCTTAATACCGCCCCCCTTGCCTCGAGACGTCTCAATATAGCCCAGCTGACCTAATTTATGAATCACTTTACGTAAATGATTAATTGATAAATTATAATTTCTACTAATTTCATCAATCGAGCTACTACTGCCTTTTTTACAGGCTAAAAAAATTAAGACACGCAATGAATAGTCAGTAAATTGAGTTAATTGCATAAAGATCTAGCCTTGCATTAAACATTCATTTAAGATACATTTTTAAAACATGTATTTCAAATACATTTTATATGGCTAAAATTTAATTTAAATAACAAATCCAATCTAGCGATTATTTTAAGGAACATAGAGATGCTCTCTGAACACACCAAAACTATCATCAAAGCCACTGCCCCTGTTATGAAAGAGTACGGCCTCACCATTACACTACGCATGTACGATATTATGTTCGCCCGTTACCCTAAAACCAAAACACTGTTTAATCAAACCCACCAAGAAAATAAGCAACAACCACGTGCTCTAGCCAACTCTATTTATGCCTATGCGGCCAATATCGATAACTTGGATGCGCTTAGCGATACAATTGAGCTGGTTGCACATAAGCATGCATCATTAAACATTCGCCCAGAACATTACGATATAGTTGCCGAGTGCTTAATTCAAGCGGTGAAAGATATTTTAAAAGAAGCGGCAACCACAGAAATCATCAGCGCCTGGACAGAAGCTTATACGTTTCTTGCCAACGTCTTTATTAACCGAGAAGAAGAGCTATATCAATACGATAGAAATAAAGCCGGCGGCTGGAATGGTTTTCGGCCATTTATTATCACCGATAAAGTAAAAGAGTCCACCCATGTTTACTCCTTTTACCTGCGCCCTCAAGATAACCAACCTCTGATCGATTTTCAACCCGGTCAATATATCGCCTTACGCACTCACCTAAACAATACAACCATTACACGTAACTACAGTCTTTCTGCAACTGATCATAGCAATCATTATCGCATCAGTGTCAAACGTGAAGAGCAAGGCCAGCTCAGTCCTTTATTACATGATCAGCTTAATATTAATGATACTGTAGAACTCACGGCCCCTAAAGGCAACTTTACCTTAAATAATCTAGAGCAAACTAAACAGCCGATTGTTTTCATCAGTGGCGGCATTGGTATTACCCCTTTATTTGCCATGCTTGAAAAAACACTGAACACACCAGCCAGCCCTCAAATCACCTTTATTCATGCCACAGAAAATAGCAAAACTCATACCTTCAAAAATCAACTAGCAGACTATAACAGCCAACACGCAAATCTTCTAAAGTCTTATACTTGCTATCACCAACCCTTAGCCCAAGACCAGTGTGACCTTGCAGGTACAATCAACCAAGATTGGCTTAGAGAGAAACTACCAAAGAGCCCAGCCGATTACTACCTCTGCGGTTCACCATTATTTATGAAACACATTTTTCAACAATTAATCAGCCTTGGCATCAATGAAGAGGCCATTCACTATGAGTACTTTGGGCCTTTAGAGCAAATGAATTAATCGTCAAAAGAGCAACCAGGAGCCATTATCTATCTGATTGCTCTATTTAACATAATGTTTTTTAGCACAGTAAGTAAGGAAGGTCGTAAGCGTCGCTACCTC
>NZ_AMFF02000110.1:0-24123 GCF_000297215.2 Piscirickettsia salmonis LF-89 = ATCC VR-1361
GGATAACGCTGTTTCAGAGAGTTTCTTTCATACCTTAAAAACGGAGTTAGTTCATCACATGAATTTTAAAAATCGACAGGAGGCTAAATCAGCGATCTTTGAGTATATCGAAGTTTTTTATAACAGAAAACGCATTCACTCAGCTAATGATTATTTATCACCTGAGGAATACGAGCATAATCAAAAAATCAGTTAAAAATTTGTCTAGAAAAAGGTTGCCAGATCATTTGTTCTTTTCTGCTTTGCTCGCAAGTTATTTAGTTTCTTGTTTGTTAATGATGGTTTATCAGGATTAGAAACTACGAATTTTGACTGATCTAACCCTACTGCCAGCTCTAAGCTTTGTTGGCTTGCTAATAGCTTATGTAATGATAGGTTTAATTGCTTTTCTAGTTCTTTTAACTCTGTTAGAGCTAATCTTTTTAAAGATGTTTGGCTAAACCCTATTGAATCTCTTGGCATTGGCTTTTCCTTATCCTTAAAGAGAGTTATATAAATTAGAGTTATATAAGTCTAATTTTAAATAGATCCTTCAGTTTCCAAGATGACTGGGAAATTGCTAATTATGTATAATATATTAAATTTTATGTAAATAGTTGCTAGTTACAAAAGGTTGATATTTTTTTATTTTATGTAAATTATAGTTTACTTTTTATGTTTTTAATGGCGGTTTGTATTGACATAGAGCACAAATAAAACTGCCTAATAAGGAGATTAATGGCTATTGGTCAAGTAAACTGTTATTTGTTTGTTTTATTGCTTTTAATCTGTTGGATGAATAATGTTCATCTGATTTTTCTGGCAGGCATACCAGTACGCAATGACTTTGTTAAACGCAAATTCTAAGCGTTCAGAGTTTTCTTCAAACCATTGGCTGGCAATTGGCTGATCAGCACGAATGATGACATCATTGAGTAATTTGCCAGACTTGACATTATATAGGCTTAAGCGCACTTCACTATGATCGATTAACCAGCTGATTGTCGGCATGGGGCGTTGCCAGCTGATAATTGTAGGATAAATGTATATAGAATAACCTTGGTTGCGTGCTTGGATGAGGCCTTGCTGCATTGTTACATGGTTTTTACTGCGTTTGATATGAGTTGTATATTTATTCACTGTTTCAAGCAATAATTGGCTAATTTGATTGCCGCTATTAGCATAATATCTGCTTTCTAGGTAAAAGTCCTGAGCGGTGCCTATATAGATGGACTCGTTGTCAGCAAGAATGCCACATTGATTTTGATCATTGGGGCGAGGTGTATAGTAGCTATAGTGAGATATACAGCCACTTAGCAAAATACTGGCAATAGTCATTAATAAAGTGAAAGCTTGATACAAGAAAACCCATCCTTAGGTTTTGGTATTTGGTTGATTGCGCTACTCTTAACTCTTAGCTTAAAATAAATTGAACTATTCTGCCAACCAGTCACGGGGCTTTAAGTAATGGCTATATAATTCTGCTTCTTTAGAGCCGGGTTGTGGATTCCAGTTATAGTCCCAGAAAACTTCAGGGGGCAGTGACATCAGAATTGATTCAGTGCGGCCACCGGTTTGTAAGCCAAATAAGGTGCCACGGTCGTAGACAAGATTAAATTCTACATAACGACCACGACGATATTTTTGAAATTGCTTTTCAGCCGCTGTATAGGGAGTATGTTGGCGGCGTGCTACAATAGGTAAATAGGCCTGAGTATAGGCACGGCCGATGTCTTGTAGAAAAGCAAAGCATTGATCAAACCCCCATGCATTGAGCTCATCAAAAAACAGGCCACCGATGCCGCGAGCTTCGTTGCGATGTTTTAAATAGAAATAATCATCACATTCTTGCTTAAAGCGTGCATAGACCTCTGCTCCATAAGGCGCGCAGGCCCTGGCAGCGACCTGGTGCCAGTGTTTGCAGTCTTCATCAAAGCCATAATATGGCGTTAGGTCAAAGCCACCGCCAAACCACCAGATATCTTTTTTACCGGGAGAACTTGCATTGAAAAAACGGACATTAAAATGAGAGGTTGGAATATAGGGGTTATCTGGATGCATGACAATGGACACGCCCATGGCCTCAAAGTGATAGTCGATAAGTTCTGGAAGGCGTTTGAGTATGGCATCAGGCAAGGTTGTGCCTTGGACGTGAGAAAAATTCACTCCACCTTTTTCAATGATATTGCCTTGCAAAATACGCGTACGGCCGCCACCACCACTATCATGTTGCCAGTGATCTTCGGCAAATGGTTTGCCATCGAGTTCAGTGATTTGACTACAGATATCATCTTGTAACTGCATAAGAAAACCTTTAACAGGTGTGATTTGCATAGAATTAGCCTTGTCGTAGAATCGTGTCGGTCAATAAATCGCGAATTTCAGAAGGGCCTTGATGTGTGCCAACTTGACCATCGAGTAAGTAATCAAGCTGTACGGTGAGTGCGGGATTTAGCGTTGCCAAATCCCGTGTGTTCGGTTCAGTACTGATATTGGCGCTGGTTGAAATTAAGGCATGGTCGCACGCTAAGCACAGTGCTTTAACCAGTGGGTGCGTGGTTAAGCGCACGGCGACACCACTAAAACTTCCAGTGATCAGTTTAGAGATTTCTGGGTGCGCTGGAGTGATCCAGGTGGTAGGCTGTTTGCGTATCGTTGTCAGTTTATCAAGTAGCTCAACACTTAAGCGCTGAATAAACGGCCGAAGCTGGGTTAAGTCCGCAGCAACTAGAATAAGGCCTTTATGCTCTGGGCGCTGTTTTATAGCTAATAGACGTTTGATTGCAGTATCATTGTGTGGGTCACAGCTTAAGCCCATGATGCCCTCTGTTGGCAGCGCAATGATACCACCTTGTTGGATGCATTGTGCGGCCTTAGAGAGACTTGAGCTTACTTCTTTTTTACTCACCTTATTTTTTTTCTTCTGTGCTTTGCTGTTCTGTTTGCTCTGATTCGGGCAGTTCATAAGGGGCTTTAAAGCCGCACTCTTTTTGTGGGCAGACTTTTTCGGTGCCCCAACGTTTTGTTGTTTTAATCGTTAAAATGGGCCATTGGCAGGTTGGACAATTTTCTTTTAAAGGTTCATTCCAAACTGCATATTTACAATCCGGGTAGCGATTGCAGGAGTAAAATATTTTACCATAGCGTGAGCGGCGCTGAACTAAATGGCTTTGCTTGCACTCTGGACATTCAACACCCGTTTCAGTGGGCTTTTCTAAGGGCTCAATAAATTTACACTTTGGATAATTGCTACAGCCGATAAATTTGCCATAGCGACCTTGACGAATGTAAAGATCACTGTCGCACTTTGGACATTGGCGGTCGTCTACTTTTTCAGGGGCTGCTTGTTCTTCACCATCAAGACTGCGAGTATAGTCACATTCTGGATAATTGGTACAGCCAATAAATTTACCACGACGGCCGAGGCGTTCAGAGAGTTTAGCGCTACATTTTGGACAATCCTCATCCAGTTCTTCTTGGGTGACGTCTTTACGTTGGACGGTTTCATCAATAGTCTTGACTTGATCTTGGAATGGACTCCAAAAATCATGCATCAGTGGTTTCCATTGCTTTTCACCCCGTGAAATCGCATCAAGATCGTCTTCCAAGTGGGCGGTAAATTCATAATCTACGTACTTTTCAAAGTACTTTGTCAAGAATTTATTGACGACATTGCCAACATCTGTCGGTTGAAAACGTTTTTTATCAAGTTCGATATATTCACGTTGTTGCAGCGTCGATAAAATGGCCGTATAGGTGGAAGGCCGACCAATGCCATGTTCTTCTAGTGTCTTAATTAGTGTTGCTTCAGTATAACGTGGTCGTGGCTCAGTAAAGTGTTGATCGGCTTTAATTTCGAGTAACTGAATTAACTCACCTGTTTTCATTATTGGTAACCAGCGCTTGTCGTCATCTTCTTTATCATCATCTTTGCTTTCTTCGTAGACGGACAAGAAGCCAGGTTTGGCAATTTGTGAACCATTAGCACGAAATAGATGCTTTTCATTCCCACATGCTAGATCAACAGCCACAGTATCAATAAGGGCGTGTTGCATTTGACAGGCGACTGTGCGCTTCCAAATCAGTTCATAGAGCTTAAATTGATCAGTGGATAAATGCGGCTTAAGTTCTTTAGGCAAGCGCATGCATGAGGTTGGGCGGACAGCTTCGTGAGCTTCTTGAGCATTTTTTGCTTTGGACTTAAATGCCCGCGGTGACTTTGGTAAGGCCTCTTGGCCGTAACGGTCGACAATCAGCTCACGCAACTCTGTAATCGCTTCATCCGCTAAATGGACAGAATCTGTACGCATATAAGTAATTAAACCGACGGTGCCATCGCCAGTTTCTATTCCTTCGTATAATTGCTGGGCAGTACGCATGGTGCGCTGAGCGGAGAAGCCGAGCTTACGTACAGCTTCTTGCTGTAAGGTCGAGGTTGTAAAAGGCGCAGCTGGATTACGTTTACGTTGTTTCTTTTCAACGTTGACAACTTTAAGTATATTATTCGCTTTTTTTATGAGCGTTTGCTGTGCTTTAGTTGCAGCTTTTTCGTTAGTAAATGTAAATTGTTTTACTTTTTCATTGTTATGCAAGGTTAACTTGGCTGAAAATGCTTGTTGATCATGAATGAGGTCAGAGGCGATCGTCCAATATTCCTTTGGTTTAAAGGCTTGAATCTCTTGCTCACGCTCAACAATCATGCGTAGTGCCGGGCTTTGTACTCGTCCTGCAGAGAGGCCGCGGCGAATTTTTTTCCATAACAAGGGTGATAGATTAAAGCCAACGAGATAGTCAAGCGCTCGGCGTGCTTGTTGCGCATCGACTAGGTCCATAGCCACTTCACGTGGATTATTAATCGCATCTTGAACGGCACGTTCGGTAATTTCATAGAAGACGACACGATGGACAGCTTTGCCTTCAAGTTCGCCGCGTGCTTTGAGCTCTTCGAGCAGGTGCCAAGCAATGGCTTCACCTTCACGATCAGGGTCTGATGCTAGATAAAGATCAGTGGATTGACGTAAAGCCTTAATGATATCATTGATGCTTTTTTCACCGCGCTCAGTAAGCTGGTACGTCATAGAAAAATCGTGTTCAGGCTGTACAGCACCTTCTTTAGGCAGTAGATCGCGGACATGGCCATAGGATGCCATGACTTGGAAATCTTTGCCTAGATACTTATTGATGGTTTTTCCCTTAGCGGGAGATTCGACAATGACTAATTTGTTACCCATGATTGCAATCGGTTATCTCTGTATCTAAAAACGGTTATGAATGCGTTCGTCATGATCTTTGTCATGGCGATCTCTATATCTATATTATTTAAAGCGCAAACTTACAACTTTATCAAAATTTATACAAGTACTAGTTCGTTGATTATTTAGTGTTGCACTTCAGTTTTAGGGTCGGTTAAGATCATTTCCTCGAACCATTCGGTCTCAAAACCGTCTTCATAATGGTTGTTAAGTACCATCAGTGCCACCCATTTGACATGGCTTAGGTCAATCTCATCGATGCCAAGTGCCATGATACGATCGATGACCAGTTCTCGCAATTCAACATTGAGTATGCCGATGTGCTCGAGGTAGAGAATATAACTGAGGTGCTCTGAACCAATGACACTTAGCTCTTTTGCGGCGAAGGCGCGAGTTGTCATGGAGGGTTCAAAGTGTTTGGGCCGCTGGCTTGTGTCAACGAGTCCTTCTAACCAATGAAAGGCCCGTTCGACTTCATCTTTAGCAAAGCCGGCTTTTTCTAGCTCTGCACTTAAAGCGGCTTGGTCTGAGCTAAGAGACTGTTCTGTTTCACTGTTTTGATCAAATAAATACATCAAAACATCAAGTACACTTTCTTTTATCATCGTCGCTTCCCCTTAGTTCTTATATAGCCGCCAGGTATGGTTGCGATGTACCCGGCAAGTTCTAAATTCAATAGCGCTGAGGAAATGACCTCCACAGCTAGTCCGGTGCTTTCAACTAGCTGATCGACTGCTGTTGCCTCGAAACTTAAATGTTCTAACATGCAGACAGAGGTGGGGTCAATTTCTGTTAAATCAAGAGCAGGTTGTTGTGGTTGGCAATTCTCCTGTGTGACTGGGGGCTGAGACGCTGTGAGCGTAGGGTTGTCACAATAAGTGAAATGGTTAGTTTGCAGCTGTGTTGCAATATCTGCAAAGTTTTCAACCAAGGTTGCGCCTTGTTTAATCAGTGCATGGCAACCGCGTGCTTGCTGGTTGTGAATAGAGCCAGGTATAGCAAACACATCACGGTTGGCTTCAATGGCATATTGGGCAGTGATTAAAGAGCCGCTTTTTACCGCCGCCTCAACGACGAGTGTGCCGAGGCTTAAGCCGGCGATAATACGATTACGTTGAGGGAAATGGCGAGCGGTCGGTTGTGCACCTAAGGCAAATTCAGAGACCAGAGCCCCGTGTTCGCTGATGCGTTGATAGAGCTTGTTATTTTGTGCAGGGTAAATTGTATCCACACCACAACCAAGGACAGCGATAGTCTGACCTTGGTTGTCGATGATGGTTTGATGGCTAATAGTGTCAATACCGATGGCAAGGCCGCTGGTAATGCACAGCTGATGATAAGCCGCTTCATAGGCGAATTGATAGGCTGCTTCTTGACCGGAGGGTGTGGGCTTGCGTGTGCCGACCATGGCCAGTTGCGGCTTATGTAATAGTTCAGGATTGCCGATGATGTAAAGCAATGCGGGTGGTGTATTGATATGGCTTAACTGCATTGGGTAGTTTGGTTCATTGAAAAAAACGATATGATGACTAGGTTCAAGCAACCAGGTTGCTGCTTTATCGGCCATGCGCCAATTGGGGTTTAATATGGCTTGAATAAGTGCTTTAGAAAAATTAAGGGATTGCAGCTCATCGACCGAGCTCGCTAGAATCGCGCTGGCAGTTTGAAAGTGTTCGAGCAGGCGATAAAGTCGCTGTGAGCCGATGTGGCGGGTGTGATAAAGTGCAATACAGGCTGCTTGTTCTTGATTCATAGGGCCTCCATGATCACACGTGATACTTTCAGACTAAACAAAAAAAGGCACTCGTGCCAGCTTTCTATACACTCTAAAAGGATGGTGTTATCATTGGAGATTTGAAAGCGCTGAGCAGCAAGAGTAGTTTTATCATGGCCTTATTAAATATTTTACAGTACCCCGACCCACGTTTACGTTTACAGGCAAAGCCGGTGACGGTATTCGATGATGCGCTCGCACAAACCGTTCAGGACATGTATGAAACCATGTATGAGTCTTCAGGGATAGGTTTGGCAGCGACCCAGGTGAATATTCAACAGCAAATTTTAGTGATGGATTTGTCAGAGAATCGATCAGATCCGCTGTGTGTAATTAATCCTGAGATACTGGAGACATTTGATCATGCTGAGCATGATGAGGGTTGTTTATCTTTTCCAGGTGTTTTTGCTAAAGTTGAGCGAGCAGCTCGCATTAAAATTGCTGCGTTTGACCAACGGGGTGAGAAGTTTGAGCTTGAAGCCGAGGGTTTACTTGCTGTGTGCTTGCAACATGAGATTGATCACTTAGAAGGCAAAGTATTTATTGATTATTTATCACCATTGAAGCGTAAGCGCTTAGAGAAAAAGCTATTAAAGCAACGCCGCCAGGTGCTATAAGAATGTTATTTAAATATTAATTAATCAATCAAGTATGATAAAAACCTCAGGTTGACTTGGATTGGCTAAAGTTGGCTTAAAAATTTAGAGTTATTATGAAATCATTAAAGATTGTTTTTGCCGGAACACCTGAATTTGCAGCAGAAATTTTATCGATGGTCGCAAAAACATCCCATCAGCTGATTGCAGTCTATAGTCAGCCGGATCGTCCACAAGGTCGCGGGCGCAAACTTGTGGCAACCCCGGTTAAACAGGTGGCAGAAACATTAAATATTGGCGTTTTCCAACCAGAGAGCTTAAAAACTTTAGCAGATCAAGATGCATTACGCGCTTTAGAGCCCGACTTAATGATTGTAGCTGCGTATGGCATGTTGCTGCCTGAAGCGGTTTTAAAGATTCCAGTGTTAGGTTGTATTAATGTTCATACCTCGTTATTACCACGGTGGCGAGGTGCGGCACCGATTCAGCGCGCCATTGAAGCCGGGGATCATGAGTCTGGTGTGACAATTATGCAAATGGACACAGGTTTAGATACTGGGGATAGCTTAGCGCAAGCTAGGTGTGCCATAGCCTGCACTGATACGAGTGTGGATTTATATTATAAATTATTAAATTTAACTGCAGATGTATTGCCCCAGGTGATTAATCATCTGGCTGAAAATAATGTAATCAGGACAGCACAGGGTGAGCAGGGGGCTACTTATGCACGTAAACTGTCTAAGCAAGAGGCCTGTTTGGACTGGTCTGATAGTGCAGTTATGCTTGATTGTAAAATTCGTGCTTTTAACCCATGGCCAATCGCCTTTAGTGTGCTAGATGGTGAAAATGTTCGTATTTGGCAGACTAAGGTGCTGACTGTAGCGAGTGACAGTGTTGTTTATAAACCGGGTACGATTGTAAAACATCACCCTCAAGGGATAGAGGTCATGACGGGAGCAGGCCGCTTATTAATTCAGCAACTGCAATTGCCTGGCAGTAAAGTGCTGTCCGCGCGTGAGGTTTTAAACAGTAAAGCAGCACGTTTTGCAGTGGGGCGTTGTTTTGGCGAGTAAGTTAACGAATATACGTGCGTTAGCAAGCGCGGTGCTTGCAGATGTTAGTCATCAAGGCATGTCATTACCTGCAGCGTTATTAAAGCACAATGAACTGCTTGATGAGGGGGATAAGAGTTTATTGCAAGAGCTTTGTTTTGGCTCGATTCGTTGGTACCAACGTTTAGATGCAATTTGTGATCAGTTATTGAATCGCCCATTGCGTCGTCGTGAAGCAAGCTTAAAAATGCTGTTAATTGTTGGCCTGTACCAATTGTTATTTATGCGTATTAAGCCTTATGCGGTGATTTCAGAAACAGTGGATGCGGTTAATGATTTAAAAAAACCGCATGCGAAAGGTTTGGTTAATGCTGTATTACGTTCAGCACAGCGTCAAGATTATCCGTTATTAACTCAGGAAATTGCTATTTACTCTCATCCGAACTGGCTGATTAAGCGCTGTAAGCGCGCCTGGCCTGAATCCTGGCAGGATATTCTAAAAGCAAATAACGAGCGGCCACCAATGAGTTTACGGGTGAACCAGCGCTGGGGCACACGTCAGGCGTATTTGCAGTTGTTAAAACAACATGACATTGTTGCTGAGGCAGTGAATATTCAAGATTGTGCACATGCGATTCGCTTGGGAAAGCCAAGCTCGGTGGCAGTGTTACCACAGTTTAGTGAGGGGGCATGCTCAGTGCAAAATGAAGCCGCACAACTTGCTGCCCCATTGCTTGATTTAAAGGCGGGTTTGCGTGTATTGGATGCATGTGCTGCGCCAGGTGGTAAAAGTTGTCATATTCTCGAATTGGCGGATGCGATTGATTTAGTCGCGGTGGACGTTGATGGCAGGCGTTTGCAGCGGGTGCAGGAAAATTTATCGCGGCTTAAGTTATCTGCCAAGCTGGTTGAGGCGGCTGTTGAGAATATCGATGACTGGTGGGATGGCGTGCCATTTGATCGCATTTTATTGGATGCGCCTTGCTCTGGAACGGGTGTTATTCGTCGTCACCCGGATATTAAGTTGTTGAGAACGTTAGAGGATATCAGTCAATTGCATCATTTACAGTTGCAATTATTAACTGCATTGTGGCCCTGCCTAAAACCAGGTGGCGTATTGATTTATGCGACGTGCTCTATCTTGCCTGAAGAGAATGAAGCGGTGATTAAAAAGTTTTTAGCAGAGCAAGCAGGCAAGGCGCAAGAGGTGAAACTTTCCGCTGAGTGGGGAATGCTACGTCCGTTTGGTCGGCAAATTTTTCCTGAGGTTGGCGGTATGGATGGTTTTTATTATGCAAAGCTGCGCAAAATTGCAAACAGCTAGATCTAGATTAGATTAGATTAAAATAGAGGCGGCAGGGATTATGAAAATTACTATTCTCGGTGCAGGGCAGGTGGGTTCGACGATTGCGGCACAGCTTAGTCAAGAAGATGATAATGAAATTACTATTGTCGATGCGAATAGTGAAAATCTCGAGGCTTTGCAGGAAAAGCTGGATATTCGCACAGTCACCGGTTTGGCGTCTTATCCTCATGTCTTAGCCCAAGCGGGTGTTGAAGAGGCAGATATGCTGGTTGCTGTGACCAGTAGTGATGAAGTCAACATGATTGCTTGCCAGATTGCGCATAGCTTATTTAATGCGCCGATGAAAATTGCTAGAATTCGCTCACAAAGTTATACGAAACATGGTAATGAGCTGTTTCTTAATAAAGTCATCCCCATTGATGTAATTATTAGCCCAGAGCAGGTGATTACGCGGCAGATTTGTCGGTTAATTCGTTATCCAGGGGCATTACAGGTCTTAAACTTTGCAGGTACCAAAGTGCGCTTGGTTGCGATTAAGGTCGATCGCAATAGTATTCTAGCGGGGCACCCTGCCAGCTTTTTATCAAATATAGATAAGCATATCGATGCTAAAGTTGTGGCGATTTTTCGTGATAATCAGGGAATTATTCCCGGTGCAAATACGACATTATTACCCGGTGATGAAATATTTTTTATCAGTGCCAATGATGACATTAAAACCTTAATGTCGAAAATTTATGAAGATCGCCCACGCTTTAATAGCATTATGATTGCCGGCGGCGGTAATATTGGCACGTATGTGGCGAAACGCTTGGAAGCTGATTATGATATTAAACTCATTGAAATTGATCCAAAGCACAGTGAACGAGCTTGTCATACTTTGGATCGGACAATAATTTTATTAGGGGATGCGACTGACTCTGATTTACTGAATCAGGAAAATATTGAAAATATCGATATTTTTTGCTCGCTGACTAATGATGACGAAAATAATATTATGTCGGCTATGCAGGCTAAACGTTTAGGGGCAAAATATGCAATTTCACTGATTAATCGTCCTGCTTATGTTGATCTTGTTGAAGGTGGAGATATTGATATTGCCATTTCTCCTCAGCATGCGACGATAGGCGCATTGCTTGCACATATTCGTCGCGGTGATGTTGAAAAAGTACACTCTTTACGTAAGGGTGCTGCAGAGGCGATTGAAGCAGTTGCCCATGGTAGTGCTGAAACGTCAAAAGTTGTTGGGCGTAAAGTGTCTGCATTAAAGCTACCAGAAGGTGCGGTGGTTGGTGCTGTGGTACGCGAAGATCAAGTGTACATTCATTGCGAAGATGTAATGATTCAAGAGAATGATCATGTGGTGTTATTTATGACGAATAAACGTAAAATTCGTGATATTGAAAGCTTATTTCAAGTATCCAGTGGATTTTTATAATTAATTATGGTGCAAGAAAAAGCAATTCTTAAAATTATAGGTATTTTGCTAATGCTGTTTAGCTTTAGCATGCTGCCACCGGTTTATGTTTCCTGGTTATATCAAGATTATGATGCAACGCCATTTTTAATTTCATTTTGTTTGGCTTTTTTTTCTGGCTTTTTAGTGTGGTTGCCTGCACGCGATTATAAAGTGGATTTAAAGGCACGCGATGGTTTTATTATTGTCTTTTTATTTTGGCTCGTCTTAGGGGTGTATAGCGCTTTGCCATTTATGCTGTCCTATCATCCACATATGGTATTAAGCGAAGCGGTATTTGAAGCAGTGTCTGGCTTTACGACGACTGGCGGGACCGTTCTTAGCCATATAGAAAACCTACCGCCATCTATTTTATATTATCGTCAACAATTACAGTTTTTAGGTGGCATGGGGATTATTGTCTTGGCGATTGCGGTATTGCCGATGATGGGTGTGGGGGGGATGCAATTATACCGTGCTGAGGTGACAGGACCGGTCAAAGATAAACTGACACCACGTATTACTGAAACGGCAAAAACGCTGTGGTATATCTATGTTGGTTTAACTGTAATTTGCATCATGACTTTTTGGCTCTTTGGCATGGATTTATTTAATGCGATTTGTTATGGCTTTGGCACAATCTCAACAGGAGGTTATGCCCCACATGATGCAAGTGCAGCGTTTTATTCCTCATCACTGATTCAATACGCGATGATATTTTTTATGCTGATTGGCGGTACCAACTTTTCTCTGCATTTTATTATGTTGCGTAAAGGAGATATCCGGACTTATTGGCGTGAGCCTGAGTTTCGCATGTATATTAGCCTATTTTTTATTGCATCCATTGCTATTATGGCTTGGTTGTGTTTGTCTGGCACTGAGGTGTCTATTAGTAAAGCCATTAGAGACTCTATGTTTCAGGTGTCATCGTTTATGACAACGGCTGGTTTTGGCTCTGTGAACCTCGGTTCGTGGCCGCAATTAATCCAACTTGGTTTATTATTTTTAGGTGCGATTGGAGGTTGTGCTGGATCGACGTCTGGCGGTGTTAAAATCATTCGGTTGATTTTGTTAGGTAAGCAAAGCCAGCGTGAGATTCAGCGTTTAGTGCATCCGAATGGCGTCTTTCATATTAAACTCGGTGGTTTTCCCGTACCTGTGAATGTGATCAATGCAACGTGGGGATTTTTAGCCGCTTATGTGATGAGCTTTATTATTTTAATGTTATTACTGATGGCAACAGGTTTAGATCAGGTAACCGCTTTTTCTACCTTGCTTGCGTGTATTTCAAATACGGGGCCGGCCTTAGGTGAGGCGATTAATAATTACGGTAATTTGAATAATTCGGCGTTATGGCTATTATCTTTTGCGATGTTACTTGGTCGTTTAGAAGTTTTTACCGTATTGGTGCTATTTAGTCGTACATTTTGGCGTGTATAAAACAGCTTAAAGCATAGAGCTAGATATGATATTAATATTTAATTTCATCAAAAAAGAAGTGATTCGCTTAATTGGTGCGGTTGGTTACTCTTGGGCAGGTTTGGTTGCAACTTTAAAGTCAGAAGCGGCATTTCGTTTAGAGTTATTAATCGCTGTTATTTTGATTCCGAGTGCATGTTTTTTATCAGTGACTATAATTGCAAGGGTATTAATGATTACAAGTATCTTACTTGTTTTAATTATTGAATTAATTAATACTGCCATTGAAGCGATTGTTGATAGAATTTCTATGGAACATCATAGCCTATCTAAAAAAGCCAAAGATATTGGTAGTGCGGCTGTTCTAGTGGCTATGATTAATGCTGTTTTTACATGGATTGTTATCTTAATTTAAATTTATATCTATATTAATCTAAATTATCACTTCTCCTGAAAATAAGGGCCTGGCTGTTCTGATAAAAGAGACTTTAGGAATTTCTATCGTTTTACCTGTGACTTCTTTATGAATTACTGCATCGATTGTACCAGCAGGATGCTCAACAATAATATCACTTTCTGCGTCTTGAATATGAATATTGTGAGCAACTTGATTAGCCACAGAGCCTGGAATTAAGCAAGCGCTGGCAATACAAATGGCACCGGTGACAGCATGGCTTGGATGGCAATCTGTGGGAGTAAAGTAGCGCGAGGTGATATGACCATTACAGTGAGGTTCTGCGAGTAGGGCCATTTTCGGTGTAACAGAGTGGCTGACATCACCCATCCCCATAAGAAGTGCGGCTTTTTGTCGGATCATTTCCATTTTTTTTATTAAATTTTTATCTTGATCAAGCTCTTGTTTAGTTTCATAGCCGGATTTACCAAGTGATGCAGCTAACATCATCACTACAGGGACAGACACATCGATACAGGAGACCTCTATATCATCAATGATATTAACGGCTTGACCTGTGGGTAGTAATTTGCCTGTTTTCGCACCCACTGAATCAAGAAAACTGAGCTCGATTGGTGCGCTGTGTCCAGGAACACCATCAATTGTTGCCTCTCCCTCGAAACTAAGTTCGCCATTGGGTGTTTGTACTTTTGCTTCGACAACAACATCGGTATTTTTATTGTAAATTCGAACCGTTGTTTCTTGATCCTGTGCTTTAACGAGGCCCTTGGTAATCGCAAAAGGGCCGACACCAGAGAGCATATTACCGCAATTTAAACTAGAGTCGACACGAGATTCACCGACGACGACTTGGCAGAATAAATAATCGACATCAATGCCATCTCGTGCTGATGGACTGACAATGGCAACTTTGCTAGACACACTGCTGCCACCACCAATGCCGTCAATTTGCGCTTGATGCGGAGACCCCATGATTTTTAATAAAACTTGATCTCGCTCTTGAGGGTCGCTGGGTAGGTCAGACGCTAAAAAAAATGGTCCTTTTGAGGTGCCGCCACGCATTAAAATGCAAGGAATTGTCTTCATAATATCCTCCTGATATTTTTTATTGATGTTGATTATTTCTTGCTAAATAATGCACTTGTTACGATTAAAATAGCACCGATGATAACTTCTATATTCGGTAAATGGTTATAAAAGAAAATGTCATATAAACCTGCAACTAATATAGAAATATAAATTAATGGGGCAATACTGGCGGGGTCTTTCACTTGCTGATAGGCTTTACCTCGAAAAAACTGATTACCTAAACTGGCCAACCCCACTAGTATTAAAATGCCGATGATTGGAATAGAAAAAGACAGCATAGGGGTCAGTGTTTTTAGTTCTTCTTCTATATTAATTAGGCCAAAATAAATAAGCGATAGTAGAGTAGAAAATAAGTAGACAAAAAGCATAACATGACTGTTTTTTTCTTTTTTAGTTGCACTATGTAAAAGAAGTTGCGAAGCAGATAAACAAAAGCCAGAAAGCAAGCCAACAATAACATAAGGATTAATAATGCCATTTTCTATATGCATCATTAAAGCAACGCCAACGGCGCCAAGCAATACAGCAATAAGAGACTGCAGATTAATTTTTTTGTTTTTAAAGAAAGAGAAAATAGCAATAAATATCGGACCGGTGCTATACAGTACAGTTGCTTCGGCAAGGGATAGATGAATAATCGATATAAATAATAAAAACTGGGCTAATGTTAAAAAAAATGCACGAATAAAGTGTGTTTTTGCATAGGTAAATTTTAATTGCTTCCAGCGTTGATAAAATGAAAAAAACAAAATGAGTAATAATAATGGCACGCCAAAACGTGCTAAAAGAGTAATTTGCACACTAGTGTATTGCATGGCGATTTTTGCAAAAAACCCGGCGGAGGCAATACAAACTGCTGAAATAACCATGTAAATAATCGCCGTATGCTTTGGTAAGGCACCTTTTATTAATTTCAGCGCTTTCATAATGACGTTTCCCGTTTAGAATCAGCATCGGTATTAGTATCACTTGCTACTCGCTCTTTAAGTGGTTTTAAGTGAAATGGTGAAATTAACAGAGCAAACAATGATAAATCCTTGCTATATTCAAGACCAATGCGCCAGTTTTTTTTGCGTTGTGCTAAATTAAATGAAAAAAATAGCTTGTCCCACCAAATAAAAATAAAGCCATAATTTGAGTCAGTATCTTTTTGAAGAGCGTGATGATGAGTAGCATGTTGTTTTGGGGTAGTAATAACAAGTGAGAGAGTGTTGATTAACCAATTAGGAGTTTTAAAGTTAGAATGATGATAAATTCCTTGTAAAACAATAAGTGTTTCAAATAAGATTGCTGCTTCGAGTGGAATGCCGAGTAAGAAAATAAAGAGAGCTTTAATGGCTCCGGTAATTATAACTTCACCAAAATGCACACGCAGTCCGGTGCTGACATCGAGGCCTTCATCAAGGTGGTGAATTTCATGAAAGCGCCATAGCAAGGGAGTAATATGAGCGATGCGATGATACCAGTAGCTAATTAAATCAAGTGTTACAACGCCTAAAATTACTGCAATGGGGAGGGTGATAACGTCAGTTTGTTGCCAAAGAGCATGGGTGCTGGCCCAAATGATCATGGGTAAGGTGATTAATAGGCCGACCCCTTGGTTGATAAGCCAAAAGCTAATATGCTTTATTAAGCGAGAGAGTTGTGAGAGTTTGGTTTTCAATGAGGCGTAATTGGGTGTGATTAGCTCGAGAGAAATTAAGCTAGTAAACCAAACAATAATAATGAAGTGACCATAGTGACTAACAAACTGCTCCATAATCGACACCGTGAGACCTATGTTGTGACTGTTATTATGAGGTTAGTTTATCTATTTGATTTTGCTAAAAATTTAATAAAATTTGTTTTTGAGTATAATAATACAATACGATCGCTGCGAGCCATGGACCGAGGTAGCGACGCTTACGACTAATCACTAAATAAATTGATTTTAAATAAGTAACTCTAGTAGCTTAATAGCTCGGCGCTGTTCTTGTAGGTGATAATGGTGTTCTATATGCATTAACATGTCTTGGTAAATAGTCGCAATGCGTTCACTAATATGAGTTTCTAAACAAAAGCCTTGAGTTAGAAAAAGGTGATTGTTTAATTTTTTAGAGTCTTGGCTATAAA
The DNA here is from genome assembly GCF_000297215.2 of Piscirickettsia salmonis LF-89 = ATCC VR-1361. GTDB lineage: Bacteria > Pseudomonadota > Gammaproteobacteria > Piscirickettsiales > Piscirickettsiaceae > Piscirickettsia > Piscirickettsia salmonis. The sequence continues at coordinate 16,451 of NZ_AMFF02000110.1, forward strand.
TGGCCATCGGTGTTGCGAGCAGTTCACATTCTAAATATAAAATATCTTCAGTGCTAATGTTTGGGTTTTCTTTTAATTTTTCAAGCTTGTTTTTTATTTTTTCAGGAAATCCTTGCGGGTATTGGCTTTTTTGTTGTCGCCAACAGTCTTTTTTCGTCAAGTGGCGAGTCTCTGGGAATTGGGTGATTGTAGCACTGTATTCGGGTGTTTTTTTATGGCTAATTTCTATCGCATGACTCGCATTAAAAAAATCTTTAAATCGTGCAACCATAGCTACCTATCTCCTTGCTTAACATCCTTTGTGATCACTGCTTTATTTATTTTGTGCGTTAGTTAGAGCTAGAGGTGCAAAAGCTATGCCAGCGCTTAGAGACAGGCCAAGCGCTAAGCTCAGATTATAATTTAATTGATTAATTTTTAAAACGTTGCAGCTGTTCTTTAATCCAGCTATAGCACTCAGTATTAATTTGTTCATGAGTTTTATCTGCTGTATCAATCTTTTTACCAATGCGGACGTGAATGGTACCAGGGTACTTAATAAAGCTATTTTTCGGCCAGCATTTGCCCGCATCATGGGCGATAGGAAAAATTGGCTGGTGCAAAGAAGCGGCAAGAACGCCACTGCCTTTTTTAAAAGTGGCTAGTTGACCAGGTTCTGAGCGTGTACCTTCTGGGTAGATGACAATCCAGCGACCTTTGGCAACAGCCGCTTTACTTTGACGAAGGATTTGTAGTAAGGCTTTTTTGCCATCATGACGATTAATAGCAATGGGTTCTAGAGAAGCAAATGACCAACCCCAAAATGGAATTTTTAATAAAGACTGTTTGATAATAATCGCTAATGGTGGAAACATTGCCGGAAATAAAAAGGTTTCCCAGGCGGATTGATGATTGCTAATAATGACAGCAACTTTTTCATTGGCCAGATGTTTTTGGCCTTGAATTTCATAACGAATGCCGCAGATCCAGCGTGCGCAAAACAAGGCAATTGGGCAGAAAGCCATAATGTAGCGATAACGTACTTTAAAGGGCAGCAGTAAAGTAATAATCGATGTAATACTGATAAATAAGGTCACAATGCCAACGATTAAATAATAAACTATTGAGCGTATCAGTGAGGTCGCTTTTAGAAAAAAACTAGGCTGTTGTATTTGCATTGGCTAATAACTCGTTAACAAAGTGATTCAGAGTGTGAAATATTTTAATTTGTTTTTCAAGTTCTGGGTGTTTTTTTAGGGTATCACCGCCTTTACCGCTCAGTACTAAAATCGGTGTGCAACCAATGGCCTGAGCTGCTTGAATATCTTTAAAACTATCGCCAACAAAATAAGCGTGCTCTGGGGTAAGCTGAAAGTGAGTGATAATGGTTTTAAGCATACCAGGGGCAGGTTTACGGCATGAGCAACCTTCTGTTGGCCCATGAGGGCAATATTCAATGCGGTCAATGTGGCCGTGTTGCTCTGCGAGTAGGTGAGCCATTTTTTTGTGCATGGTGTGCAAGGTGGCCAGAGTAAAATAGCCGCGATAAATTCCGGATTGATTCGTTGCAATCGCAACTTTAATATGAGCCGTGTTTAATTTGGCAATGGCGGTTAAGCTGTGTTCAATGGGTTGCCACTCTGCTGCTGATTTGATGTAGTGCTCAGAGTCTTCGTTGATGACGCCATCACGGTCTAAAATAATCAGTGGTTTGATTTGCATAATTACGATTAACCTGTTTTTTGTTGGCGTGAGGTGGCAATAGTTTGTTTGTTTTGTAAGCGTAAATCACGACGTAATTGAGCTTCGTTAAAGCGGCGTTGTTCATCCATGGTTTTGGCAATAATTGCCGGGATCTTTGCAGATTGTTCGTTTTCGTCTAGAGCGACAAAGGTAAAATAGGAGGAAAGAATATGGCGTTGATTGCCGGTGTAGCTGTTCTCAGCAATTACTTTGGTGCCAATTTCCATCGAACTGCCCCACGCGCGATTAACCGCTGCTTTAAAAATTAAGGTATCGCCATCTTTGGCAGGGGCGAGAAAATGCATGGCATCAACAGATACGGTGACACAGACATGGCCGCTATGACGCTCAGCAACCACCAAGGCAATACGGTCTAAGGTAGCCATGATTAAGCCGCCGAATACGGTACGGTGGGCATTCAGATCATTTGGAAAGATTTTATAGACATGCTCATGGACAGCAGATGCGTCAACCGTTTTTGCTGGCAGAATAGGTTCGCTCATAATTAATACTCTCAGTTACTTTTACTTTTTTATTTTTAAAGGGCAAAAATAAATATACTTGACTTAGCCTTGGCTGATTCTTCTAAAATTAACTAAAGTAATTATGTTTGGTAGAAGAATCAATCTGTTGGGCCACTGTCATTACATTTAGTTTTGTAAGTAAGAAATATCAGCGACTTTTAAGAACAGTTGGCGAAGTTCTGCTAATAAGGCCAAACGGTTAGCTTGTAAGCTTGTATCCTCTGCCATGACCATAACATGGTCAAAAAAGTGATCAACTGGGTGGCGTAAGCTGGCCAATGACTCGAGGGTTTGGTCATAGGCATGTTCAGTGAGCAAGGGCTGAACCTCAGCTTGTTTTGCACAAATTGCTTGATAGAGCTCTTGTTCTGCTTTTTCTATTAATAATTCAGCATCGATCGTGCATGTCGCTGGTCGTTGCTTGTTTAGAATATTTTTAACCCGTTTATTGGCTGCCGCCAATGCTGTGGCAGCTTCTAGTTGACGAAAACGATGCACAGCTTGAATGCGTTGGTCGATATCCAGTGGTTGGCTTAATTGTAAACTAGTTACCGCTTCGAGCGTGTCTGGGCTAATACTTTGTTCAGCATAATAGGCAGGTAAGCGTTCGTTGATAAATTGGAGGACATCTTGTTCTGTGTTTTTATTATTGAGTTTATTGCTATATAACGTAATCGAGTACTGAATTAGATCAGTAAGATTAAGCGCGAGCTTGTTGTCGATAATGATGCGTAATAAGCCTAAAGCGGCGCGACGTAGTGCAAAAGGGTCTTTATCGCCGCTTGGCTTTTGGCCAATACCGAAGATACCGACTAAGGTATCGATTTTATCAGCCAGCGCAACGGCAGCGCCGATCATTGATTGTGGCAACTTGTCTCCAGCAAAACGGGGTAAATACTGTTCTTCTAGTGCAAGAGCAACATCATTGGCTTCACCATCATGATGCGCGTAGTAATGGCCCATAATGCCCTGCAATTCAGGAAATTCCATCACCATTTCACTCATTAAGTCAGTTTTAGCGAGTAAGCCGGCGCGTTTGGCAAGATTAATATCGGCGGCTAAGTGTGTGGCAATAAAGCCACTGATGGAGGCTAGACGCTCGGCGCGTTCGTATACGCTGCCTAATTTCGCCTGAAAAGTGACTGTTTTTAGCCGTTCTAAATGTGATTCGAGCGTGTGCTTTTTATCTGTTTGGTAAAAGAAGGCAGCATCGGCAAGACGTGCGCGCATCACTTTCTCATTGCCAGATATCACTGTTGCTGGATTTTTACTGCTGATATTACTGATAGTGACAAAATGGGGTAGCATTTTACCCGTTTGCGCTTCTAATACAGCAAAACACTTTTGGTGCACTTGCATTGATGAGATGAGCGCCTCTTGAGGGACGTTGAGAAATGCTTTATCAAAATTTGCCAGTAATGCCACTGGCCATTCGACAAGGGCTGTGACTTCATTGAGTAAATCATCATGAATATGAACTTGGCCATTGACTTTGGTGCCGATATTTTCTAATTGATTTTTGATGAGGTTGCGACGCTCATGAAAACTGGCAATAACATAGCCTGTGGTTTTCAGGGTATTGGCATAATCATTGGCATGGGCCAGTGAAATCGCCCCGCTGCTATGAAAACGATGGCCATAAGTGATGCGATCGGCAGTGAGCTCTAGAATTTTTGCAGTGACAACATCCGCACCATAGAGCATGGTAAGCCAATGCACAGGACGGACAAATTGTGTTTTATTCGCTCCCCAGCGCATGGCTTTGGCGATAGGTAGTTTTTTTACTGCCTGTTCAGCAATGCTTGGCAGTAAATCAGTGGCTTTAGCACCTTTTTTCAGTAGTTTGTAAAAGAGCCACTGGCCTTTAGCTGTTTCTAAACGCTCGATTTGCTCTAAGCTAACGTTGCAGGAACGCGCAAAGCCTAAAGCTGCTGGGGTAGGTTTGCCGTCTTGATCAAAAGCTGCTTGTATCGCTGGGCCGCGACGCTCAATCGTTTGATCCGGCTGTATGGTATCGAGTTGTTGAATTAAGAGGCCGATGCGTCGTGGCGCTGCAAATAGCTCAATTTCGCCGTGATTGAGTTTGACGTTTTTTAAAGCGGTTACAAAGCTATTTTTTAGGCTAATGGCTAGATTTTCTAGGCTTTTAGGCGGTAATTCTTCAGTGCCAATTTCAAATAAAAATGATTCTGTAGCCTGACCCATTACACTGACTCCTTATTTTTTATTTGATTGTCAGATTGCTTTAGCATAGGAAAGCCGAGCGCTTCGCGTGCTTGATAATAGTTTTCAATGATCGCCCGTGATAGCGCACGCACACGCAGGATATAGCGCTGGCGCTCGGTGACAGAAATGGCATGACGAGCATCGAGCAAATTAAATATATGGGAGGCTTTGACCATCATTTCGTAAGCAGGCAAGGGCAAGTTTTTATTAATCAGGTGTTGGCTTTGTGTTTCGCAATGATTGAATTGCTCTAATAGCTCAGGCACTGGGGCGTGCTCAAAGTTATAGGCTGACATTTCAACTTCATTTTGTAAAAATACATCACCATAAGTAATGCGACCGAGTGGCCCATCAGTCCAGACTAAGTCATACATCGAGTCTACACCCTGAACATACATGGCAATCCGTTCTAAGCCATAAGTGATCTCACCGGTGACTGGAGAGCAGTCCATACCACCGACTTGTTGAAAGTAGGTGAATTGTGTCACTTCCATACCATTGAGCCAGACTTCCCAGCCTAAACCCCAAGCACCCAAGGTGGGAGACTCCCAATTATCTTCAACAAAGCGCACATCATGCTCGAGTGTGTCAATGCCCAGTGCTTGTAATGAGCCTAAATAGAGTTCTTGAAGGTTCAGCGGTGAGGGCTTAATAACGACTTGAAATTGGTAATAATGTTGGCCGCGATTTGGGTTTTCACCATAACGACCATCGGTTGGACGACGGCATGGCTGCACATAGGCGGCACTCCATGGTTCAGGGCCAACAGCACGCAAAAAAGTTGCTGGATGAAAGGTCCCGGCACCCATTTCTAAGTCATAGGGTTGCAAAATAGCACAGCCTTGTGTGGCCCAGTACTCTTGTAAGGTTAAGATTAGCCCTTGAAACGTATATATATCATGTGGTGATGTTGTCGCTAGCTGATTCATAGTACTCATTACATTCTATCTATGTTTATCCTATGTTTATCTTAAGAATTTTGAAGGATTTAAGAATAAACTTGGCCTTGTTAAACAGAACTCTTGAGTATACCCGGGATTGATTGCTGAATATAGAGGTTGCTCTTGTGGATAAACACTGAATATGGTGGATAACTTTATCCACACCCCTATATCTAGGAGGATGAAGAAAAATTGATAAAAAAACTTGCAATTTATCGGAGGCTTGGGTAATATCTGTCTCCGTCGAGTCGGGGCATGGCGCAGCCTGGTAGCGCACCTGTTTTGGGTACAGGGGGTCGGAAGTTCGAATCTTCCTGTCCCGACCATTTTCGCTATGGTGGGTGTAGCTCAGCTGGTAGAGCCCCGGTTTGTGGTACCGGTGGTCGTGGGTTCAAGCCCCATCATCCACCCCATTGATTTATGATCTTTAGATCTGTGAGTCAAAGCAAGACAAGAGTCTTGCATAGAAGGTTTACGTCCCCTTCGTCTAGAGGCCTAGGACACCGCCCTTTCACGGCGGTAACAGGGGTTCGAATCCCCTAGGGGACGCCATTTGTTCTTTATACGCGCCCGTAGCTCAGCTGGATAGAGTACCTGGCTACGAACCAGGCGGTCGGAGGTTCGAATCCTTCCGGGCGCGCCATTTCATGCTGGCCAGATAGCTCAGTTGGTAGAGCAGAGGATTGAAAATCCTCGTGTCGGCGGTTCGATTCCGCCTCCGGCCACCATTTCTTGTTTTTGATGTCTTATCCTGATACAGTGTTTCTAGCTAAAGATTATTTTTATTTATCTTAATATCTTAATCTTAGTATTATTCTTTGATTTTTAATTAATTAAATGTCACAGAGCTGAATGATGGATAGTTTTACTTCTAGAAAAAATATTGATATTCATGGCTACTCTTTTGAAGAGCTGGTTGCACTTGCACAAAATAACCCTGAAAAATTAGAAGCATTACGCGAGCAGTGGACTGAAGAGTTGATTAGTCAATCTTCATCAGTAGACATTGAGCGGCGGTTGCGTGGCTTAGATTTTAAATTAAGCTTAGAGCGCCAGCGTAAAAGTAGTAATGAGCTAGGTCGTTGTATACGATTTTCGCAAATGATGCATGGGTCTTTTGCTGAATTATGGGGGACGTTGCAACAGTTGTTAGCAAGTGCGCGGGATTTAAATAAGTTATGTGCGGAGAGTCACTTGCAGCGTGAAGAAGCTGCTCTGGGTGACAATGTTATTTTGTTAAAAAGAAAAAGATAGGGCTCATAAAAAAGCCCAAAAAATTGATCATGCATCCATTGCATTGCTTTATTTAAATTGCCTTAGCAAATTCAAATTTTTTGATAAATAAACCAATCAGTACAGTACCATCATGCATTTCCTCACGTTTTGAAAAATAAATCGTTTTACGAGCTCAACATTTAATATGAGTTACATGATAAAGTTCTAAATTTTATCGTTTGAGCTCTATTTCTTTGCTATTAGATCAAGACAATTGATTGGATGCACTACTATTAAATTTCTTTCTAAGAACTGAAATGAATGTTGTATATGCAATAATTACAATTAAATTGACTCCATAATTTGATAGGATTAAATCTAACCTATCTGGTGAACCGGCAAACATTTGATAATCACATATTGCGTTATGAATGGCGAGTGTTGTGCAAATTGATGCTATAGAGGATAACCAGAAGCTTTTATTAAATAGTCTATTGTATAGCCAGCTAAAGAGTAGAAGCTCTGAAATATATGCAATAATAGAACCTGCAAGCCCGTGCCAATATAGTGACCAAATACCCTGTGATAGATTGTGTACACTTTGAGTTAACATTAACTCGTTAGAGCCCAAGCTATGAGGAATAGTTATGAATTGAGTTGATGAAATCATACCGGATGAAAAACCATCAAGTAGAACTCCGAATAAAATCAGAAACATCGTCCATATAGTCCCGTAGCATATCACCATCCAATCCATCAAAACATAGACTAAAGGGTATAATATCGCAGAGTAAGTTAACTTTAATGTGGCTCCACCTAAGTTTAATTGAATATGGTAGAAAAAAAGTATATTACAAGTTAGCTTTACTGCCATATATGCCATTAGTAGAGATATTGCTGATATATGAACCTCTTTTTTTAAATGTTTTCCTATCACTTTTATTGCTCCCGCTGCGAGCCATGGAGTGCTAAGCACGGGGTGAGTAGGCCGAGGTAGGTTCGGGTTTTTAGCAGAGCGGAGTTGCGAAAGACCGTTAGGTCTGTA